>DDTA01000224.1 GCA_002344285.1 Myxococcales bacterium UBA2376
CGCTACTACGACGCGTACCCGCTCAACGCCAAGGACTACCCCGACCTGCTCGTCGCGTGGGCCGACGGCCCGGTCGAGTCGGGTACGCTCGGCGCCGCCGGCCCGGGCAACGAGGCGAACTTCGGCATCTACGTCTACGACTCGCAGCGCCGCACGCGCCGCCCGCTCTACGACGACCCGGCCATGTGGGACGTGTTCCCGCGTCCGCTCGTCAGCCGCGACGCGCCGCCGGTGATCGCGCCGTCGGGCACCCACAGCTACGACCAGTCGACGACCCTCATCGGCTCGATGGACGTGCACCGCTCGACCATCGCCAACCTCGAGCGCGGCTCGGTCTACGGCGTGCGCGTCGTCGAGGGCTTCTCGGTCGAGGAGGGCATCCCCGACGACTTCGGCATCACCGAGCACGAGGGCGCCGCCGTCCTCGGCGTCGCGCCGGTCCGCGGCGACGGCTCGTGGCTCGGCCTCATCCCGGCCAACATCCCGGTCCACCTCCAGGCGATCGACGTGTTCGGCATGACCCACGAGAACGCGAACGAGCCGGTCTGGTTCTCGGGCGCGGCCGGTGAGTCGCGCGTCTGCGGCGGCTGCCACGAGAGCCGCACCGACTCCGTCATCATCGACCCGGGCCTCACCGAGGCGGTGGCCCGCGGCCCGTCGGACCTGCGCGCGACCGCGACGCGTGACCAGCGCGTGTCGGTCGGTGGCTTCACCCGCGACGGCACGGTCGGCGTGCCCTGGGATGTCGCCCTCCAGAACATCTTCGACGCCAAGTGCGTGAGCTGCCACAACGGCACCCCTGGCCCGGCCAACCCGAGCTGGAGCATCAGCGACCCGATGACCGGCGCGACGTTCAGCTGGACCTTCGACCTGCGCGGCGGCGAGGCGGTCTACGGCGTCGGTGACGAGATGTTCTCCGGCTACTCGCGGTCGCACCTCTCGCTCATGGGCCCCGACATGATGGAGCTCGAGGACGCCGGCCTGGTCATCGTCGGCGAGATCAAGACCTACGTGGAGCCCGGCAACGCCCGCGAGTCGGAGCTCATCAAGAAGCTCAACCCGGTGCAGCAGTTCCCGACCCAGAACCTGGGCGTCCGCGCCTTCCCGGTGAGCCAGTTCCCGGCGCACGCGGCGGCGGTCGGCCAGGAGCTCACGGCCGACGAGTACTACCTCCTGGTGCTGATGGCCGACCTCGGCGGTCAGTTCTACTCGCGCGAGAACGCCCCCAACTGATCCACCACCCACGCCAAGGAGAACGACCATGCGTACGATGAAGCAAATGTTCCTGGCTGCCGCGGTGGTGGGCCTGCTCGCCGTCGGTAGCAACACGGCGGAGGCTGGCCGCGGCGGCTCGGCGGCGCGCATCCAGAACGCGGTGGCGACCGGCTCGGTCGACGCCATCATCGCGGAGCTCGAGCGCGCGGAGCGCCTGATCTGCGACGCGTGCACGCCGACCGTGCTCGACCTGCTCGACCACGATCGCTACGAGCTGCGCGAGGCCGCCGCCTGGTGGATCGCGCGCCGCCCGGTGCTGAAGACCCAGCTGACCGAGCGCTCGGTCGCCGATCTCGCCGGCAGCGACTCGCGGCTCGCCCGCAACGCCGCCGACATCCTCGGCACGTTCCGCCACCCGCAGGCCATCCCGGCGCTGGCGGCGGCGGTGACGCGCACCGACCTGTCGCCCGAGGCCCGCATGGCCGCGGCGCGCGCCCTCGGCACCATCGGTCACCGCAACGCCAACGCGGCGCTCACGGCCGCGATGAGCGACAGCGACGCCAGCGTGCGCTTCGCCGCGGCCACGTCGTGGCTGCAGGTGCGCAAGCAGGCGTCGGCGGCGCCCGTCGTCGGGCTGCTCGGCGACACCGACGCGACCGTCCGCGCCAAGGCGGCCGGCGTCGTCGGCGAGCTGCGCGACGCCAGCGGACGCGCCGCGCTCGAGGCCGCGCTCGCGGGTGACCCCGACGCCAACGTCCGCCGCAACGCGGCCTGGGCGCTGGGCCGCATCGGCGACAGCGCGTCGCGCGCGGCGCTCACCGCCGCCACCTCCGATCCGTCGTCGCTGGTGCGCCAGACCGCAAAGGCCGCGCTGGCGGGACTCTGATCGGTGCGGCGGCGTGGCGAGACGCCCTCCGGTAAGGCCGCGGCCCACCCGCGGCCACCCGCGTTTTCGGAGGGCGACCCACGCGGCGCCAGCGAGCGCGCCGAGGCGCTGATCACGCTCGACGTCGTCGACGGCGAAGGACGTGTGATCGGCGCGCTGACTCTCGAGCCACTGGAGTAAACTCGTGCCCCAGATGATGAAGGTCTCCCCGTGGTTCGCCCCATGGGCTGCGATCGTCGGGCTGGGCGCGCTCGCCCTGAGCGCCTGCAGCGATCCGCCGCCGCGCCGCACGTACTACCAGCGCCACATCGAGCCGATCCTCGTCAACTCGTGCTCGGGCAACACGTCGGGCTGTCACCGGGCCAACCCGGGCGATCCGTTCCAGTTCGCCGCCGGCAACCTGGACGTCATGAGCTTCGAGAACGTGCAGAAGCGCCGCGACCTCCTGCGGCCCTTCGGGGCGTACCCGCTGCCGCTCATGCTGATCAAGGCGGTCGGCTCCGCGCAGCTGGCGATCGCGTACGGCGACGAGTTCAAGGATCTCGAGGTCGCCCACGTCGGCGGACCCAACCTGCTCGTCGGCGAGGACGCGTACCTCACGCTCCTCACCTGGATGGAGAACGGGGCCACCGAGAACGGCCTGCCGCCGCCGACGCCGCCGGTCAGCGGCACCGGGTCGTGCAACTCGGCCGTGCCGAGTGACTTCGTGGCCATGCCCTACCTGCAGGACCCGAACTTCGCCGAGTTCCGCGACCGCGTGCAGCCGCTCCTCGACGGCAGCGACGATCGCACCAACGGCGGCTGCAACAGCTCGAGCTGTCACGGCGCGCCGCAGTCCGACTTCTACATCACCTGCGGCGACGACGACACGCAGCTCGCGTTCAACATGAGCCAGGCGTGGGCGTTCGTCGACGCACCGGTCGATCAGTCGCAGCTCCTGCGCATCCCGCTCGCCCGCGGCGCCGGGGGAGGCCCGCACACCGGCGGCGACAAGTTCCCGGACCGCACGAGCGCCGACGGGCCGTACGCGATCATCAAGGCGTGGGCCGAGAAGGTCGGCCCGATCCCGTTCGGCGTCGGCGATCCGGGGCGGCAGTTCTTCGCCGATCGCGTGCAGCCCATGCTGCTCACGCGCGGCTGCGCGTTCGAGGCCTGCCACAGCCCGAGCGCGGGCAACGACTTCAAGCTCCGCTCCGGCAGCGAGGGCTTCTTCTCGGCGGTCGCGCTGGAGAAGAACTACACGCTCCTGCGCGACGAGTTCATGGCGATCGAGGTGCCCGATCCGCGCCGCGGGCGCGCGGTGGCCAAGGCGATCACGCCCTCCGACGGCGGCATCGCGCACCGAGGGGGCCAGCTCTTCATCGGCGATCCGTCCGTGTGCCCCGGCACGTTCGACCCCATGAACACGCAGCCGATCTGCATCCTGCTCGAGTGGGTGCGCATCGAGCGCGCCGCGGCGGTGACGCGCGGGGAGATCGACGCGCTGGGCGCGGGCAGCACGATCCCGCTCGTGTACGTCGAGCGGGCGGCGACTCACGTCGCCGGACCGCTCGAGTTCGACACCTACCAGGGCGGCTCCGATCTCCGCGTCGCGCAGGCCAGCGTCGGGGCCCTGGGCGCGATCACCGGCGTCGGCGCCGACACCTCGCTGCTCGGGAACTGCGGCGTCGCGACGGCCCAGGCGGATGTCCGGGCGCCGGACATCCGCCACGACGGGACCACGGTCGTGTTCGCGATGCGCACCGGGCCGACCGACCCGCTGGGGGTCTGGCGGGTGAACACCGACGGCTCGAACTGCCAGCGCATCACGCCGCCCGAGCCCGACGTCAACGGCCTCAAGGTGCACAACTTCGATCCCGCGTGGTCACCGGACGGTGAGTGGATCGTGTTCGCGTCGTCGCGTGCCGGCACGCGCTCGCGCAAGCTCTTCCTGCCGCAGTCGGACATCTGGCGCATGCGCACCGACGGCAGCGGCCTCGAGCAGCTGACCTACCTCACCAACTCCGAGATCGGGCCGCAGATGATGCGCGAGGGCCGCATCACGATGACGACGGAGAAGGTGTCGGACGCGCCCTTCTATCAGCTCGCCGGACGGCGCATCAACTGGGACCGCACCGACTACCACCCGCTGCTCGCCCAGCGCGCGCAGTCGCCGTATGTCGACGGCGCCGACATGTCCGTCCTGTCGCCGTCGGTCGGCTACAGCCAGGCCACGGACATCCGCGAGGACTTCAACAACAACTTCCTCGCCATCTTCTCCGACGAGGGCGCCCGCGGCGGCGCCGGTACGCTCGCGATCTTCAACCGCTCGGTCGGGCCCTTCGAGCTCGGACGCAACGACGACGGCTACCTGCGGGCGGTCACGTTCCCCGACGCCGCGGCGACCGGGCGCGTCGGCATGGCCACGAACGGCGCCTACCGCAACCCGAGCGGTCTCCCCGACGGACGGATCATGGTGTCCTACGCGGCGTTCAACGGGGATCTGGGGACGGCGACGTCCTTCGACTGGGACATCGTCGCGATCGATCCGCGGACCGGCAACCGCACGACGCTGCTCGGCGGCGCCGGGGCGCAGGTCGACGCCGTGCTCGGCGTGAAGCACGCGCCGCGCAAGCCGTACTACAACCGCCGTCAGCTCGTGTTCGGCGGCGCGATCAGCGAGAACGCGACGGGCGCGGGGCGCTCGATCATCCACATGCCGGACGCGCCGATGGTGTTCACGCTCTTCACCGGCAACCTGCGGCGAGGGCGGCCGGTCGACGCGTTCCGCGACGCGACCCAGATGGCCGTGTTCCGCGAGCAGCCGGCGCCGGCGAGCATGACCTCGGGCGCCGTGTTCCAGCAGCGAGAGCTCCTCGGGCGTGCGCCGCTCGCCGCCGACGGCTCGATCCGCGTCAACGTGCCCGCCGGCGTCGGACTGGTGTTCGAGCTCCAGGACGCCAGCGGGGGCCGGATCGTGAACTTCGGGGAGGAGCACCAGGTGTCTCCCGGCGAGGTCATCTCGATGGGGGTCTCGGAGAATCTCTTCGATGCCGTCTGCGGCGGCTGCCACGGCTCGGTGTCGGGCAGCGAGCTCGACGTGGCGGTGACGCCCGATGCGTTGACGGGGGCCTCGGAATCGCTGTCGATGGACCGAGAGGTGCGGGTCGGGAACTGACGGAGAGGGCAGACGGAGAGGAGATCGGGCACGGGCACGGGCACGGGCACGGGCACGGGGACCGTGAATAGGGAGGCTGGACGGACGTCTGTGGATGACCGCTGGATCCGGATGGATCCCGCGGCTAGACTCCACGTCGGAGGAACCATGTCCCGACTCGTCCGTCTTGCGACCACCTTCGTCATCGGTCTGGGCCTCGCCCTGGGCGCCTCGACCGCCGACGCGGCGAAGGCGAAGAAGAAAAAGAAGCCGCCGGCCAAGGTCGTGAAGAAGGAAGAGAAGGTCGCGCCGCCCAACGCCGAGCAGAAGAAGGCGCTGGCCGAGCTCATGGGCTCCTTCAAGTTCGGGATGAGCAAGGACGAGGTGCTCACCCAGCTCACCAAGTCGATCGACGAGCGGTACGCCGACCAGATCAAGTCGACCAACGACGTCTACACCCAGGACAAGCTCCGCAAGGAGAAGAACAAGGAAGTCACCCGCATCAAGCAGTCGTACACCGAGTTCCTCGGCAAGAAGACCGGGTGGGACGTCTCGGTGATCGACAGCGAGTTCGCCCACAACACCGAGGAGTCGATGCTGGTGTACTGGGAGACCCAGGGCGGCAAGAACCAGCGCCGGTTCTTCTTCTTCCACGGCGGCGAGCTGTGGAAGATGTTCATCGCGATCGACACCAAGTCGCTCGCCGACGATCAGCGCAACTTCGCGTTCTTCCGCGGCCTCATGGAGGCCCGCTACGGCAAGGGTGCGACCATCGAGGGCCGCGCCGTGTGGAAGGTGCCGGAGTTCGAGGTCCAGGCCGTCGACAAGATGGCGTTCTACGGCGCCTTCGGGTTGCTCATCCAGAACCCGTCGAAGATGAAGGCGATCGCCGAGATCCGCGCAGCCAACGCGCCGGCGAAGAAGGACAAGGACCAGATCATCGAGGTCATCAAGGAGAAGCCGGACGGCGAGAAGGTGAACCTGGACGAGAACAAGGACGCCGTCGACGCCATTATCTCCGGCGGCAAGTAGCCGCCGGCTGGCTCCGGCGGCAAGTAACCGCCGGCTGGCTCCGGCGGCAAGTAGCCGCCGGCTGACTCCGGCGGCAATGAGACCCGACACTCCCGCCACGATGGGACATCCTGACCCCAGCTGAGACCGGCTGGGGTCAGTGGTTTTCGGGGTTTGCGCTCCGCCCCGCATGGCGCGGCGCGTGCACCTACATGCGACCGATGTTGGCTACGCGGCTCGCTGGTCTGGTGATCATCCTCAACCTCCTGGATGCGGTCTGGACCCTGTGCTTCGTCGAGGCCGGCGTCGCCGACGAGGCCAACCCGCTCATGTCCTCGGCGCTCGGGCACGGCGCGGTCAGCTTCATGGCGATCAAGCTCGCGCTGGTGTCGCTCTCGGTCCTGCTCCTGTGGCGGCTCCGGCACCGGAAGAGCGCGAACCTCGCCCTCTACAGCGGCGCGACCGCGTACAGTCTCGTGGTCGCCTATCACCTCGCGAACGCGCACCACCTGGTGAGCGCGCTCTCGTAGCCGGCGGCGGCGCGAAAAAAGTCGCGCCGCTGTCGATCCAAGGGAGGGCCGTTCGACCTAGGGTCGCGTGCAGGAAGCACGCGACCTACCCGGAGCGAACCGATGCAATACCTCCTCATGATCTACGAGAACGAGCAGCTCTACGCCGACATGACGCCCGAACAGAGCGCGCAGGTCCTCCGCGCCTACGACGAGTACACGACCGCGATCCAGGCGTCGGGTCACATGCGGGGCGGCGACGCCCTCGAGCCCACGTCCACGGCGACGACCGTGCGCGTGCGCGAAGGCAAGACGCTCACGACCGACGGGCCGTTCGCCGAGACGCGCGAGCAGCTGGGTGGGTACTACGTGGTCGAGGCCGCCGATCTGGACGAGGCGATCAAGCTCGCCGCCCGCATCCCCGGGGCGAAGACCGGCTCGATCGAGGTGCGCCCGATCATGGTCTTCGACAAGGCGCCGTAGCCTGACGTCGCCGAGCCGAGAGGCCGTCGCGCGCGTGGTGCGCGAGGAGCGCCGCCGCGCGCTCGCCGCCCTCATCCGCGTGCTCGGCGACTTCGATCGCGCCGAGGACGCGCTGGGCGACGCCGTCGTCGCGGCGCTCGATCAGTGGCCGCGCGACGGCGTGCCCGGTGATCCGTCCGCGTGGCTGGTGCGCGCCGCGCGCAACAAGGGCGTCGACGGCCTGCGCCGCGCCGCTCGCTTCGCCGACAAGCAGCCCGCGATCGCCGCCGACCTCGTCCAGCGCGCGCGCGACCGCGACGTGCACGTCGAGGAGGATGGCCCCGTGGCCGACGACACCTTGCGCCTCGTCTACACGTGCTGCCATCCGGCGCTGGCGCTCGAGGCGCAGATCGCGCTGACCTTGCGGACGCTGTGCGGCCTCACCACCGACGAGATCGCGCGCGCGTTCCTGGTCCCGCCGGCGACGATGGCGCAGCGGCTCGTGCGCGCCAAGGGCAAGATCCGCGACGCGCACATCCCGTACCGCGTGCCGCCATCCGAGGAGCTGGCCGAGCGGACCGACGCGGTGCTCGCCGTCATCTACCTCGTGTTCAACGAGGGCTACGCGGCGACGGCGGGTGACGACCTCATGCGGCGCGAGCTCTGCGCCGAGGCGATCCGGCTGGGCGAGCTCGTCGCGGCGCTGGTCGACGAGCGGCTCGAGGCCAACGCGCTCCTCGCGCTCATGCTCCTCGTCGACGCGCGGCGTCCGGCGCGCATCGACGCGAACGGTGACGTCGTGCTCCTCGAGGATCAGGATCGCGGCCGCTGGGACGCCGGGGAGATCGCGCGCGGCCTCGCGCTCGTCGAGCACGCGCTGCGCGCCGGGCGGCCGGGGCCCTACGCGATCCAGGCCGCGATCGCCGCGGTGCACGCGCGCGCGGCGCGCGCCGCGGACACCGACTGGCGTCAGATCGTCGGGCTCTATCGCCACCTCCTGGCGATCGCGCCGACCCCGGTCGTCGAGCTCAACCTCGCGGCCGCCGAGGCGATGGCGTTCGCGCCCGAGGTCGGGCTCGCGCGCATGGATCGGCTGTCCGCCGAGCGGACGCTCTCGTCCTATTACCTCTTGCCGGCCGCGCGCGCCGATCTCCTGCGTCGGCTGGGACGACGGTCCGAGGCGGCGGCGGCGTACCGCCACGCGCTGATGCTGGTCGGCACCGATCCCGAGCGACGGTTCCTGGAACGACGCCTCGCGCTGGTCGAGAGCGATCCCTCGTAGTAGCTTCCCCGCCCATGCGCATCGTGAACCACCGTTCGTTCTTCCTCTCGATCCTCGTCCTGGCGGCGGCCTGTGGCGGCAAGTCGACGCCCGCAGGCGGCGGCGGCGGCGGCACCGGCCCGACGGAGCCCGCGCTCGGCCCGCTCGCCCCCGGGCAGTGGGCGTCGATGGATCACGAGGCCCAGGAGGAGTTCATGAAGCAGGTCGTCCTGCCGACGATGAAGGCCGAGTTCCAGGCGTTCGACCCCGAGCGCTTCGCCGACTTCACGTGCAAGACCTGCCACGGCAGCGGCATCGACGATCACACGTACAAGATGCCCCACCCGGATCTGCCCGAGCTCACGGGCGAGCTGTTCCAGAACCCGCCGGAGGAGGCCAAGCCCATGATGGAGTTCATGGGCTCGAAGGTGAAGCCGAAGATGGCGGAGCTGCTCGGGATGCCCGAGTGGTCACCCGAGCAGCAGGATGGGTTCGGCTGTACGGCCTGTCACGTCATGAAGTGATGAGGCGCGGGGGCCGCGTCGCCCCCGGTTAGCAGGAACTGCCAGCGGGTGATGGCGTCGCCGGCGGGAGCGGGCGCGCCGAGGTCGGGTAGGTTCGCCGCCGATGAGCCGACCGCGCGTTCCCTCCCTCGCCGCGGCCCTTGCCGCCGCGGCCTTCGCTGTTCCCTCCGGTTGTTCGGATCCGTCCAGCGCCCCGCGCTCGAGCGGTCACTCCGTCGCCGTGCCGCTCGCCGACACGCCCGTGGCCCAGCTCGGCGCACGCGCGCAGGTGACCGCGTCGCCCCGCCTCCTGCGCGGCGGCACGATGCCGGCGATCCCGGCGGCGACGCCGGCCTTGTCGGCGATCGCGCATCTGCGTGCGCTCGCGCCGCAGTGGGGCGCCGCCCAGGGGCTCACCGAGCTCGCGCCGTTCGCGACCGTGCCGGTCGCGGGCGGTGATGTGGTGCGTGTCCGTCAGCTGGTCGACGGCGTGCCCGTCGACCGCGGCGAGATGCGCGTCCTGGTCGGGCAGGGCGGGACGTTGCTCGCCGCCAGCGGCGTGCCGGTGGCGACGGATCTGCCCCGCGACCGCACCGGCTTCGCGCAGGGCGTGGTGCAGGATGGTCGCGCCGCGCTCGCGGTGGCGATGCACGCCGTCCACGGCGTCGACGTGCCGGCGGGCGCCCTCGCCGCGGTCAACAAGCCGCGTGCGGTCGACCCGATCGATCCCGCGAGCTGGTACGCGGGCGAGGTCGGCGGGATCGACGTCACCGACGCGCGCGCGCGCCGCACCTGGTTTCGGAGCGACGACGCGCTCGTGCCGGCGTGGATCGTCGAGGCGTACATGTCACCGGTCGATTCGACCGACACGACGCTCCACCGCGTGATCGTCGCCGCGCGCGACGGCCGCGTGCTCGAGCAGAAGAACCTCACGGTCGACGCGTCGTTCGACTACCGCGTCTGGGCCGACACGACGGGTGACATGCGCCCGCTCGACGGACCGACCGTGGACGCGTCGCCGCACCCGACCGGCGCGCCGGGCGCCGCGCGCCCCGCCTACGCGGCGCCGAGCCTGGTTTCGGTCGACGGCCTCAACACCAACCCCGCCGGCGGCAGCGATCCGTGGCTGCCCGCGGGCGCGACCACGTCGAACGGCAACAACGTCGACGCGTACACCGACATCAACTCGCCCAACGGCTTCGGCGGCAACGACTTCCGCGCCTCGACGACGGCCGCCGGCGTGTTCGACCGCGTCTACGACACGGCGGCGAGCCCGCTGGTCAGCCAGGACCAGCAGATGGCGGCGATCACGCAGCTCTTCTACTCGATCAACTGGCTGCACGACGAGTGGTACGACGCCGGCTTCACCGAGGCCGCCGGCAACGGGCAGAACGACAACTACGGGCGCGGCGGCGTCGAGGGCGACGCGATGCGCGCCGAGGCGCAGGACGCCGCCAACCAGGGCCGCCGCAACAACGCCAACATGTCGACGCCCGCGGACGGCATGGATCCCGTCATGCAGGTCTACCTGTGGTCGGGCGCGTCGGACCAGGAGATCACGATCTCGACGTTCGCCTCGCCGCCGCCGGTCAGCGGCGCGAGCTACGGGCCCGGGTCGTACGACGTCACCGGGGCCGTGGTCGCGGCCGTCGACGGCACGGGTGCGTCGATGACCGACGCCTGCGAGGCGATCACCAACGACGTCAGCGGGCGGATCGCGCTCGTCGATCGCGGCAACTGCACGTTCAAGAGCAAGACCCTGCGCGCGCAGGAGGCCGGCGCCATCGGCGTGATCATCGCCAACAACACCGGCTCGACCCCGCCGCCGCTCTCCAACGACTCGATGATCACCACCCCGATCACGATCCCGACGATGGGCTTGACGATGGCGGACGGCGCCACGCTCCGCGCGTCGCTCGGCGGCGGTGCGGTCACGACGACGCTCCACCGCGTGCAGGGCGTCGAGACCGACGGCTCGCTCGACGGTGGGCTGGTCGCCCACGAGTTCGGCCACTACCTGCACCACCGCCTGAGCGCGTGCGGCACCGCGCAGTGCGGCGCGATGAGCGAGGGCTGGGGTGACTTCATCGCCATGCACATGATGGCCCGGCCCGGCGACGACCTCGACGGGACCTGGTCGCTCTCGGCGTACGCGTTCGCCGGCGATCCGTACTTCGGCATCCGCCGCGCGCCGTACTCGGTCGACACGACCAAGAACGCGTTCACGTTCGGGATGGTCGCCGACGGCGTGCCGCTGCCGTCGTCGCATCCGACGTCGGGCGGCGGCCCCAACTCCGAGGTGCACAACGCCGGCGAGGTGTGGGCGATGGCGATGTGGGAGGTCTACATCGCGCTGCAGAAGATGCCGGGCGCCGAGTTCGTGGCCACGCGCGAGAAGATGGCCCGCTACGTCGTGGCCGGCCTCCTGATGTCGCCGCCCGATGGCACCTTCACCGAGATCCGCGACGCGATCCTCGCCGCCGCGTACGCGGCCAGCCCCGCCGACCACGACGTCATGGCGGCCGCCTTCGGGCGCCGCGGCCTCGGCACCTGCGCGACCGCGCCGGCGCGCGAGTCCGATGACTTCGTCGGCACCGCGGAGGCCTTCGAGGTCAGCGGCCGGGCCCTGCCGGGCAACGCGACCGTCGAGCTCACCAGCGACTGCGACGCCGACGGTTCGCTCGACGCCGGCGACACCGCGATCATCACGGTGCCGATCGTGAACGCGGGGGCGCTCGCCCTCACGGGCGGCGTCCAGGTCGCGGTGTCATCGACGACGGCGGGCCTGACGGTGCCGTCGGCGCCGGTGTCGATCGACACGATCGCGCCCTACGGCGCGGCGATGGCGACGTTCGAGGTCGCCGTCACCGGCGACGTCGGGCCGGGTCCGCTGGCCGCGAACCTGACCGTGAACGTCACGGCGCCGGGCTGCCGCCCGACGAGCACGTTCGTCGTCCCGCTGCGGATCCAGACCGACGTGACGGCGGACGCCTCGGCCTCCGACGCGATGGACGCGGTGCCGTCGGTGTGGACGGCGAAGGGCGACGACGCCGCCAGCCTGTGGTCGCACGCGGTGCAGGACGGGCTCGACCGCCACTGGAAGGGGGCCGCCGCCGGCACGACGAGCGACACGAGCCTGGAGTCGCCGGCGATGGTCGCCGGGGACGGCAGCGTCGTCGTGAGCTTCGACCACAAGCACGACTTCGAGCTCTCGCAGGACACCTACTGGGACGGCGGCGTCATCGAGGTCTCGACCGACGACGGCGCGACCTGGCAGGACGTCTCGACCTTCGCGCAGCCGGGCTACAACGGGACGCTCACCAGCGAGTCCGGGAACCCGCTCGGCGGCGCGATGGCGTACGGCGGCACCAACCCGTCGTTCCCGGGCACCGATCGCGTGACCCTCGACTTCGGCGCCGCGCTCGCCGGCCAGACCTTCAAGCTGCGCTTCCGCATCGCCACCGACGCGGGCGTGGGCGCGCCCGGCTGGGAGATCGACGACATCGTGGTCACCGGCATCACCAACACGCCGTTCCCGACCCAGGTCGCCGAGGACGGCTCCTGCGGACCGGGCCCGGACGGCCCCGGCGACGACGAGGAGCCGGGCGGGTGCTGCTCGACCGGCGGCGCGCGCACCAGCGACATCGCGCTCGGCCTCCTCGGACTCGCGCTCGTGCTCCGTCCGCGCCGCCGCCGCCGCGCGTAGTAGAGTCGGGGGATGCGTCGCATCCCCCGCGGGCTGTTCGTCGCCCTCGCGGTCGTCGCCGCGTGTGGCGATGACGGTTCCTCGGTGGAGGTCGACGCGGTCCCCTCGCTCGACGCGTCCGGGGCGCCGGACGCCGCCGCGGACGCTGGGGTCGATGCCGGGGCCGACGCCTCGGGCGTGCCCCTGGCGGGTTTCGGCGGCATCACCGGCATGTGCGGCGTGCTCTCGCCGGCCGAGCTCGACGGGATGATGCCCCGCTGGTTCGACGGCGAGCTCGACTTCGGCGCGGACCGCTACGACGACCCGGCGGAGCGCGATCGGCTGACGACGGGTGGGCTCGAGATCATCCTCGACGGGAACGCCGGCGGCAGCTCGCTCTACTCGGAGGTGTTCGCCTTCGAGTGGCTGGCGCGCTGCGAGCTCGCGACCCTGCTCAAGACCGAGACCGAGATCATCTACGACACCCAGGGCAAGAAGGCGGATCTGCTGGTGTCGATCGATGGTCGCAAGGTCGGCGTCTCGGTCACGCGCGCCGTCATGTTCCCGTTCGGGAACGACTACACGCCCGCAGCCGCGACCACGCTCCTCGACGGCAAGCTCGACGACATCCAGGTCGCGTCGACGCTGGTGAGCGCCGCCGACGCGTGGACCACCGACATGCTGGTCGTGCTCGCGTACAACCTGCAGCACGCGCAGGTGGCGATGCAGGCCTGGTCGGCGCTCGACGCCGCGACCCGCGGCGAGGTGATCGTCGTGGTCGTCGTCACCAGCGGCGACGACCTGTTCATCTACACCGACTCGTGATCACGCATCGGTCGTGAGGTCGACCATGAGCTCGCTGCCCAGGGTCTCGAGGCTCGCGCGGAGGTCGGCGAGCGAAAGGGCCGCCGGGACGCGGAGGACGGCGCGCGCCGAGAAGAGCGGCTCGCCCGACATCGGCGCCGACGACACCGTCGACTCGAAGTCCTCGACGTTGACCGCGCGCTCGGCGAGGATGCGGGCGACGTCGCGCACGATGCCGACCCGGTCGTCGCCGGTGAGCTCGAGGTGGACCTGCTGTGCCTCGATCGCGCCCGGCGCCTCGCCGGCAGGGTGGGCCGTCACCTGGAGGACGCCGCCCAGCCCGCGCAGACCGCCGACGAGCTCGTCGGTGCGCGCGCGATCCACGGTGACCAAGAGGATGCCCGCGAACTGCCCCGCGAGGTGCGCCATCCGGCTGGCCTCCCAGTTGCCGCCGGCCGCGGAGATGCGCTCGGCGAGGGCCTCGACGAGCCCGGTGCGATCGGGGCCGATGACGGTGAGGACGAGAGACTCGCGCATGGGCTCAGCGTCGCATGGCAGGCGGCCGTGCGCTACGGTGAGGCGATGACGCTCCCCGCCCCCGGCGACGACGGCGCGGACGGCGACGACGAGGAGGGCTCACCCGAGGACGTCGTGGTCGTCGAGCTCGGCGACACGCTCGATCTCCACCACTTCCGGCCCTCGGAGGTCGGCGAGCTGGTGCCGGACTTCGTGGCGGACGCGCGGGCGAAAGGCTTCGGCGAGGTGCGCATCATCCACGGCAAGGGCACCGGCACGCTGCGCCGCCGCGTGCACGCGCTGCTCGAGCGGAGCCCGCACGTGGCGTCCTTTCGCCTGGCCGACGATCGCGGCCACTGGGGCGCGACGGTGGTGACGCTCGAGCCGACGGAGCCGTCGGATCGCTAGCTGGTCTCATGACAGGAGGAGGGGGGCGACGGCGAATGTCGCGGTCAGCAAGACGAGCGCGACCACGCTCGGGAGGACGCCGAGCTCGTCGATGAGCTCGCCGGCGATGCGGTCGACCTGCTCACCGGTGTCGGCCTGCGGAGCGCCGGCGGCCGCGAGGCGCGAGACGATCGTGTCCGACAGCGACCGACCGAGCGTGGCGAGGCGCGCGCCGATCCATCCTCGCGGCGCGGGCTCGCCGGCGTCGACATCGGCGTCGTCGGCGCCGCCGGCGGCGCGCGCCTCGGCGGCCTTGCGCGCGCGCGCGAGGACGCGCTCGACCATGCGACGCAGGGCGCCGCTCTCGACGAGCGCCTCGTGCGCGGCGCGACGGACGCCCGACCAGAACCCGGCGTAGCCGACCGCAGCGGCGCCCGCCGCCAGGTAGAGCGGCAGGAGCGCCCACACGAGCGCGGCGGACGCGCGGGTCTCGCCTTCGAGCCACCCCGCCGACTTCTCGACGGCGAAGACCACGACGCCGACCGCGGCGCCGAGCAGGACGCCGAGGACGGTGCGCGCGATCGCCGTGCCCGCGGCGCTGGCGACGGTGGTGGCCGTGGATGCCATCGCGCCGACTGTAGCGCGCCGGTGGGGCGACCACCTTACTTGCGCCGTCGCTGCCGCACCGCCGGCGCGCGGGGCGGGTACCCTGGCACCATGGATGACACGTTCCACACCGGCAGCGCGCTCGATCCGATCGACGGGCGGCGCTTCCGCTGGAACCTCTCCGACGGCTGGCAGCAGGGCCGCGGCGCGTTCGGCGGCATCGTGCTCGGCACGCTGCTGCGCGCGATGGAGGCGTGCGAGCCCGATCGCGCGCGACGGACGCGCTCGCTCTCGGGTGAGATCCCCGCGCCGGTCGTGCCCGGCGAGCTCGAGGTCGCGGTCGAGGTGCTCCGGCGCGGCGGAGGCACGACGTTCCTCGAGGCTCGGGCCCTCCAGGCGGGCGCCACGGTCGCGCGGGCGAGCGCGCTCCTGGCGTCGCCGCGACCCGCCGGAGCGACGCGCACGAGCGCCACCCCGCCGCAGCTGCCGCCGCCCGGTGAGCTCACGCCGCTGCCACCGCCCAGCGTCGGCGCCGCCGCGCCGCGCTTCACCTCGCACTACGAGTACCTCCCGGTGCCGCCGTACCCGTACAGCGGCGCCGAGATCGCGGGCGCCGCGGGCTGGGTACGCGAGCGCGCCGAGACCCCTCGGCTCGATGGGCCCGCCCTCATCGGGCTGCTCGACGCGTGGTGGCCGGCCGCGCTCGCGTGCGAGCGCACGCCGCGCCCGATGGCGACGCTCACGTTCACCGCCGAGCTGCTCGTCGATCCGGCGACCCTCGACGCGCGCGCGCCCTTCGCCTATCGCGCGCACCTCGACGGCGCCGCCGAGGGCTTCTCGGTCGAGATCCGCGAGCTCTGGCAGGACGACGTGCTCGTCGCGCTCAACCAGCAGGTGTTCGCGATCCTCGCCTGACGCGCGTCAGTCCACGCCGCCGCCGTCGTCGTCAACCGCGGCGTCGGCGCCGCCGCCGGCGCCACCGGCGGCGAGCGGGCCGCGCTCGTCGAGGAGGGGCAGGGGCACGACGCCGTCGTCCCAGTGCTCGTCGCGGGCGTCCACCGCGTCGCGCGCCGTCCCCGCGAGGTGCGTGCTCGCCGACGACATCGCCATGAGATGGGGTCGGTTGCCGGCGGCGCCGCCCGGCGACTTCTCGACGTGGAAGTGGTTCATGTGCTCGGGGTTGTGGCCCGGGCCGACGATGCGATCGAAGTGCGCGGTCATCTGCCACGCGATGCCCATCATGATCTGCGCGTAGGTGCGATCGCCGATCCGGTTGTGATGATCGAACCACGCCGAGCCGCCGGCGGGCGGGCTCGGCTGCGCCGCCTCGTATCCGTCGCGTGACGTGACGCCGCTGCGCAGGTGGAGGACGTGCTCGCCGATCTTGAAGCCGGTGATGTCACACGCGAGGCCCATCGGGTGCGTGTCCTGCGGGCTCATCGCGTTGCGGAGGAAACCCGACGTCCACATCCGGGTGACGCCCATGCCGGCGAGCCATTGCAGGAAGCTGGTCATGCGCAGCGCGAACTCGGGGTCGAGGTGCATGTCCGACTGCGGCAGGAGGTTGCCGTGGTTGTTCGTGAGCTCGACGCCCGCGCGGTTGAGATCGACGAAGACGGCGTCCGGGTTGTGGTTGACGATGGTCTCGCCGTACGCGGGGGTGAGCCCGATCTCGGTGCTGGTCGTGCCGAGGACGGTGCGCAAGGCCGAGCGCCATCGCTGCGCGCGGCTGCGGAGATCGCCGACGCTGCCGTCGGTGGCCGGGGTCGGCGGCCACCCCGTGCGCCAGCGGTGGCGGATCAGCTCGGGCGGCGCGAGCTGACCGCCGGTCCGGGCGGCCGCGATCGCGCCGAGCGCGCGCCGCAGGTCGTCCGCGGCGCCGGTGTTCAGCCCCTGCTGCACGCCGTCGAGGAGTCCCTGAAGGCGATCGCGGTACCGCTGGAGCTGGTGGAGCACCTCGGGCGAGCGTTCCTCGGGCGAGACGGTGTGCTCGGTGCCGTCGGCGTCGGTCTCGTGACGGTGGAGGCGGGGATCCCAGCCGACGCGATGGAGCGCGCCGCGGCCCGTGAGCACGCCGAGACGTTCGAGCTCCTGGGCGGCCGCCGCGTCAGCGTCGTGCGCGGGCGCTTCACCGAGCAGCTCGGCGAGCGCATCGTCGACCCGGTTGGCCCACGCCGTGACGCTCTCGCTGCCGCGACGCACCATCTGTGACGGGCTCCACGCGTGGAGGTGGGCGGCGCTCATGCGCGGGAGCGCCGTGTCGTGGAGGTACGTGGTGAGCCGCTCGCTGCCCGACGGGCTCGGTGGGACGTACGGGGCGGGCGGTGGCTCGGCGGCCGCGCGTCCGCGTCCTCGACCGCGCGCCGGGCGCGCCGCTCGTGCCGCGCGCGCCGCGGCCTGCGCCTCCGTGCGCATCGCGTCGCGCAGCTCCTCGATCCCGCGGCGGAGCTCGGTCATCGAGGCGCGTTGCGCGTCGGTGATCGCGGTCGGATCGATCGCCGCCGTGTCGACGGGCGGCGGCGCGGCGTCGGCAGTGGCGGTGGCGGTGGCGGTGGCGGCGGCGGCGGCGTCCTCGGCCGGCGCCCCTGCCGGCGGCGGGACGCCGAGCTCCGCGAGATCCTCCGCGTCGAGACGGCCCCAGTGGACGTGCGCGTCCCCGCGATGGTGCCACGCCTGCCAGTTCATGACGGCGTGCACGAACGCGGGATCGAGCGTGACCTCGGGGCGCCGCGCGCGGTGGGCGCGCCGCCCGCCTCCGCGGCCGCGTGGGCCAGGCGCGGGCTCGGGCTCGGCGGGCTCGACGACGCGCGCGAGGGTCGTCGCGGCCACGCCGAGGCGCGCACACACGGCGTCGCGCGCGCGCGCGAACTCCTCGTTCGAGAACCCGGCCCACGGCTGGGCACGTTCGTAGTGCTGGTCGACGTGCCGCGGCGCGGTGATCGCCTGCGCCACGTCGATCGCCCGCACCGCCGCCTCGGTGAGCACGCCGTCGCTCGCGAAGCCGCGGTCGCGCAGCGCGTCGGTGAAGACGCGGGTGAACAACGAGCTGCGGCGGGATTCGTCGGGGACCACGCGTCGCCAGAGCGCCTGGATGAGTGTCGTCGTGAAGCCGAGCTCGGCGTTCGCGCGCACCGCGGCGATGCGACCGTCGAGATCGTCGGTCGCGACCAGCGGATCGCCCGAGAGCGCGTAGCGCCCCCAGTCCTGGCGCATCTCCACCTCGACCGTCGACATGTGCGCCAGGCGGTTGGCCTCCTCGGCGATCTGCTGCAGGTGGGCGCCGCGCGCCCGTCGTGCCCGGTGGTCGAGGGGGAACTGGTACGTGAGCTTGGCCCGCGTGTGGCCTCGCGCGGCCGGCGTGAGCGCGGCGGTCGTCGCGCCGAGCTCGGTCACGTTGGTCGAGCGCAGCGCGGCGAGGAGCACGTCGAGATCCTCCGGGGCCTCGGTCGACTCGATCAGCGCGTCGTCCACGCCGTCGTGATCGCGGTCGTCGCGCTGGACCGCCGCTCCGCCGGCCGCGCCGCGGTGAGCCATGGTGTCGAGGAGGGCCTCGGCGCTCTCGCCGCGCACGACCTTGTCCGCGACCTGGTCCGCGTGCTGCTCGTAGACATCGCCGGAACGGCCCACGCCACCGTCGAGCCGGACGCCGCCGCGCTGCTGCACGACGTGGGCGGTCTCGTGGGCGGCCTGACGAAGATCGGGCGGTGCGGCGAAGGCGACGTCGTCACCGGTGGCGTACGCGCTCGCGCCGATCGCCGCGGCCGCCTCGGTGGCGGCGCCGCCGACGTGCGCGCGCACGCCGCTCACGTCGTGGTGGCCGAAGCTGCGCTGGATCGCCTCCTGGTAGGGCAGGGCCTGCGGGCTGCCGGTGACGCCGCGCGCGGCGGCCTCGTGCACGGCGAACGGATCGTCAGCGCGGGCGCCGGGCGCGAGCATCTGGACCGGCGAGGCCAGCGGCGACGCGAGGGGGTGCGGCTCCGCGCTCGGGCGGGCCCGCCGGGACACGAGCTGGGCGGTGAGCGACACCTTGCCGGGTGCGACACGCTCGGCCGAAGCCGCCTCGGGCTCGTCGTCGAGGCCCTGCCATCCGAGGATCTCCCTCATCGACGCATAGTACGGACCGCGGGCCGTCGAGGCCCCCTCGATCCGCGCTCACCGAGGCAGACCGGCCTCGATCGCGGCGATCACCGATGGATCATCGGGAGTCGTCTTAGGTGAGAACCGGGTGACGGTCTCGCCGTCGGCGCTGATCACGAACTTCTCGAAGTTCCAGCGGATGTCTCCCGCGTGCCCCGAGGCGTCGGGGATCGCCGTGAGCTCCTGGTAGATCCGGTGACGAGCGGCGCCGTTCACGTCGACCTTCTCCATCAACGGGAACGTGACCCCGTAGGTCGCCGAGCAGAACTCCTGGATCTCCTCCGCGGAGCCCGGCTCCTGGCCGGCGAACTGGTTGCACGGGAAGCCGACGACGCTGAAGCCGCGCGCGGCGTACTTCTTCTGCAGCGCCTCGAGCGCGGTGTACTGGGGCGTGAGCCCGCACTTGCTCGCGACGTTCACGACGAGGAGCGCCTTGCCCTTGAAGTCGCCGAGCGTGGTCGGCTGGCCCTGGAGCGTGTTGATGGGGGTGTTCCACATGGCGGCCAGCTTACCCCCGACCTCGACGGGAGGTGGCGCCTCGCCGGCGGCGGGCAGGTTGGCCGGATCCTCGGCGGCGGCGGTCGGCCCGTAGACGACCGGCGGCGGCTCTTGCTTCTTGCACCCCAGGAGCGCGACGGCGACGATCAGGAGCCCGGACCGCTTCATCGCCCGAGCCTAGCGCCAGCCGGCGCGATGGGCTACAGGAAGGGGTTCCCTCACGCGGGTCCGCCATGCGCCACCTCTACGCCGACTTCGTCGACCGCGTCACCAAGCCCGCCCGCTACCTTGGCGGCGAGTACCAGTCCGTGCACAAGGACCCGGCGACGGTCGATGCGCGCGTGGTCCTCGCGTTCCCCGACGTCTACGACATCGGCATGTCCCACCTCGGGACGAAGATCCTCTACAGCCTGCTCAACAAGCACCCGCGGATCGCGTGCGAGCGCGCGTTCACGCCGTGGCTCGACATGGAGGCGGAGCTGCGCGCGCGCGGGCTGCCGCTGGTGTCGCTCGAGTCGCAGACGCCGCTGGCCGGGTTCGACGTGATCGGCGTGTCGCTCCAGTACGAGCTCACGTTCACCAACGTGCTCACGATGCTCGAGCTCGGCTGTGTGCCGCTGCACGCGGTCGAGCGCGCGCCCGACGCGGCGCTCGTGCTCGCCGGTGGGCCGGTGGCGTCGCACTGCGAGCCGATGGCGCCGTTCTTCGACGCCGCGTTCATCGGCGAGGGCGAGGAGGAGCTGCCGGCGCTGGTCCTGGCCTGGGCGGCGCTGCGCCGGGCGATCGCGCGCGGCGAGCGGACGAGGCTCGACGCCCTCGCCGAGCTGGCGGCGACGTTCCCGCTCTACGTGCCCGCGCTCTACGACACCGAGATCGACGAGGCGACCGGCATGGTCGTCGTCGGCGCGCCGCGTGATCCGCGCGCGCCCCGTCGCGTGCGCCGCGCGATGGTCGCCGACCTCGACGCGTACCCGTTCCCGACCGACGCGCCGGTGCCGTACGCCGAGGCCGTGTTCGAGCGCGCGTCGGTGGAGATCGCCCGTGGCTGCACCGAGGGCTGTCGGTTCTGCCAGGCCGGCATGATCTACCGGCCGGTGCGCGAGCGCAGCCCCGAGAGCATCGTGGCCAGCGTGCTCGGCGGCGTCGAGAAGGCGGGCTACGAGGAGACCGGGCTCACGTGCCTGTCGACGGCCGACTTCTCGAGCATCTCGCCGCTCGTGACCCAGCTGGCGCGCGAGCTCAAGCGGCGCGGCGTGTCGATGTCGGTCGCGAGCCTGCGCGCGTACGGGCTCCCCGACGAGATCCTCGACGAGCTCGCCGAGACGCGCATCGCCGGCCTGACGTTCGCGCCCGAGGCGGGCACGCAGCGCATGCGCGACGTGGTCAACAAGAACATCACCGAGGCGCACATCGAGGAGAGCGCGCGCAAGGTGTTCGAGCGGGGCTGGCACCGGGTGAAGCTCTACTTCATGATCGGCCTGCCGACGGAGGAGGACGAGGACGTCCGCGGCATCGTCGAGACCGGGCAGCGGATGCTGGGCGTGGGCAAGAAGGCGCTGGGCGGCCAGGCCGAGGTGACGGTGAGCGTTTCGTCGCACGTGCCCAAGCCGCACACGCCGCTGCAGTGGTGCGCGCAGGACTCGCTCGGCGAGATCCAGCGCAAGCAGGCGCTCCTGCGCGCCGCCGTGCGTGAGCGCAACCTGCGCCTCAAGTATCACGACAGCGGCATCTCCTGGGTCGAGGGTGTGCTCTCGCGCGGCGACCGTCGGCTGGCGCCGGTGATCGAGGAGGCGTGGCGGCGCGGCGCGCGCTTCGACGGCTGGGAGGAGGCGTTCGACGAGGAGCGCTGGGACGCGGTGTTCGCCGACGTCGGCGTCGACGTGGCGGCGTACCTGGGCACGCGCCCGGTCACGGCGCGCTTGCCGTGGGATCACATCGACGTCGGGCTCGAGGACGGCTTCCTGCTCCAGGAGTACCGGAAGGCGCTCAAGAGCCGGTCGTCGCCGCCGTGCGGCAAGGTCGCCGGGATGCTCGTGCACCACACCAACCTCGCCGACGCGGAGCCCGACCGGCGGCGCCTGGTCTGCTACGACTGCGGCGTCGCGTGTGACCTGACCAAGATGCGCGACGATCGCCTGGTCGCGTTGCGCACGCTCGGCGCGGCGGAGCGGCGGGTGCGGGAGACGGCGGCGACGATCGAGCCGACCGGGCGCCAGGCGCGGCGCGCGGAGCGCGTACGGCTCGCGGGTCACGTCGGCTCCGATGCGCCGTTCGCGACGTACCGGTTGCACTACACCAAGCTGGGACGGGCCGCGTTCCTCGGGCACCTCGACGTGGGGCGCCTGCTCGCGCGCAGCTTCCGCCGCGCGCAGCTGCCGCTGTGCCTGACCCGTGGGTTCTCGCCCAAGCCGCGCATGACGTTCGGGCCGGCGCTCTCGCTGGGCGTGCCCAGCTTCTCCGAGGTGATCGACGTCGACCTCGCGCATCAGGACGGCGCGCCGCTGCCGGCCGACGAGGTCGTGCGGCGGCTGCACGCGGTGTGCCCCGAGGGGCTCGCGATCCTGCGCGGCGAGGTGGTCGCGCCGGGGACACCCGGCCTGGGCAAGCTGGTCACCGCGTACGAGCTGCTGGTGCAACCGGCGCCCGACGGCATGCGCCACGACGGCGCGCGGGCGGCGCGCATCCTCGCCGCGTTCCTGGCGCGGCCCGAGGCGCTGGTCGCGCGGGAGGAGAAGCAGATCGACGTGCGCGCGCTCGTCGAGGACGCCGGCGTGATCGACGGCGAGGCGGCGGCGCGGCTGGCGGCGACGCTCGGCTGGGACGAGACGGCGCTCCTGCGCGTGCGTGTGCGCATCTCGCCGGCCGGCTCGGCGCGGCCGATCGAGGTCGCGCGCGCGCTCGGCGTGTGGGGCGACGACGATCCGCGCGCGCCGCACGCGCGGCTGGCGCGCCTCGGCCTGGTCGGGGTCGCGCCTCAGGGGCCGGGTCAGGCCTCGATGGTCGGCAGCTCCTCGAGCGCGACCGGCGCCGCGTCGTCGGGCCACACGATGACGAGCGCGTGATCGGCGCGTAGCGGCACCGCCGCCAGGCGCCGGGCGTCGAGCTCGAGCCCGGGGACGGCGACGATCGGCAGGCCGCGCAGCCAGGCCTCGTCGACCGCGTCGGCGAGCTCGCTCGCGCTCGCCGCGCGCACCTCGTCGATGATCGCGGCCGCGCCCATGCGCTCGGCCAGGCCCCTGGCGCTCGCCATCACCGGCAGGTCGGCGGAGACGCGCGCCAGCTGGCGGCCCGGCGCGACGTCGGGCCGCGGCGTCCGGCCGTAGACGACGACGCGCTCCGGGTGGGCGCCGTCGAGGTAGCGGGCGACGACGGGCTTGACGCGCACGCGGCCGTCGACCACGTCGGTCAGCCGGCTGCGCGGCACGGTCGCGTCGCCCGCGACCTCCTCCCAGGCGATCGTGCGCGCCGCGACCGCGAGCGCGACGCGCGGCTCCCCGGCGACCCACGCGCCGTAGAGGAGCATCAGGAGGCGCCCGCCCTCGACGCTCAGCGCCGCACGCCGGACGACGTCGGCCATCGTGCGATCGACCGCCGGTGGCGTGACGTCCTTGCCCTGCATCACCTGCTTCGCCCACTCGGCGAGGAGCAGGCGCCACGGCGTCGACACGGAGACCGCCGGCACCGGAGCGGCGGCCGGGGCGAGCGCGGGCGCGGTCGCGGTGGCGGGCGTGGCGGCGGGCGTGGCGGTGGGCGCGTGCTTCGGTCCGCCGACGGTGCCGACCGGCTCGATCTCCATGCGTAGCCCACCGCCGCCGACCCGTCCGTCGCCGACGACCGCCTGGCCACCCAGGTGCGTTCGCTGCACCCGCATCATCCGGTCGATCCAGTAGAGGCTCGGCTCGGCGCCACCCGTCACGCAGGCCGCCTGCGCCACGTCGGCGTCGAGCGCGTGCACCGCGAGCGTCTGCACGTGCAGGCGGCGCGGTCCCGCCTCGGTGCACACCACCACCCACGGTCCGTTCACGCTGGCGAGGACGGCCGTGATCGGCGCGTCCATCAGCTGCTGGAACGGACGGCCGTCGCTCAGGCGCACGATGAAGAGCTCGTGCCGCCCGGGTCGGAACGTCCACACGTAGCGGAGCTGGTGGGTCGCGCCGACCTCGCGCGGGGCGGGTGGCAGCGGCAGCTGGACGCGCGACGACACGCGCTTGGACACGGTGTCGAGCAGCTCGGTCGCCTGCGGGTTGACGACGAGCACCCGGTGCTCCTCCTGGGCGAGCACGTGCTGCGCGGGCAGCTTCATCGTGAAGGACGACCGGTCGATCTTCTTGCCCAGGAAGCGCGCGACGGTCGCCTCGAGGCCGCCGGCGTCGAGCACGACGCGCTCGCCGACGATCGCGCGCACGTTCGAGCCCGCGGGGAGGGCGCAGCGCGTGGCCTCGCCGAGGCCCGGCAGGTCGTACGCGACGAGCTCGTCGCCGTCGAGCGCGGCGAGCTGGCCGCCGACGAAGCCGAGCCATCGCGGGTCGCGCGCGAGGTCGATGGCGGCGAGCTCGTGCATCGCGGCGTCGAGCAGGCCGAGGCGTCCGGCGTGGCTGTAGGCGAGCTGGCTGTCGTCGGGGCGCGCGACGAGGCGCGTGACCGGCATGCGGCGAGGATATCAAGGGTGACGGCGCCGCGGGCTCGCCGCGGTCACTGGTACTTGGCGCCGACCGCGTCGTCGGCCAGCTCCTCGAACGACATGGCCCGGGCGCGGGCCAGCTCGTCCTCGGTGAAGAGCCGCTCGGCCAGCCGCGGCTCGCCGCCCATCACGCGCAGGATGGCGCGGCCGAGGAGCGGCCCGGCGACGCGATGGTTGAACAGCTCCTGCATCGCGATCATGAAGCGCGTGAAGGGCAGGCGCGCGACGGTCGGCTTGCGCGCGACCAGCTGGATGCGCTTCACGGCCTCGCGCAGACGCTTGCCGCTCGGATCCGTGCGATCGATCGGCTCGAGGAAGACGGCCTTGAGGAAGGGCTGCGCGTGCCAGAGCATCTGGACCAGCGCGGCGGCGCCGTCGAGCCGTCGCCGCACCGGTGGGGCAGGGCGGCGCCGGGCCTCGGCGAGGAACTCGTCGGAGGCGTAGACCTCGGTCATGTGGAAGTCGATCGCGATGTGTCGTGACTCGTCGCGGTTGATGAGGTGCATCGCCTGGTGGCTCATCTGATCGTTCACGTAGTCGTCGAGCGAGCGGAGGAGCGCGACGTCGAGGAGCAGCTCGCCCGCGGTGATGTACGCGTTGGCGATCTCCGGTGGGGCGAGTTCGATGACCCGGAGGAAGTGGGGACGGAAGGCGACGAGCGACGGCGACATCTGGTACGTGCGCCAGTGGTGGACGTCGTAGTAGCGGGCGAGGCGCTCGGCGGCGACCGCGTGGCGCTCCTCGTCGATCACGAAGGTGTCGAAGATGGCGCGGAGCGTCGGGGCGGTGGCCTTGCGCGCCTGCGCGGCGAAGAGCGCGCCGGCGAGGCGCTCGATGCCCGCCATGTCGGTGAAGTACTGGACCACCGCCTCCTCCTTGTCGCGCGACATCGGCGCCGGCGGCTGCGACCAGTCGAGGTCGTCGACCTTCCACTGATCGCGGAGGCACCGATCGAGCATTCGCGCCAGGTCCATGTGCCGATGTTAGTACCGTCGCCCCGGGTGAGCATCGTGGTCGCCTTACACCCACCGTCGATGGGAGGCGGGCGTGCGCCGATGTGGGATGTGAACGCGTCCTCGCGCACGTCGCCGCCGAGGCAGCTCTCCCCGTGGTTTCGGCGGACAACGTGACGGGCTGGCGCAAGTCACGACTGCGCATGAGCGCGCGCGAGCGCGGCGGCGAGCGGTCCCTTGACAGCACCTGACTGGCGGGAGATCGGATCCGGATCGGTCCACCCACATCGACCGACTCGAAACGTGGGTTGGCTCGCGAACGGTGCACGCATGGTGGATCGTGCGCTCGATAACCTCGGTTCGCGTGCGGACTCGACGCTTCAGTGAAGCCGGCGCTGAACCGTGTGCGCTGACATCTGTCAGCGCACATGCGTCGAGCGGTCGTGCGGCGTTGGCACTTCGCGTGCTGATGCAGACCGGCGATGAACACGACGGTCCGCAACGCCTCCCTCGCGACCTTGGCCACGCTCGCGGGTTCGCTCCTGGCCTGTACCACCGTCGTGGAGGACACCACGACCGGCACGCCGTCGAGCGTGCCCGACGACATCGCCGAGGCGCTGGCGGCGCTTCCCGAGGCGAAGGTCGTCCAGTTCACGAGCGACGGCGTGCCGATGTTCATCGTCGGCGAGCTCGCCCAGGTGGGCGGGCTACCCGCGGATCCGGTCGCCGCCGAGCTCGCGCTGCGTCCGTCGCTGGGGCCGGTCGTGGCGCCGTTCCGTCTCGAGCCCGAGGACCTCGTATTCCAGAAGGCGCGCACCGACGAGGGTGGCGGGCGCCACTTCCGCTATCGCCAGGTCCACAAGGGCCTCGAGGTCGTCGGCGGTGACCTGGTCGTACACCTCGACGAGAAGGGCGCGATCGCCGGCATCAACGGCACCGCGCGCGGCGACGTGCCCGACACGCTCGGGCGTCAGCCGATCGCGGCGAGCGCGGCGGCGGCCAACGTCGCGGCCGACGCGCGGTGGATGTTCATGACGCAGTCGGCGACGCGCACGGTGTACCTGCAGACCGAGGACGGCGCGCGCTACCAGGCGTACGAGCTGGAGGTCGAGGGCACGCGCGGTCAGGATCCGGTGCGCGACCACGTCTACGTCGACGTCGACACCGGCGCGATCGTCGCCGTCTACCCGCAGATCCACCACGCGCGCAATCGCCGCGTCTACAGCGCCAACAACGGGACGAGCATCCCGGGCACGCTGCGCCGCAGCGAGGGGCAGACGGCGACCAACGACGTCGACGTCAACGCCGCGTACGACAACACCGGTGACTCGTACGACGCGTACAAGAACTTCTTCAACCGCGACTCGTACAACAACGCGGGCGGCGCGCTGTCGAGCACCGTCCACTACTCGAACAACTACTGCAACGCGTACTGGAACGGCTCGCAGATGGTGTACGGCGACGGCTCGGCGTCGCAGGGCTGCGGGCCGCTGGCGCGCTCGCTCGATGTCACCGCGCACGAGCTCACGCACGGCGTGACGCAGAACGAGTCGAACCTCGTGTACAGCGGCGAGTCGGGCGGCATGAACGAGGCGATGTCGGACATCTTCGCCGCGTTCGTCGAGGCGTGGGTCAACGGCGGCCGCAACGGCACGCTCACGATCAACAACGACACGTGGCTCGTCGGCGAGGACGTCATCTCGCCGGCGCTCCGCTTCATGTGTGACCCGGTGGCCGATGGCGCATCGCGCGACGTCTGGACGTCGGGCGTCGGCTCGGTCGACGTGCACTACAGCTCGGGCGTGGGCAACCTCGCCTTCTGCCTGCTCACGCGCGGCGGCATGCACCCGCGGGGGAAGACGACGGTGCCGGTCCCGGCGATCGGCATGGACAAGGCGATCCGCATCCTCTACAAGGCGCAGACCGACTACCTGACGTCGACGTCGAAGTTCGCGTCGGTGCGCACGGCGATGGAGCAGGCGGCGACGGCGCTGGGCTACGACCAGGCGACGCGCGACGCGGTCGGCTGCGCGTGGGCGGCGGTCGCGGTCGGCACCGCGCCGTCGACGTGCGGCGGCGGCGGCGGCGGCGGCGGCGGCGGCGGTGGCGGTGGCGGTGGCGGTGGCGGCACCGACGGCGTGCTCGTCAGCGGCACGCCGGTGGCCGGCATCGGCGACGTCTCCGGCGGCCAGAAGTTCTGGAAGATCGACGTGCCGGCGAACCAGAGCTCGCTCACGATCACGATCAACGGCGGCTCGGGCGACGCGGACCTCTACGTCCGCTTCGGCGACAAGCCGACGACGTCGACCTACGCGTGTCGTCCGTACAAGAACGGCAACAACGAGACGTGCACGTTCTCGCCGCCGCAGGCGGGCACCTACTGGGTCATGCTCCACGCCTACGCGGCGTACTCGGGCGTGACCCTCACCGGCACGTACGCGGCGAGCGGCGGCGGCGGCGGTGGTGGCGGCGGCGGCGACCCCTACCTCTCCAACGGCGCGGCCGTGACCAACATCAGCGGCGCGCAGGGCTCGGCCCAGTACTGGCGCGTCCAGACCCCCGCGGGCACCACCCTCACCGTCAGCATCCAGGGCTCAAACGGCGACGCCGACCTCTACACCCGCCTCGGCAGCCGCCCGACGACCTCCAGCTACAACTGCCGCCCCTATCTCAACGGCTCCACCGAGACCTGCACCATCACCAGCACCTCCGCCGGCGACTACTACGTCATGGTGCGCGGCTACCGCGCCTACTCCGGCCTCACCCTCGTCGCCTCCTTCTGAGGGGGGACAGGCTCCGGGGATCTAACCCCTCGCTCTCGCTCTCCTTTTCGTCGCGACCGCGACTGGCGGCTCTCGACCGTCGCGCGAGCAGGGCCCTCCGCGCGCGCCAGTCGCGGTCGGGCCGAATTCTCCTGCGGTTACGCGTCGTTCTGACCCAGGAACCTGTCCCTCTTCCGGAGGGCGATGAGCTCGGCGGAGGAGGGGACGCGGGCGCGGGGGCCGGTGGGAGTGGCGTTGCGGGAGGCGAAGGCCTTCTTGTAGGCGGCGAAGGTGCCGCCGGCGGTGTGGGCGTCGAGGAGGGCGAGGCCGGCGCGCTGGTCGCCCTGGGCCAGCATGTACTCGACCCAGGCCCAGCGGGCCGAGGTGGGGCGGAGCTCGGCCTTGCCGCGGTAGGCGGCGAGGCCCTTGCGCAGGCGGTCGAGGCGGCGCTCGACCACGGCGATGCCGGCGAAGTCGGTGCCGTCGAGCGGCGTGTGTCGCTTGGCGACGAAGGGCGCGCAGCCGTACGCGATCTTCGGGTGCAGCTTGACCAGCTCGCCGGTGAAGCGCACGAGCTCGTCGATGTCGTCGTCGGTCTCGCCCGGCACGCCCACCATCATGTAGATCTTCGTCGTCTTCATGCCGTGGCGCGCCGCCAGCGCCGCGGTCTCGAGCAGGTGCGCCTCCTTGGTCGATCGCTCGACGACCCGCCGCATCCGCTCGCTCGCGCCGTCGGCCGCCACCGTCAACGTGCGATAGCCTCCGCGCGCGAGCAGCCCCACCAGCTCGTCGTCGAGCTTGTCGGCGCGCAGGCTCGAGATGCCGACCTCGCGCTCGCCGTCGACCACGCCGCGCACGATCGCCCGGATCTCCGGGTGGTCCGTCACCGCCGCGCCGACCAGCCCCACGCGCCGCGCCTCCGCCGGGATCCCGGCGAGCACGTCGGCGGCCGACACCACGCGCATCCCGCCGTTGGTCGACCGCCGCATCACGCAGTACGTGCACCCGCGCGAGCAGCCGCGCGCCGCCTCGGTGAGGAACATGTCGGACAGCTCCGACTGCGGCGACATGACGATCGACCGCGCCGGCAGGAGCGCGTCGTCGGCCTGCGCCACCTTCGGCACCGCGTCGCCGTGCACGCTCGGCAGGTAGATCCCCGCGCGCCCGCGCAGCGCCGCGACGAGCGCGTCTCGCCGCCAGCCGACCTCGCCGGCGAGCGCCACCACCTCCGCGGCCAGCTCGTCGCCCTCGCCGAGCACGACGACGTCGACGAACGGCGCCAGCGGCACCGGGTTCGAGAACGTGAGCGGCCCACCGGCGATCACCAGCGGATGCCGATCGTCGCGCTCCTCGGCCAGCACCGGCACGCCCGCCATCCGCAGGCAATCGACGAGGCCGGCGAGCTCGAGCTCGTACGCCACCGAGAACGCGAGCAGCGGGTACTCGCCGACCGCGCGCTCGCGCTCGAGCGTCAGGAGCGGCCAGCCCGCCGCCCGCGCCGCCGCCGCGTCGTCGGGCAGGACCGCGCGGTCCGCCGCCAGCCCCGGCACCTGGTTGAGCAGCCGGTAGATCTGCTGGAACCCGAGCGACGCCGTCGCCGCCCGGTACGGGCTCGGATAACACAGCGCGATGCGCGTCGCCGCCTCCTTGCGGATCGTGCCGCGCTCGCTCTCGACGAACGCCCGCACGGCACGCTGTGCATCTCGGTGGCTCACGATGTCACGCTCAGTAGCACGCCGGCACCGTGTCGGTCCGCGCGTGCCGCCACTCGTCGCGGTGCTCGATCCACGTGTCGTAGCAGGTCATGCTCGGCCGCCGCGACGGCGTCCCTAGCCCGGGCTCGTCGCAACCGTACGTGGTCACCATCACGTCACCGCGCTTGTCACCGTCATCGTCGATCACGTTGGTGATCTGCTCGCCGGGTCGATCCGCCGGCGCCGCCCCGCGCGGCGGCAGCGAGCGCGCCTCGTCGCCGAGCCGGTGGCCGAACACGACGACGGCGTTGTAGGCGTAGTCGCGGCTCGTGAGCTGCGACGTGTCGATCTCGATGTTCCACGTCACCGGCAGGCCACACGCGTCGACGACGCGCGACACCGAACGGATCGCCGCGCGCCCGTAGTTGCCCTGATCGTCGAGCACGAGCCCGACGTCGCCCACGTCGATCTCCTGCCGGCAGTAGCCGATGTCGATGTCATAGAGCGAGCAGACGTGCGCGTTGCTCGCGAGCTGCGGCAGCTTGCGCTCCACCCGCACGACCTTGCCCCGCGCACCGCGTCCCTTCTTGCGCGGCGCGGCCTCCGCCGCCACCGCGCCCACGACCGACGCCGCCGCCGCACACGCGACGAGCGCACGGCCGTAGCGACGCGTCCACGCCAGGGCATTCATCCCGGGGAGCATAGCGCCGCTCGACCGTCGGAGGTACCTTGGCGCGATGACGGAAGCCGCCCTGCGCTACGCCATCGAGCTCTCGCCCGACGAGCACCTCGCCCACGTCACGCTCCGCTTCGCGACCGCGGGGCTGCCCACGCCCGTGCGCCTCACCATGCCCGCCTGGTGCCCGGGCAGCTACCTCATCCGGGACTACGCTCGCTTCGTCCGCGACCTGCGCGTCACCGGCGACGCCGACGCGCCCATCGTCGCGCGCAAGGTCGACAAGTCGACCTGGCAGCTCGATCCCGCCGGCGCGCGCGAGCTCACCGTCCGCTACTCGCTCTACGCCCACGAGCTCACGGTCCGCACCAACCACATCGACGCGACCCACGCCTTCCTCCACGGCCCCGCGACCTACCTCTACGTCGACGAGCTGCGCCGACGCCCCGTCGCCGTCTCGGTCCGCTCACCGGAGGGGAGGGGGGGATGGCGCCTCGCCACCGGCCTCGACGGCGGCGCGTTCGGGACCCCGCCCGGGTCCGACGGCGCGTGGCAGCTCACCGCGCCCGACGTCGACGCGCTGCTCGACTCGCCGCTCCACGTCGGCGAGGTCGAGGAGCACACCTTCGAGGTCGCCGGCGTCCCGTTCGAGCTCGCCATCTGGGGCGAGCGCGTCCGTGGCGGCGTCTTCACCGTCGAGCAGCTCGTCGCCGATCTCGGCAAGATCGCGCTCGACCACGCGACGCGCGCGAGCGGCGGCACGCCCGACCAGCCGGTCGAGCTCCCGTTCCGTCGCTACACCTTCGTGCTCATGCTCTCGCACGAGGCCTACGGCGGCCTCGAGCACCGCGCGTCGTCGATCAACCTGCACCAGCCGCAGTGCCTCACCACCCGCAAGACGTACGAGGGCCTGGTCGAGCTCCTCTCCCACGAGCTGTTCCACGCCTGGAACGGCAAGCGCATCGCGCCGGCCGCGCTCCTCGACTTCGACTACAGCCGCGAGGCCTACACGCGCTGCCTCTGGGTGATGGAGGGCCTCACCAGCCACTTCGATCGCTGGGCCCTGCGGAGCGCAGGCGTGATCACCGCCAAGAGCTTCGCCGAGAAGGTGCTCGACGACTGGTCGCGTCTCCTGGCCATCCCCGGCCGCACCCGGCACAGCCTCGAGGACAGCTCGTTCGACGCGTGGATCAAGCTCTACAAGCCCGACGAGTCGAACCTCAACACCTCGGTCAGCTACTACCTGAAGGGCGGCCTCTGCGCGCTGGCGCTCGATCTCGAGATCCGCCGGCGCACCGAGGGCGCGCGCTCGCTCGACGACGTCCTGCGCGCGCTCTGGCTGCGTCACGGCAAGGTCGGCACGCCGTACCCCGAGGACGTCGAGGCCCTCTTCGCCGAGGCCAGCGGCCTCGATCTCGGCGACTTCTTCACCCGCTGCGTCCGCGGCACCGAGGATCCTCCGCTCGCCGCCGAGCTCCTCGCCCACGGCCTCGAGCTGCGCGCCGCGCACGATCCGACCCAGCTCGCCGATGGCGCCGCCGCCGTCTGGCTCGGCCTCACGACCAGCGGGCTGCGTGTCACCGGCGTCCTCGACGGCTCGCCGGCGGCGCTCGCCGGCCTGTCACCCGGCGACGAGCTGTGCGCCATCGATCGCGCCCGGGTGGCGAGCGAGGGCGAGGCGCGCGCCGCCATCGCCGCCCGCCGGCCCGAGGAGGCGATCGAGGTCGCGGTCTTCCGCCGGCACCGTCTCACCTTCGTGCCCGCGACCGTCGGCACCGCGCCGCCCACCCGGTACGAGGTGGTCGCGGTGGCCGAGCCGTCGCCCGCCCAATCGGCGCGCTACCAGGCGTGGATGGGTGAGGCGCTGCCCGCCGGGCAGAGCCTCGCGACCGTGACCACCACGTCCCGCTGGCTGTAGCCGCGGTTCGGGTTAGATTCTGCGGATGCTTCGCTCAGGCCTCGTTGCCCTCGCCGCCATCGCCGTCGTCACCGCCGCCGGTGGCTGCGAGAGCAAGAAGAAGGAAGGACTCCCCCCGGCGCAGGACTGGCAGTCGCCGCCCGAGGGCGCGGCCGTCGTGCCGACGATGCCGGCCAACCCGCACGCGGGCGCCGGCGGCCGCATCGATCCCCACGCGGGCGTCGCGGGCGCGCCGCCGCTCGGCGGTGGCGGCGGCGCGATGGGCGGCGGCGATCCCCACGCGGGTGTGCCCGGCGCGCCGCCCCTCGCCGGTGGCGGTGGCGGCGGCGTCGACGTCGCCGCGATGGGCTTGCCGCCGCCCGATCCCAACAAGCCGATCGATCCGAGCAAGGTGCTCGCCGGCACCGTCGTGCTCGGCGGCGCGCACACGGGCAAGGTGCCGGCGGGCTCCGTCATCTTCCTCGCCGTCCGCCAGGCCGATCCGTCGACAGGGCAGGGCGTCGGCATGCCGATCGCCACCGACAAGCTCGTGGTCGGCTCGACCTGGCCGCTCAGCTTCCGCATCGACGAGTCGAAGGCGATGATCGGCGGCACCGGCTTCTCGGGCGACGTCGTGGTGATGGCGCGCTTCGATCAGGATCACGAGGCGCGCTCGAAGCAGCCGGGCGACATCGTGGGCCAGGTGCGCGCGACCATCCCGTCGTCGAGCCTGACCATCACGCTCGATCAGGTCCTCCAGTAACGTCAGCCGAGGGTCAGGTCGCGCAGGTGCGCCGTGTCGTTGATCGACACGATGCGCCAGTGGGCGCCGCGGCGCTCGACCTGCGTGATCGACGCGTTGTCGACGAGCACGAAGACCGGGTGATCGTACGTCGGCGCGCCGAGCCGGCAGATGTACGAGAACGCGTGGAAGAGCGCGAGGCCGTGGGTCACCACGGCGACGCGCTCGCCGGCGTGGTCGGTGAGGATGCGCTCGATCGCGCTCGACACGCGGCCGAACACGACGTCGGCGAGCTCGCCGCCATCGGGGACCGCGTCCGGATCCCGCGAGGTGAGGCTCTTCCACATGTCGGGGTACCGGGTCTCGGCCTCGGCGAAGGACAGCCCGTCGAACACCCCGAGGCTCCGCTCGCGCAGGCCGGGCTCCAGGCGCGGCTCGAGCCCGAGCATGTCGGCGATCGGCTGCGCCGTCTGGCGGGCCCGCGCGAGGTCGCTCGTGACCAGGACCGTGGGCGCGCGGCGGCGCATCTCGCCGGCGGCCGCGATCGCCTGACGATGGCCCAGGTCGGTCAAGGGCGCGTCGCTCCAGCCGCCGAAGCGGTTGTCGCGGTTCGAGACCGCCTCCCCGTGACGCACGAAGTACAGCACGGTGCGGCCGTCCACGGGGTCATGGTAAACAACGGCCGCAATGCCTGACTACTCGAAGATCCATGATCTCGTGAGCCACCGCGTCAGCCTCGAGTACGACACCGGCGCCCGCGTGGTCGGGATGCTCGCGTCGTGTCAGCCCTCGTCGGGGCCCGTCGAGTTCGTCGTGCTCCACGACGCCAAGCTGTTCAGCTCGAGCGGCAAGCTGGTCCGCGAGCTCGCCGACGTGACCCTGTGCCCGAACGTGGTCACGGGGCTCTCGCTCGACGAGGGCCCGCGCGGCCGCGACGTGAAGTAGGCCCGTTCGTCCTGAGCGACCCGAAGGGGAGTCGAAGGACGCGCTCGCTCAGGGCGTGCCGCCGAGCGAGCCGCCGTACGACGCCACCAGGGCGTTGTCCACGGAGTCGGCGTGCTCGGACACGCGGCGGATGAGGTCGAGGACCTCGCTGCGGTCGAGGTCGAGCGTCGAGCGCTCGGCGACGAGCAGCACCTGGTCGCCGCGCGCGGCGAACGCGAGGCCGCACAGCTCGGCGTTGCGCGCGAGCAGGTCGGCGTGGAGGTCCGCACGCGCCGACGCCTCGGCGCCCGGCGCCAGCCGCATCACCGCGGAGGTGACGCGCAGGTGAGGATGATCGGTCCGCTGCACGATCTGGATCGACACGTGCGCCGATCCGGTGGCGACACGCCAGGCCTTCATGGCCTGGGGATCCTCGACGCGGCAATCGTTGACGAAGTGCCCGAGCGCGATGAGCACGTCCTCGACCATCATCACGGCCGAGTTCGTGTTGATCTCCCGCGAGTTCTCGAACAAGGAGAGCCCCATCGAGGGGCATCGTAACACGGGGCGGTCAGTCGATCTCGGGGCCGACGGGCTCGACGATGTCCTCGTCGCAACACGCGTTGGCGTCACACCCGGGCTGCGGGAACTTGCAGCACCAGTTGGGATGATCGATGTCGGTCGTCTCGCCGACGCAGTCGATCGGCGTGACGCGCGTGCGGAGCCGACGGTCCATGTACGTGGCCGCGTCGGGTACGCACGCGGCGCCGGTGAGGGCGTTCACATGCGTCTCGACCGTGGGCTCGGGTTCGGTGCAGGATGCGGCGAAGGTGAGGGTGATGGCGAGAGCGGACAGGAGGGCGAGAAGGCGCATGGTGGAGATCCCAGCAGCCCGGCACGTTCGAGAGCTGCAAGCCGAAGACCAGTGACGCAGGCGGCCAGACCCGGCGTAACGTCGCGCACACCTTCACTACCCGAACCCACGTGCGCCACGCCCGCCTGGTGAAGCCTCTCCCCGTACTGGGGCGGCCAGTGACCACGCAGGGTTGCAGCGCACCGGGGTTGTGAAAGGATTGCCGGGCAGTGGACGAAGAAGAAGGAGGCCTCGGGCCTCGGGCCTCGGGCCTCGGGAAGAAGGCCTCGGGCGTCGGGGGCACGAGCGAACCCGCGAACGAGAGGGAAACCCCTCCGTCCACGAATCCATCTCCCTCGGCCTCCCCATCTCCCTCCCCATCTCCATCTCCTTCTCCTTCTCCTTCTCCTTCTCCTTCTCCTTCTCCTTCTCCTTCTCCTTCTCCGGATCCGGATCCGTCTGCGTCTGCGTCGGCGGAACCGTCTGCGTCTGCCGATCCGTCTGCGTCTGCGGATCCGTCTGCGCCTCCACCCGCGCCTCCGCCTCCCCGCCGCCGCGCGCTCCGCATCGCCGCGCTCCTCGCCGCGCTCGCTGCCGTGATCGCCGCGGTCGTGTTCGTCACGCCGCGCTTCCGCCGCACCGTCCAGCAGACCGTGACGCGCGACGGCGGTCCGCCGGGACCCGTGATGCCGCGCGACGAGCGCCCGACGATCACGCCGCGCAAGGGCACCGGCACCGAGCAGCTCGCCGGCATCGTCGTCGACGGCGCCGGCGCACCCGTGGCCGGCGTTGCGGTCACCGCCGAGCTCGAGCGCGCCGCGTTTGCCCCGGCACCCGGAACCGGAACCGGAACCGCACCCGGAACCGGAACCGCACCCGGAACCGGAACCGCACCCGCACCCGCACCCGGAACCGCACCCGGCACCGGCACCGCCCCCGCGCCCCCGCCCGTCGTCGTCGTCGCCGTCACCAGCTCCGACGGCCGCTTCACCCTCGAGGGCATGCAGCCCGGTCGTCACCACCTCACCCTCGAGGGCAACGAGGTCTTCACCGCCGAGATCCGCTTCGTGCCCGTCCCCTCCGACGAGCTGCGGCTGGTCGTCGCCCGCCGGGTCGCCATCGTCGGCAAGGTCACCGATCGTGGCAAGCCGCAGGCCGGCGTCATCGTCGCCATCGACGGCGACACGCTGTCCGGAACCCGGACGACGACGACCGACGACGGCGGTCACTTCGCCTTCGACGAGCTCCCCGAGGGCTCCTACCGCGCGTGGGCCTGGCGCGGCGATCTCGTCGCCCGCGCCCGCCGCGTGCCGCGCCTCGGCCGCGGCCCGTTCGCGCCCGTCGAGCTCGCCTTCGAGCAAGGCGCGATCGTCGTCGGCAAGGTCGTCGATCGTCAGACCGGTGGCGGTCTCGCCGCCGCCGTCGTGCTCACGCCGCTCCCCGACGCCGAGGGCGAGGAGCTCGACGAGGCGCCGCGCTTCGCCCGCACCGGCGCCGACGGCATCTTCCGCGTCGAGGGGGTCCCCGACGGCCGCTGGACCGCGGACGCGTGGGCGCCGGGCTGGATCACCGTGGGCTCGGTCGACTTCGCCGCCGGCCGCGGCACGCCGGCGATCGAGATGGTGCCGGGCGGCATCGTCGAGGGGCGCGTCGTCGGCCCCGACGAGCGCCCGCTCGCCGGCGTGACGGTGTCTGCGCTCGCCGACGGCGCCGGCAAGGAGGTCTCCGCCGCGGCCGCCGACGATCGCCTGCGCCGCTTCAGCGGTCAGGGCCCGCGCGCCGCCGCACCCTCCGCGGCGCCGCTCACGCCCGCCGTCCGCCCCGGCGATCTCCAGTTCATCCCGCGCGGCGAGCTCGGGGTCCTCCTCGGCCCGATCCCGTATCCGCCGCCGGCCGGCTCGGCGCGCACGTGGCAGGCGACGATCGTCGACGACGCCGTGATCGCGCCCGCCGCGCCGATGCCCGGGCTGCCGTCGGTCCCGGGCGCGCCCACGCTCGCGCCGCTCGACGTCGATCCCGCCTACACGCCGCAGTGGTTCACCGACGACGACGGCAAGTTCCGCCTCACCGGCGTGCCCGCCGGCGACTACTGGATCGTCGCCGACTCGCCGGGCTACGTGCCCGCGCGCGTGCGCGTGACGCTGTCGCTCGGCGAGGTGCGCGCCGGCGTCGAGCTCCAGCTCCTCGACGGGCGCTACGTCGCGGGCACCGTCACCAACCAGCGCGGCGCGCCGGTCGCCGGCGCGATCCTCACGTTCACGCCGAAGGACGGCCCGGCGCGCCTCGGCATCGTCGAGAGCGTCTCCGACGCCGCCGGCCGCTACCGCGCCGGCCCCGTCGCCGGCGAGGTGAGCGTCCGGGCCATCGCCCACGGCCACGGTGACTTCGCCGGCGAGCTCGATCTCGCGCTCCGGCCGGGCGAGGACCCCGATGCCGATCGCCCGTTCGACATCACCCTCCCGGTCGCCGACGCGAACCTCGAGGGCGCGGTCGAGGATCCCGCCGGGCTGCCGCTGGTCGGCGCGCGCGTCGTCGTCGAGAGCGGACCCGCCGCCGGGCGCACCGCGACCACCGCCGACGGCGGCCGCTTCCGCCTCGTGATGCTCCCCGAGGGCACGCTCGCGCTCCGCGTCGAGCACGCCGGTTATCCGCCGCAGCGCTTCACCGAGAAGCCCGGCGACGGCGTCCGCCTGCGGCTGGCATACGGCGGCGGCCTTGAGGTGCTCGTCCTCGACAAGCACACCGGCGAGCCGATCCTCGGCGTCACGCTCGGCGCCAGCGGCCCCGGCGGCGAGAAGCGCGAGCTCGACACCAACGCGAGCGGGCGCGCGTTCGCGGTGCCCATCACGCCGGGCGCCTGGAAGCTCACCGCCAGCGTGCCTGGCTACGTGCGCCGCACGCTCACCGCCGACGTCCCCGCCGGCGACGGCCCGGCGAAGCTCACGGCGCGTGACCTGCGGCTCGAGCTCGAGCGTGGCGCGGTGATCGCCGGCATCGTCCGCGACCGGCGCGGCGACCGCGTGATCGGCGCCGACATCACCGTCCGCCGCGGCGACGAGCAGGTGACGACGCGCAGCGACGCGCTCGGCGAGTTCCGCCTGCGCGACGTGCCGACCGGCGACGTCGAGCTCGTCGCGGAGAAGGCCGGCGCGCGCGGCGCCGTCCGCCTCGAGCTGCGCGCCGGCGACGAGCGGCTGTCGCTCGACGTCACGATCCCGTGACGAGCTTGCCCAGCGAGCTCGGCTCGGCGAGGCCCGCCATCGTGAGGAACATGGCGGCCGCGCCGCCGAAGACCACACGGGTGCGCGACACGACGACGATCCCCGCGCCGCGCGCGTTCGCTTCGCGCTGCTCGGCGTCGGCGAGGTTGTGGCAGCCGAGCGAGCGCAGGACCCGCGAATGCTCGTGGAGCACGACGGCGCGGGACGGAGCGTCGTCAGCCAGGCGGTCGAGGCAGAAGGCGAGGTCGCGCTCGGCCGCGGCGTGATGGCCGAGGCGATGCAGGCGGTCGGCGCGGCGGCGACGCGCGTCGAGGTCGTCGGGCGCGAGCTCGAGGTGCGCGGTCTCGCGCACGACCTCGTCTCGACACGTCGCGCGCTCGCGCAGCCGGCGGTCTTCGGCGCGTTGCTCGCGCCGCCCGCGCAAGAGCGCCCGCACCGGCCAGGTCACGACGCGCACGAGGATCGCCGGCACGACCAGGAGCGCGACGACGACGTAGAAGAGGAGGAACCAGGCGCCGCTCAGCGCGCCGGTGGGCTTGCGCGCGACCGGCGCCAGCTTGGCGTCGAGCGCCTGCAGCTCCTCCTGGTGCTCCTGCTCGCCCACGAGCAGCTCGCCGTCCTCGATCTCCTGCCACGGCGTGCGCTCGTCGTCGCCCTCGTCGTCGCTCACGATCTCGCCCGCGCGCTCGGTCGCGTCGTCGCCGTCGAGCGCGGCGGCCTGGGCGTGGCGCATGGTCTCGAGGAACGCGACCGCGTCGAAGGGCTGCACCGGCTCGATGCGCACCTTCGTGCCCGGCCCCGAGACCGTGACCCGCTTGCCGCGCGCGAGCGCCGCGCCGATCCCGGCCGCGCCCGCGGCCATGTTGCGCGTCATCCACTCACCGCCGAACCGCGCCCGCACCTCCGACGCGAGCACCGGCTCGCCCTCCTCGGGCTCGATCTGCCGATCGCCGCCCAGGACCTCGAGCAGCCGGAAGGCGAGGTCGTAGTCCTCGGGCGCCGACATGGCGAGGATGCGCACGCACATCCGCCCGTCGCCGTGGGTCAGCTCCACGCCGCGCGTCGACGCCCCCGGGATCCACAGGAGCACCACGCCCTCGGGCCATGGCCCGACGAGCTCGTCGAGCTCGCCGTCGGCCCAGCGCACGCCCGGCCGCTCCAGCGCAGCGATGACGGCGGCCGCGTCGTCGGGCGGGTCGCGCCGCACGAAGAACGAGCTCGACACGCCTCGATCCTAACCCGACCCGCGTCCGGGGACAGGGTCAGGGTGCGCCGACGCCGGCGTCGAGCACGCCCTCGGCGCGGGCCTGGAGCTCCTGGGCCTCCACGATCGACGGATCGATGGCGAGGACGCCGCGGGCCAGGCGCGCCGTCTGCGCCCACGCGCCCTGGTCGGCGGCGCGGCGCGCTTGCTCGAGGAGCACCTTGGCCTCGTCGCCGTGGCCGCGCGTGAGCGCCCGCTGGCGAACGTGCGGGATGACCTTGCGCGCGACGATCTCCTCGATGACCGCGTCGAGGCACGCGCGCGCGGCGCGTTCGATCTCGGTCTCGTCGAGCGAGGCCAGGTCGATCGAGGCGCGGCCGGTCACCATGCCCAGCATGACCCGATCGGGGAAGCTCGCGATCATGCCGTCGGCGCTGCACGTGAGTCCGGGCTGCTGGGGATCGCGGATGGTCGCGACCGTGAGCGTCGCGTCGAGGGCGAAGCCGTGCGCGCCCTCCCGGTCGAGCATCGCCGCGGTCGGCGCCACGCCGCCGGGCCACGCGACGAGGATGTAAGGATCCGAGCGGAGCGCCCGCTGCACCGACGCGCGCGCGTCGGGGATGAGCCGCGCTGCCGCCTGGGTCTTGCCCTTCAGGCCGCCGAGCTCGAGGTACACGCGGTCGTAGAGGACCGCCGCGTCCGCCGGCGTCGCGGCGTCCGCGGGCGTCGCGGCGTCGGCGGAGGCCAGCGACTCGGCGACGGCGGCGACCCGCGGCGTGCCCGCGCCGCCGTCGTGCGACAGGGCGATGACCGCCGTCGACGCGCCGACGATCGCGATCCCGCCGCCGGCGACGAGGACGGCGCGGCGTCGGCGACGCGCCGCCGTGGTCTCGTTCGCCGCGCGCGCGCCGCTCGCCGCGCCGAGCGTGGTCACGGGAGCGGGGTTCGTCGCCGCCATCGTGCTCGCCATCGGGTCGGTCGCGTCCGGCGGAGCCGCCGCGGCCTCGACGGTCGCGCGTCCACGTGCGAGCGCGGTCAGCTCGCCGGCGACGTCGTCGGCGCTCGCCGGCCGGTCGTCGGGATCCTTGGCGAGGAGCCGGAGCACGAGCGCCTCGATCGCCGGATCGAGCTGGGGCACGAGCGCGCGCGGGCGCGGCGGGGCGACGTGCAGGTGGGCGCCGATGATCTCACCCGCCCCGGCGCCCAGGAACGGCACGCGCCCGCACAGGGCCTCGAAGAGGATGCAGCCGAGCGCGTACAGATCAGCACGGGCGTCGACCTGGCCGGCGCCACGACACTGCTCGGGCGACATGTAGTACGGCGTGCCCATCACCGCGCCCGTCGACGTCAGCGCGGCCGCCGTGGGCGCGTCGCCGCGCGCGGTCCCGTCGTCGAGCAGCTTGGCGATGCCGAAGTCGAGGAGCTTGACGCGCTCGCCGAGCGCGATCTCCGCGTCGGGCACGAGGAAGACGTTGTCGGGTTTGAGATCGCGGTGGACGATGCCGGCGGCGTGCGCGACCGCGAGGGCCGACGCGATCTGGCGCGCGACCGCGACCGCGAACGCCGGCGCGACGCGGCCCGACCGGCGCAGGCGAGCCGACAGGGGCTCGCCGTCGAGGAGCTCCATCACGATGAAGGCCGCGCCGTCGGCGGCGAAGCCGAAGTCGTAGATCTCGACGATGCCGGGGTGCTTGACCGCCGTCGCGGCGCGGGCCTCGTTGAAGAAGCGCTGCACGACGTCGTGCTCGCGCGACATCGCGGGCAGGAGCACCTTGATCGCCGCCTTGCGTCCGAGCAGGGTGTGCGCGCCCTCGTAGACCGCGCCCATGCCGCCGCGCCCCAGCTCGCGCGTGATCGAGTAGCTGCCGAGTGTCTGGCCGATCATGGTCGTGCGCGGGTCGTGCGCGGGTCGTGCGCGGGTCGTGCGCGGTCAGCGCCGGCGGAAGCGCTCGCGGTCGAGGATCATCGTCTCCTCGCGGTGGATGTCGTCGCCGAAGTCGTTCGGTGGGGGAGGCGGCGGCTGCGTGCGCGTGCGCGGCCGGCCCCCCGGCGGCGGGACCGGCGGCGGCGCCGAGGTCGTGCGCGGGCGCGCCGTCGGCACCGGGGGCGGCTGCGTGCGCGAGCGCGGGCGCATCCCGTGGCGCGCGGGATCGAGGATCATCGTCTGTGCGGCGTGCACGTCGAAGCCGCCGGTGGCCTGCTGCTGGCGCCGCTCCGCGGTCGTGCTGTTCTCGCCGTCCCCGTCGGTGTCGTCGCTGCCGGCGCCGGTGCCGGTCCCTCCCTCGCCGAGCATGTGATCGGCGGTGCCGGTGGGGCGGGGCTGGAACGGGACCGGCTGCGGCGGCGCGTCCTCGCTCTCGCGCGCGATCAGGTTCTCGCCCAGGTCGTCGCTGACGTCGTCGGCGAGGACGTACTCCTCGAGCATGCGCAGCTCGCGCTCGATCTCGGCGGCGAACGCCTTGCGCACGTAGCGCCCGAGGTGGCTGCGCGAGTAGTTGGGCACGTAGCGGCGCAGGAACGCGCGCAGGTCGGCCTCGACCTCGGCCGCGGTCTGGTAGCGCTGGGCGCGCGACCGCGTGAGGCAGCGGTCGGCGATCGCCTCGATCTCGGGCGGCGTCGACGGCACGAGGTCGGCGATCGGCCGGTACTTGGCGTCGCGCACCTTGATGAGCAGGTCCATCTCGTTCGACGCGGTGAACGGCGGCACCCGGGTGAGCATCTCGTAGAGGCACGAGCCCAGGCTGAACACGTCGGAGCGGTGATCGAGCTTGCGCCCGAGCGCCTGCTCCGGGCTCATGTACTTCACCTTGCCCTTGATGACGCCGGTCTTGGTGTTGACCTTCGACAGGGTCGCCTTGGCGATGCCGAAGTCGCAGAGCTTCACCTCGCCCGTGTACGAGACGATGATGTTGGACGGCGACACGTCGCGGTGCACGATGCGGAGCGGCCTGCGCTTGCTGTCGATCGCGGTGTGCGCCGCGTGCAGCGCCGACCCGACCTCGGCCGCGACGTACGCGGCGTGCTCGGGCGGCATCGGCTTCTTCTTCTGCCGGCAGCGCTCGAGGATCGTGCGCGTGTCCTTGCCGTCCACGTGCTCCATCGCGATGAAGTACTCGCCGTGGGCCCGCGCGAACTCGTACACCCGCGCGATGTTCTGGTGCCGGAGCAGCGAGGCGATCTTGGCCTCGTCCACGAGCATCTGGATGAAGTCGTCGTCCTCGGCGAGGTGCGCGAGCACGCGCTTCACCGCGACCAGGTGTGCGTGGCCCTGCCCATCGAACGTCTTGGCTCGGTAGATCTCGGCCATCCCGCCGAACGCGATGCGATCGAGAAGATGGTACCGGCCGAGCTGCTGGGCTCTGCGCACCGTCTCTGGAGCCTAGCGGTTTCGCGGGGTCATGGCGAGGGTTCGGGTCATGGCCCCGGCGCAGGGATCCCCTATACTGCCTCACATGGTCCGCATCGCCCTGTCTCGCGCCGTCGTGCTCGGCGCGCTCGTCTCGCTCGCCGCCTGCTCGAAGGCGGATCCGCGCCCCAGCGACACCGCGCCGCCGTCGGCGACCCGCGCCGGCGACACGAAGGGTGCGCCGGCCCCGGTGCAGATCCAGGTGGCGGGCGCGCCGGGTGGCGGCGAGGCCGCGACCGAGGGCTCGGCCAACGACACGAGCTTCAAGCTGACGACGCAGCAGGCGGCGCCGACGACGCCGGGCGGCGAGACGGTCGCGCGCGTGGTCGTGAGCCCGGGCACCGGCTACAAGGTGAACAAGGACTTCCCGACCAAGCTCACGCTCGAGCCCCCGGCCGGCGTGACCTTGAGCAAGACCGTGCTCGAGCCGGCCGACGCCGAGAAGTTCGATGATCACGAGCTCACGTTCGCGGTGAAGATGACGGCGCAGGGCGCGGGCGAGTACACGATCCCGGGCACGTTCAAGTTCGCGGTGTGCACCGAGACGACGTGCGATCCGAAGAAGCAGAAGGTCGCGCTCGTGCTCAAGGCGAACTGACCCGCGGGGGCGGGGGCTGTACTATCTCCCCCAGATGACCTCGGTGCGGCAGACCCTCGCGACGCTCGGCGAGTCCATCCGGGGACACTTCAGCGGCACGCGCCGCATGGTGTCCTACGCGGAGTACCTCGACCTCGTCCTCTCCGAGCCGGCGCGTCAGCTCCGCTCGGCGTCGCAGTACATCCTCGACTGCTTCCATCACTTCGGCTCGGAGCCGGCGAAGTACCCGTGGGGGGACGCGCGCCGCTGGAAGCTCTTCGACTGCGAGTGGGCGGGCGGGGAGGGGCGCCTCATCGGCCAGGAGGTCGCGCAGAACCAGGTCTATCGCGCGCTCGCCGGCTTCGTCCGCGACGGCGCGCCGACACGCCTCATCCTCCTCCACGGCCCCAATGGTTCGGCGAAGTCGACGCTCATCCGCTGCGTCGGCCGCGGGCTCGAGCACTACTCCACCCTCGACGAGGGCGCGCTCTACAAGTTCTCGTGGGTGTTCCCGGCGCAGCGGCAGACGCGCGGCGGCATCGGCTTCGGCGGCGCCGCGAGCGAGGGCGGCGCCGCCGAGACGTTCGCGTACCTGCCCGACGATCTCGTCGACGCGCGCCTGCAGGACGAGCTGCACGATCATCCCCTCCTGCTCATCCCGGCCGAGCATCGCGCGCAGGTGCTCGCGCCCGCGCTCGAGAAGCTGGGTGGCGCCGTGCTCCCGGACTACCTGCGTCTCGGCCAGCTCTCGGCCAAGAACCGCGCCGTGTACGAGGCGCTGCTCGCGAGCTACCACGGCGACTACGCCAAGGTGCTGCGCCACGTCGCCGTCGAGCGCTTCTACATCTCCCACCGCTATCGCACCGGCTACGTCACCGTCGAGCCCCAGATGTCGGTCGACGCCAGCGAGCGCCAGGTCACCGCCGACCGCTCCCTCGCCGCCTTGCCGCCGTCGCTCCAGAGCGTCGCGCTCTACGAGTACGGCGGCGAGCTCGTCGGCGCCAACCGCGGCCTCATCGAGTTCGACGACCTGCTCAAGCGGCCGCTCGAGGCCTACAAGTACCTGCTCGTCACCGTCGAGCGTGGCGCGGTCTCGCTGCCGTCGGCCAACCTCTTCCTCGATCTGGTGTTCTGCGGCTCGACCAACGAGGTCCACCTGTCGGCGTTCAAGGAGATCCCCGACTTCGCCAGCTTCAAGGGCCGCCTCGAGCTCGTGCGTGTGCCCTACATCCTCGACGTGCGCCACGAGCAGGCGCTCTACGCCGACAAGCTGCGCGAGGCGGCCGGTGGTCGCCACATCGCGCCGCACACCGCGTACGTCGCGGCGCTGTGGGCGGTGCTCACCCGCATGCGCAAGCCGCAGGTCGATCGCTACCCGGGCCCGCTCGCGGAGGTCGTCGGCAAGCTGGGCCCGCTCGAGAAGGCCGAGCTGTACGCCTTCGGCGTGGTCCCGCCCGGGGTCACGTCCGCGCAGGCCAAGGAGCTCGTCGCCCACATCAAGGAGCTGTGGACCGAGAGCGAGACGTACCCGAACTACGAGGGCCGCATCGGCGCGTCGCCGCGCGAGCTCCACGGCGTCCTGCTCAACGCCGCGGCCTCGCCCAAGTACGCGTACGTGTCGCCGCTCGCGGTCCTCGACGAGCTCGGCGAGCTGTCGCGCCAGGGCTCGCTCTACGAGTTCCTGCGCCAGGACGTCCAGCCCGGCGGGTTCCACGATCACAAGCGCTTCATCGACCTCGTCCGCGAGCGGATGATCTCGCGGATCGACGACGAGGTGCGCGCGTCGCTGGGCATGGTCGAGGAGAGCGAGTACCTGCGCGTGTTCGAGCGCTACGTCGCCCACGTCACGCACTCGGTGCGCAAGGAGAAGATCCGGAACCCGTCGACCGGCCGGATGGAGGATCCCGACGAGGGCATGATGCGTGAGGTCGAGAAGACCCTCGAGGCGTCGGGCAAGGCCGAGGACTACCGCGGCTCGCTCATCGCCCGCATCGGCGCGTGGTCGCTCGATCACCGGGGCGAGAAGCCCGTGCTCTCCGAGATCTTCGCGGACCAGCTGAAGAAGCTGCGCGATGCCTACTTCGAGCGCCACAAGAAGGCGATCAGCCACGGCGTGACCGAGCTGGTGCATTTCCTCACGGCGGAAGGGGCGGGGCAGGCCGCCGACGCCGTGGTCCGCGCCGAGCGCGCGCTCGCGGTGCTCGTCGATCGCTTCGGGTACCAGCGCGACAGCGCCCGCGATCTCGTCGCGCTGATGGCGCGCGTCCGGTACCGGTAGGAGCGGGTCGCACCCGGATCGCCGCCCGGAGGTGATCGCGGGAGCGACAGGATCCGCGCGCGAAACTTGCCGAGCCGCGCCACGGCCGAATACTCTGGAGTCGATGCGAGGCGTTCACGTCGGGCTCGGGGTGTGGGCCGCGCTCGCGACCGCGATGGTCGCCGCGCCCGCGCACGCCGAGTTCGTGAAGGGCCCGTACCTGCAGAACGCGACGCCGGGTTCGGTGACGGTCATGTGGGAGACGCCGCGCGCGACCCCCGCCCAGCTGCTCGTGCACGATCGCGGCACCACGCGCACGATCGACGTGCCCCCGCGCGCGCGCCAGGAGGTCGTGGTCGGCGGCCTCGCGCCGGCGTCGCGCTATCGCTACGAGGTCATCGTCGGCGAGGAGCGCGCCGGCGGCGAGCTCACGACCGCGCCGCCGCCCGGCGAGGCGGTGCCGACGACGTTCATGGTCTTCGGCGACACCCGCAGCGCCAGCGACGCGCACCGCCGGCTCGTCGAGCGCATCCGCGCCGAGGTCCCGGACTTCATCCTCGGCACCGGCGATCTCGTCGACGAGGGTCACGACCAGCGGCAGTGGCAGACGTTCTTCGACGTCGAGGGTCCGCTCCTGCGCGACAACGTCTTCTTCCCGGCGCTGGGCAACCACGATCGCCAGGGCCGCGGCCGGACCGCGGACAACTACCGGCAGTGGTTCTCGCTCCCCGACAACGGCGCTGACGTCGAGCGCAGCTACGCGTTCACCTGGGGCGTGTCGCGCTTCATCATCCTCGACTCGAACGCGTCGAGCTTCGCGCTCACCGATCAGACCGAGTGGCTCGAGCGCGAGCTCATGGCCGCCCGCCAGGACCGGCGCATCCGTCACATCTTCGTCGTCATGCACCACCCGCCGTACTCGATCTCGTTGCACGGCGGCCAGCGTGATCTGCGCGAGCGGTGGACGCCGCTGTTCGAGCGCTACGGCGTCACCGCCGTGTTCTCCGGCCACGATCACGTGTACACGCGCGCCGAGGTCGGCGGCGTCCGCTACTTCGTCTCGGGCGGCGGCGGCGCGCCGCTCTATCCCAAGAGCCGCCGGCCGTCACCGGTGGATCTGCGCGCGGTCAAGCGCTTCGAGCGCGTGAACCACTTCCTGCGCGTGCACGTGGTCGGCGACTTCGTCGAGGTCACCGCCGTGCGCGTCGACGGGACGCCGATCGAGACCACGTCGTGGGGCGAGGCGCCCCGGCCCGAGGACGCGAGCCCGAAGGACGCGCCCCTGGTGGCCGCCGTCCCGGCCGTGGGCGGCGCGACGGCCTCGCCCGCGTCGGTGGTCGCGCGTCCGGCGTCGCGATCGGGCGGCGACTCGCAGAGCGTCGTCATGATCGGCGTGCTCGGGCTGCTCGTGCTCGCGGCCGCCGCCGGCGTGTGGCGCGTCGTCCGCAGCCGCTGAGCCCGGGACGCCGCGCGGTCAGGCGTCTTCGCGGGACGCCCACGCGCTGATGAGCTCGAAGTCGTCGATGATCCGCGAGTGGTAGTGGCCCCAGATGTTGCTCACCATCACCATGGACGCGTCGCTCAGCTGCGGCGTCAGGTAGAGCGCGTAGTAGCCGGCGCCGCTGCCGTCGTCGATCTCCCCGACCCGCGGCAGCACCTGTCCGGAAACCGGACAGATGAGCTCGCACACCGTGCCGGCCGGGATGTCGGCGAAGCCCTGCTTGCGGCTGTCGCCGTGGATCGGGGACAGGTGGACGAGCCCTTCGCGGCCGCCCGCGCGCACCTTGAGCGTCACCGCCGGGTGGCCGTCGAACGTGGCGTCCGAGATCCCGACGAGGTTGTCGCCCGCGGGGCCGTAGGCCTGGGTGACGACCACGATGACGTCCTGGCCCTGGTCGAGCACGTCGACGTTGGGGACGCTCACCGCCTGGTGGTTGCCGGTGATACGCAGGTTCTTGCGGTCGACGGGGTCGGGCACGTGGCGAACCTATCAGAACCGGGGCCCCCGGCGGGGGGGCCCGCCCCACGTGGAGCTCGGGCTTGCCCCCGAACGAAGGATTCTCGATGATTTGGCCAGGCCCCTCGCCGGCAGGCGGCTTGCAAGGATCGGGGTACCGGGAGTCCGCTCATGAGGAACTTGAAGCTCAGCATGCTCACGTGCGCCGCCCTCGTGGTGCTCGCCACCGGCACCGCCAGCGCCGCGCGCGTCGTCGTGCTCGAGGTCCGCGGTGACGACACCAGCGACTTCGAGGAGATGCTCGTCGAATCCCTGAAGGCCCAGCACGACGTGGTCGAGGCGAGGGCGTTCGATCGCGCGGCCCGTCGCGAGGGCGTCGGCGACGATCTCGACGCGCGCGCGATCGCCAAGGTCGCCCGGTCGCTCGAGGCGGTCGCCGTCCTCGACCCCATGCTCGCCAAGCGCGACGGCGAGTGGGAGTTCATGATCAAGGTCCGCGGCCGGGACGGCAAGGTCAAGCGCAAGATGAAGATCGAGCTCGACGCGCCGCGCCTGGGCGCCAAGGGCAAGAAGAAGGTCGGCCGGGCCGTGCTCGACGTGCTCGACGAGGTCCTGGCCAAGGACAAGCGCAGCGACGCCCCGCGGATCTCGAAGGCCCGGTCCCTCGACGACGAGGAGTCCGAGGACAACCCGCTGCCCGCCGCCAAGGGGAAGAGCAAGGCGAAGGCCAAGGGCAAGCAGAAGGTCGCGGCGCGACGTGACGAGCCCGTCGAGCGCAAGGCGCGCGGCCGGGGCGACGACGACGAAGACGACCTCGGCGAGGACGACGACGACGAGGACGGTCGCCGCGCGAGCCGCGGCGGCGCGTCGTCGGACGCCGACGAGGAGGACCTCGACGAGGCCGAGGCCGAGGCCGACGACGAGGAGGAGGACGACGAGGATCGCCCGCGCGCCAGGCGTTCGCGCTCCGGCGCCCGCGAGATCCGCCGGGCCGGCATCCTGGTCGAGGTCGGCAGCACGGTCATCACGCGCACGCTGACGTTCTCGTCGCGCGACTTCGAGCAGGCGCCGCGCGGCTATCCGGGCTCGCCCGTGCCCACCGCCCACGTCGCGGGTGAGATCTTCCCGGTCGCGATCGCCAGGCAGAAGCACCTCGGCGCCGTGGTCGGCTTCTACGGCGAGTACGACAAGGTCATGTCGCTCACCACGCGCACGAGCCAGGCGATGGACATCCCGCTCTCGACCGCGCAGCTGCGCTGGACCGTGGGCGCCAAGCTCCGCTACGCGTTCGGCAAGGCCGCGAACCTGCCCTCGATCTATGCGGGCTTCGGGTACGGGCGCCGCGCCTTCATCGTCGATCGCTCGAGCCTGCCCGACGGTGTCGCCCTCGACCTTCCCGACGTCGACTACCGCCTCTACGAGCCGACGCTCGGGCTCCGCTTCCCGGTGGGCACCGAGCGCCTGGCGCTGACCCTCGGCGGTCGCGCGCTCCTCATGAAGCGCGCGGGGTCCATCCAGTACGACAACGAGTACGGTGCCGCCAAGATCACGGGCGCCGAGGGCGAGGCCGTCATCGACGCGGCGATCACGCGCATGATCCTGCTCCGCGTGCGCGGGTCGTACACGCAGATCGGCTACGACTTCGTCGGCAACGGCGCGCAGACCAACAACCGCGACGGCAACCCCGACACGCAGGACGTCGGCGGCGCCAAGGACGTCTGGATCGGGGCCACCGCCGCGCTCGCCGTCAGTTACTGAGTGATACCATCGCCGGGCGTGGCGACCACGAACCACGGGAACCTGACCGTGTCCGCGAGCGGCGACGCCGGCGAGCGCCGCCTCGCGCTCGCCGGGCGCCTCGACGAGTCCGTCGCGCTGGTCGCGCACGTCGCGGCCTGGGCTGCGCCGGTCGTCGTGCTCGAGACCGCCGGGATCCAGGCCATCAACTCGCTCGGCATCCGCGAGTGGATGCACTTCGTCGCCGGCCTGAACGGTCGCGGCGCGCGACTGGTGCACGAGAAGTGCTCCGAGGTGCTGGTCGAGCAGATGTGCTACATCCCGGCGGTCCGCGGCGGCGGCGCCGTGCGCTCGTTCCACGCGCCGTACTACTGCCCGCGCTGCGATCTCGAGGCGCCCGCGCTCATCGACGTCGAGATCCACGGCGAGGCGCTGCGCGCGATGGAGGCCCCTGGCCTCCCGTGCCCGCAGTGCAAGGGCCCGATGACGCTGGCCGACGTCCCCGAGCGGATCTTCGCGTTTCTCGTCGAGCAGTAGTCCCGTCCGCCTTGCCGTTGGCGGGGAGCCGGCGATGAGCTAGTTTCGCGACGCCGTGACGTCCACTCGCGATCTCCCGTCGTACCTCCGCCCCTCCGACGTCTTCGCGCCGCGCCACCTCGGACCGCGGGACGCCGATCAGGCGGCCATGCTCGCCGCGCTCGGGCTCAAGAGCCTGGACGAGCTCGCCGCCGAGACGGTGCCGAGCGACATCCGCCTGGCCGGCCCGCTCGACCTCGGTCCCGCGCTGACCGAGCACGAGCTGCTCGAGGAGCTGCGCACGCTCGCGTCGGACAACCAGGTGATGCGGTCGTTCATCGGGCAGGGCTACCACGACTGCATCACGCCCTCGGTCGTCCTGCGCAACGTGCTCGAGAACCCGGGCTGGTACACGGCGTACACGCCGTACCAGCCGGAGATCTCGCAGGGGCGCCTCGAGGCGCTCATCAACTTCCAGACCATGGTCGCGGATCTGACCGGCTTGCCCATGGCGAACGCGTCGCTCCTCGACGAGGCGACCGCGGCCGCCGAGGCGATGGCGATGTGCGTCGAGGTCCACGAGAAGAAGCGCAAGGTCTTCCTCGCCGACGCGGCCGCGCACCCGCAGACGCTGGCGGTGATGCGCACGCGCGCCGAGCCGCTCGGGATCGAGCTGCGGACGCTCGCGTGCGACGCGATGGCGGCGGCGCTGGGCGACGACGTCGCCGGCCTCCTGGTCCAGTACCCGGCGACCGACGGCCAGGTGCGCGACGAGCGCGCGCTGTTCGCGGCGGCGCGCGCGGCCGGCGTGCGCGTGGTGATGGCGGCGGACCTGCTCGCGCTGACCTTGCTGGTGCCGCCGGGCGAGCTCGGCGCCGACATCGCGATCGGCACGACGCAGCGCTTCGGCGTGCCCATGGGGTTCGGCGGTCCACACGCGGCGTACCTGGCCACGACCGAGGCCTACCGGCGGCTCCTGCCCGGGCGCATCATCGGCGTGTCCAGGGACGCGCGGGGCCACAAGGCGTATCGCCTGTCGCTCCAGACCCGCGAGCAGCACATCCGGCGCGAGCGCGCGACGTCGAACATCTGCACGGCGCAGGTGCTCCTCGGCGTGATGGCGTCGATGTACGCCGTCTACCACGGGCCCGAGGGGCTCACGGCGATCGCGCAGCGCGTGCGCGGGTGGACCGCGGTCATCGCGGCCGGCCTGGCGCGCCTCGGGTGCGCGCCGCGGAGCGGCACGTTCTTCGACACCCTGCGCGTCGACCTCGACGCCCACCGCGCCGCCGAGATCCTGGCGGCGGCGGCCGAGCGCGGCCTCAACCTGCGCCGGTACGTCGACGGCGTCGGCATCACCTGCGACGAGACCACGTCGGTCGACGACGTGCACGCGCTGCTCGAGAGCTTCGCGCCGGGCGGCGCCTTGCCGTTCGCCGTCGACGAGCTGGCGGCGGCGACGGCGGTGCCGGCGCTGCCGGAGGCCCTGGCGCGCACGTCGCCGTTTCTCACCCACGAGGTCTTCCACCGCCACCGCGCCGAGCACGACATGCTCCGCTACATCCGGCGGCTCGAGGCCAAGGACCTGTCGCTCACGACGTCGATGATCTCGCTCGGCTCGTGCACGATGAAGCTCAACGCGTCGTCGGAGATGCTGCCGATCACGTGGCCCGAGATCGGGCGGCTGCACCCGTTCGCGCCGGCCGAGCAGGCCGCGGGCTACCGCGCGCTCTTCCGCCAGCTCGAGGCGTGGCTGTGCGAGATCACCGGCTTCGCGGCGGTGTCGCTGCAGCCCAACTCGGGCGCGCAGGGCGANNCGGCTCGCAGGGCGAGTACGCGGGCCTGCTCGCGATCCGCGCGTACCACGCGTCGCGCGGCGAGGCGCACCGCGACGTCTGTCTCATCCCGATGAGCGCGCACGGGACCAACCCGGCGAGCGCGGTGATGGCGGGCTTCAGCGTCGTGGCGGTGGCGACCGCGCCCGACGGGACGATCGATCTGGCGGATCTGGAGAAGAAGGCGGCGGCGCACGCGGCGCGCCTCGGCTGCATCATGGTGACGTATCCGTCGACGCACGGCGTGTTCGAGGAGGGCATCCGCAAGCTGTGCGCGGTGGTCCACCAGCACGGCGGGCAGGTGTACCTCGACGGCGCCAACATGAACGCGCAGGTCGGCCTGTGCCGGCCCGGTGACTACGGCGCCGACGTCTGTCACCTCAACCTGCACAAGACGTTCTGCATCCCGCACGGTGGCGGCGGGCCCGGCGTCGGGCCGATCGGCGTCGCGCCGCACCTCGCGCCGTTCCTGCCCGGGCATCCGCTGGCGGAGGCGCCGAGTTCGGGCGCTGGCGTCGGTCCGGTGTCGGCGGCGCCCCACGGCTCGGCGAGCATCCTGCCCATCTCGTTCGCGTACATCGCGATGATGGGTGGCGCGGGGCTCACGCGGGCGACCCAGGTCGCGATCCTGAACGCCAACTACATGGCCCACCGCCTCGACGGCCCGTACGCGGTCCTCTACCGCGGCGCGCGCGGTCGCGTCGCGCACGAGTTCATCCTCGACTGCCGCCCGTTCAAGAAGTCGGCGGGGATCGAGGCCGAGGACATCGCCAAGCGCCTCATGGACTACGGGTTCCACGCGCCGACGATGTCGTTCCCGGTCCCGGGTACGCTGATGATCGAGCCGACCGAGAGCGAGTCCAAGGCCGAGCTCGATCGCTTCTGCGATGCGCTCATCGCGATCCGCAAGGAGATCGCCGCGATCGAGGATGGCGCCGCCGATCGCGCCGACAACCCGCTCAAGAACGCGCCCCACACGGCGGCGGTCGTCCTGGCGACGGAGTGGGCGCGTTCGTACTCGCGCGAGCAGGCGGCGTACCCGGCGCCCTGGCTCCGCGAGCACAAGTACTGGCCGCCGGTCGCGCGCGTCGACAACGCCTACGGCGACCGCAACCTCATGTGTACGTGTCCGCCGATGGACAGCTACTGAACCATCCGCTGCCCGCGCCCCCCGTCCCACGGACGTGAGGTTACTACAGCCCGGTCACGGGTTCCGTGCGGCCTTGGCCGCGGCCTCGCGCCGCGCGCGGACCAGCTCCGCGGCGGGCGCGAGCGTCTTCATGAACGTCGCCGGGTTCTGGTACTCGCGCACGCGCCCGATCTCCTTCCCGTCGGCGGTGAAGAAGATGACGGTTGGCGTGCCGGCGGCGTACTTCTCGAGGAGCGCGTCGTTGGCCTCGGTCGACCTGGTCATGTCGAACTGCAGCGGGACGAAGTTCTCGGTGATGGTCTCGTAGACCGGCGACTTGGCGAAGGTGAGCTTCTCGAGCTCGATGCACGGGCCGCACCACTGCGCCCAGAAGTCGACCATCACGCCCTTGCCCTCGGCCTGCGCCATCTGGAAGGCGGTGGCCTCGTCGCGCTGCCAGGGCAGGTGGCGGTCGACGTGGACCACCCAGTTGACGACGCCGGTGAGGCCGGCGACGCACAGCGCGACGGCGAGGCCCTTGCGCAGCTTGACCGCGGCGGCGTCGTGGAACGAGAGGTGGATCGCGCCGAGCACGATGCCGGCGAGCACGAGGACGCCGGCCGCGGCGAGGAAGAGGTAGCTGCCCCAGACCAGGGTCCCGACGGCGGGGACGAGCGGGCGCAGGAAGTAGAGGCCGGCGGTGAGGAGCGCGATGCCGCCGATCGACTTCATGTACTCCATCCAGCGCCCGCTCTTGGGGAGCGCGACGGCGAAGGCGGCGAGCACCCAGAAGAGCACGCCCATGCCGAGCGCGTAGGTGAAGAGCAAGGACGAGCCGACGCCGACGTTCTGGGTCTTGGTGACGAACGTGAGGATGCCGATGAGGAAGGGGCCGGTGCAGGGTGCGGCGGTGAAGCCGCCGACCACGCCCATGGCGAACGCGCCGCCCACGCCCTCGCCGCTGACCGACGAGAGCTTGTTCTGGATGAACGACGGCAGCTGCAGCTCGAACGCGCCGAACATCGAGAAGGCGAGGGCGACGTAGAGGAGGACGATGGGGATGACGACGGCCGGCTCGGCGAGCAGCTGGCCCGACTGCTTGCCGATGAGGGCGAAGATGACGCCCAGCACCGAGAACATGAGGCCCATGCCGAGGACGTAGACGGTGGCGAGGAGGACGGCGCGGCCGCGCGACACCTGCTTGCCACGCCCGCCGAAGATGCCGATGACGATCGGGATCATCGGATACACGCAGGGCGTCAGCGAGGTGACGACGCCGAAGCCGAAGGCGCCGAGGTAGGCCCAGGCCCATCCGCGGGACTTGTACTTCTCGAACTCGTCCCCCTCGGCCGCGAAGGCGAGGTCGGGCAGGAGCACGAGCACGAGCAGTCCGACGAGCGCGGCGAGGACCGCGAGATTCCGAGCACGGGACGGGGTACGAAGCATACGAGCGCGGTTCGGGGGCGGTCCTTGTACGACGGACCGCCGCGGGCGGTCACGACATTCCCGCAACTATAGTAGATTGTGACTCCTCGCCATGCGCCTTCGACTCGACGATCCGGCCAAGGCCGCGGCCTGGCTCGCGGAGCTGGCGCCCGTCCACGTTCGTACCCTCGACGCCTACCAGCCGGGCAAGCCGATCGAGGAGCTGGAGCGGGAGCTGGGGATCACCGGGGCGATCAAGGTCGCGTCCAACGAGAACCCGCTCGGGCCGTCGCCCCGGGCGGTGGCCGCGATCCAGGGTGCGGTCCAGAGCATCAACCTCTACCCGGACGCCGCGTCGTTCGCGCTGCGGCGGGCCCTTGCGGTCAAGCTCGGCGTCAGCGAGCACGAGGTGGCGATCGGCGCCGGCTCGAACGATCTGCTCTACCAGCTCGTGCTGGCGCTGGTCGGCCCCGAGCAGGAAGTGGTCTCACCGGCGTTCGGGTTCCTGAGCTACCGCCTCGCCGCGCAGGTCGCCGGCCGGCCGTTCGTGGCGACGCCGGCGACGCCGGACGCGCCCGACGTCGACGCGCTCGTCGCCGTGATGGGGCCGCGCACGCGCCTGGTGGTGATCGGCACGCCGAACAACCCGACCGGGTCGGTGCTCACGCGGATCCAGGCCGCGCGCATCCTGGAGGCGTTGCCCGAGCACGCGCTCCTCGTCATCGACGAGGCGTACGCGGAGTACGCGGCGGCGTGGCCGGACGTCGATCACGTCGACGGGCTCGCGTTCCTGCGCGAGGCGCTGGCGGAGGGCGACCCGAGGATCGTGCTCCTGCGCACGTTCTCCAAGATCTACGGCCTCGCGGCGATGCGGGTCGGCTACGCGGTCGCGCACGCGGGCGTGCTCGATCTGCTCGGACGCGTCGTGCGCACGTTCCACGTCGGGACGCTGGGGCAGGTCGCCGCGCTGGCCGCGCTCGACGACACCGACCACGTCGCGAGGTCGGCCGCGCTCGGGCGCCGCGGCATCGAGCGGATGCGCGCCGAGCTCGGCAAGATCGCGGGCGTGACCGCGTATCCGTCGCTGTCGAACTTCGTGCTCCTCGATGTCGGCCGGCCGAGCGCGCCGCTCTACGATCGGTTGCTGAAGAAGGGCGTCATCGTGCGCCCGATGGCGGCGTGGGGCCTGCCCAACTGCCTGCGGGTGTCGATCGCCGCCGAGCCCGAGCTGGATCGCGTGATCGCGACGCTCGCCGAGGTGCTCGCGCCGTGAAGGTGGCGCTGCCGCTGGCGGCGCTGGCCGCGTGCGGTGGCGCGGGGAGCGGAGGTGCCGGCGCCGCGGTGAATCCGCCTGAGCGCGCGGTCACCGCCGGCGACGCGTTGCTCGCGCAGTTGCCCATCGGCGCCGACGTCGTGGTCGAGATCGACCTGGCGCGGCTGCGCGCCAACCCGGTGGTCGGCGCGCTGGCGACCGAGCTGCTCGTGGGGACGCCCGACGTGCCGGGCGCGCCCGCGGCGCCGCTGGGCGGCGCGTCGGCGGTGGCGTTCGGGGCGTACCACGTCGGCACGCCGGCGGCCGGGACGATCACGATCGTCGCCGGCGGCACGCCGCCGCCCGAGGCGATCGAGCTCGGCGGCGATCGGTGGGCGCTGGCCGTCGAGGGCGACACGGCGGCGATCCTCGCGACCGACGCCGGCGGGCCGAGCGCGGCGAGCGACGCGGCGCTGCAGACGGCGCGGGCGTGGGCGATGCCGGCGGCGGCCGAGGGCGCGTCGGTGCGCGTGGCGGCGCGGCTGGGCGCGGACGCGCGCGCGGGCCTGGCGCAGGCGCTCGGGATCGAGGCCGCGCCGGCGGTGGTGTCGGTGTGGGGCGACGTCGCCGACGATCTCGCCGTGATCGTGCGGCTGGCCGATCAGCCGCACGGCAAGTCGCCGCGGTGGCTGCCCGGCGTCGCGCGGGCGCTCGCGCGCGCGGCGTCCCTGCCGCAGGTGAACGCCCTCGGCCTCTCGCGGCCGATCCACGACGCCGAGGTGCGCCGCGAGAAGGCCGGCGTCACCGTCACGATGATCGTCGCGCCCGGGCGCCTGCGTCGCGCCGTCGACCGCTGGCGCGCGCTGTCCCGAGCCCCCGAGGTCCCCGCGTCATGAAGAGCTTCGTCGTCGAGCCCGCCACCCGTCCGCTGTCCGGACAGATCGACGTCCCCGGCGACAAGTCGCTCGGGCACCGCGCACTGCTGTTCTCCCTGCTCGCGAAGCAGTCGATCCGGATCCGCGGCCTCGGCGGCGGCGCCGACAACGGTCGCACCGCGCGCGCGATCACCCAGCTCGGCGCCACGGTCGAGCGCGACGGCGACGCCGTGGTCGTCCACGGCACGGGCTTGCGCGGCATGTCGGCCCCGGCGGCGGCGATCGACTGCGGCAACTCGGGCACGACGATCCGCATGCTGTGCGGCCTCCTCGCCGGGCAGCCGTTCAAGAGCGAGCTGTTCGGCGACGAGTCGCTGTCGAAGCGGCCGATGCGGCGCGTGATCGATCCGCTGCGCGCGATGGGCGCGGTGATCACGGGCGCGGGTGGCGGCGCCAGCGCCGACGTCGTGCCGCCGTTGACGATCGGGCCGATCGCGGAGCGGCTGCGCGGGACGACGCACCAGCTCGCGATCGCGTCGGCGCAGGTGAAGACGGCGCTCGTCCTCGCCGGGCTCCAGGCGGAGGGGCCGACCCATATCACCGAGCCGGGGCCGAGCCGGGATCACACCGAGCGGCTCCTGGCGGCGATGGGCGCGCCGATCACGGCGAGTGGGCGCGAGGTCACCGTCGATCCCGACGCCTGGTCGGCGGCGGGCGCCGCGCTGGAGCTGCCGGGCGGGACGATCGACGTCCCCGGCGATCCGTCGTCGTCGGCCTTCCTGGTCGCCGCGGCGCTCGTCGCCGGCGCCGAGACCGTCGTGTGCCGTGGCGTGTGCGTGAACCCGACGCGCACCGGGTTCCTCGACGTGCTCGAACGGATGGGCGCGACGATCGCGATCGAGCACCAGCGCGCGGTCGGCGGCGAGCCGGTCGCCGACCTCGTGATCCGCGGCGCGGCGCCGTCGTTGCGCGCGGTCGAGATCGAGGGCGACGTCGTGGTGCGCGCGATCGACGAGGTGCCCATCCTCGCCGCGGTCGCCGCGCGCGCGAAGGGGGTGACCATCGTGCGCGACGCCGAGGAGCTGCGGGTGAAGGAGTCCGATCGCATCGCGACCACCGTCGCCATGCTGCGCGCGTTCGGCGTCGAGGCCGAGGCGAGGCCCGACGGCCTCGTCGTCGCGGGCGCCCCCGACCGGCCGCTGACGCCGGGTCGCGTCGACTCGGCTTCGGATCACCGGATCGCCATGGCGGGCTCCGTCCTCGCCCTTGCCGCGAGCGGCCCGTCGCGCATCGAGGACGTCGGCAACGTGGCCACATCCTTCCCGAGCTTCGTTTCCGTGCTCTCCTCTCTGGGCGTCACGCTACGGGAAGAATGATTCGCTTCGACCTCACCCTCGCGCACGGGCGGGCCGTCGCCGTCGACGTCACCGATCCCGACGAGTCCGTCCTGGGAGAGCTGCACCCGGACGAGCGGACGCGTGCCCTCACGCTGTCGCCGATCCGGCGGCGCGAGTGGGTGGCCGGGCGCCGCGCGCTGCGCGCTGCACTCGTGGGCGTTGCGCCTGCCGCCGCCGCGTCGCCGGTGCTCGCCGACGATCGCGGCGCGCCGGTCCTCGCCGCCGGCGCGGTCGGCTCGATCAGCCACAAGCGCGCGATCGCGATCGCGCTCGGCGCCTGCGACGACGGCTGGACCGTGGGCATCGATCTCGAGGTCCTGGGCCCGCGCCGCGTGGACATCTCGGAGCGCATCCTCACGCGCGCCGAGCTGGCGACCCTCGCGGCCACCACGCCCACGGGCGAGGCACGCGATCGCGCCGTCCTCCTCGCCTTCGCCCTCAAGGAAGCCGTCTACAAGGCCATCGATCCCCACCTCCGCCGCTACGTCGGCTTCCAGGAGGTCCAGGTCTGGCCCTCGCCCGACGGCACCGCCCGCATCGATCCCCTCACCGACTGGGGCGGCCTCGCCCTCGAGGCCACCTGGCTCGAGCGCGACGGCAACCTCGTCTGCACCGCCCGCGCCCGCCGGGGGACAGGCTCCTAGGTCGCATCCTCGCGACCTGTAACGCGAATTCGGCGCGACCGCGACTGGCGCCCGCGCGGAAGCCCAGTCGCGGTTGCAGCGAAAAAACGAGGGATGTCGATGGGGTGGAGGGTAGGAACCTGTCCCCGGTCAGCGGAGGGGGCGCTCGTAGGCGCGGTAGGCGCGGCCCTCGATGGGGGCAGCGCGGACGCCGGGGGCGACCTCGAACTCGATGGGGAAGGAGAGGGCGCCGTCGCCGCGGGGGGACGCCGTCATCACGTGGAAGTGGAGGTGGGGGACGTTGGAGAAGCCGGTGTTGCCGGAGAGGCCGATGAAGTCGAGGCGGGCGACGCGCGTGCCGGCGCGCACGCGCACGCCGCCGGGCTGGAGGTGGAGGTACTCGCCGAGCGTGCCGTCGTCGTGACGCACGAGGATGAAGTTCATGCGCGTGTAATCGAGCCAGTCGCGGGTGCCGCCGCGGCCCGCCGCGAGCGCGTTCGCGGCCACGACCAGGCCTTCGCGCGCCGCGAGGATGGGCGTGCCCTCGGGCGCGTCGAAGTCCACCGCGTAGTACTGCGAGCCGGTGTGGGAGAACCCGCCGCCGAAGCCCTGGATCACGCGCCGCTCCTGGCCCACGCCGAACGGCAAGGCGTACGCGTAAGGGTGCGGGCGCGCCGCCGGATCGCCGAAGCGCGCCCGGAAGTCGAGCACGCGCCAGAACGGCGCCGACGGCGTGGGCACGGTGAACTGCGTCAGCACCACCGTCGGCCCCGGACCGCCGGCGACGAGCGCGGCGGGCAGCGTGACGCCGCCGACCGGATCACCCGCGAGCGCCAGGTTGACCAGATCACGGACGGCCCAGCTGATCGTGACCTCGACCGCGTAGTCGTTGCGCACGGTCTGGATCACGCGCCCGCCGTGGTGGCGCAGCTCGAAGTGCAGCCGTCCGCCGTCGAAGACGAGATCGTCGCGCGCGTCGATCAGCTCGCCCCACGTCGCGGCGTCGACCACCATCGGCTCGGCCTGCTCGGCGCGGAAGATCGGCCGCGGCGTCGTCGTGTAGACCGGCGCCGGCGCCGGCGGATCGCAGGCGGCAACCACGAGCGCGAGCGCGAGGGCCAGGAGACCGGGGACACGCGCGGCGTTCACGCGCGGCCCTCGCGGGTCGTTAACGGCCGGCGCCGGTAGCACGTGCGCGTGCGCGACGCCCGGTCCCACGGCGTGCGCTTGTCGATCGATCGCGCCCCCGTCGCCAGCACCGAGATCCCGACGTAGGCGAGCCCGATCACGACCGGCACCTTCGCCCCGGCCTCCATCCAGCGGTTGCCGACGAGCGCGCCGACGTCGCCGATCGCCGAGCCGACCACGATCGCGCCGTACTGGGCGAGGAAGCGGAGCGCCGCCTGGAAGAAGGAGACGCGCCCGTCGTCGCGCTCGCTGATCACCTCGAGATCGAGGAGCGCCCGTCCCGGTGTGGCGCCCCACCGCGCGAGCGCGAGCGGATAGACGATCACCCACACCGCCAGCACCCACACGTTCTCCTCGAGCCGCGGCATCAGCGCGATGAGCGGCGCCGCGATGAGGAGCGCGCACATGAGGTCGACGAACGCCGCGACCGCGCGCACCGACATGCCCGCCGGCCGCGTGCGCGCCGTGCTCGCGCGATCGAGCGCGTCGATCAGCTCGTCGTACGTCTGGTAGCGATCCGCGGGGCGCTTCGCCATCATCTTCGCGACCACGTCGTCGGCGAGGGTCGCGCTCCGCCTGGTCGACCCCTTCGTGGCCTCCGTGAGCCGCGGGCGCACCGCCGCTTCGTGCCGGCTCTGGAGCTGCGTCGCCGACTCGCCGCTGAACGGCGGCGCGCCGCCGATCATGTGGTGCAAGGTCGCGCCGAGCGCGTAGATGTCCGCGCGCCGGTCGACCGCCTCGCCGCGCCCCTGCTCGGGCGCCATGTAGAGCGGCGTCCCGACCAGCGCGGACGCTGCCACGGGCGCGCCATCCTCACCCGCCACCATGTCGCCCGGGCTCGTCGAGACGAGGCCGAAGTCCATCACCTTCAGCACGCCGTGGCGATCGATCATCAGGTTCGACGGCTTCACGTCGCGGTGCGTGAACCCGGCCTCGTCGGCGGCGCGCAGCCCGAGCGCCGCCATCCGCGTCAGCTCGACCGCCTCGTCCGGCGGCAGCGGGCCGCGCTCGAGGCGCTGGCCCAGCGTCTCGCCCTCGACGTACTCCATGGCGAAGAACATCCGGCCGTCGTCCTCGCCGATGAAGTAGATGTGGCAGACGTGCGGGTGGACGAGCCGCGCCTGCGCGCGCGCCTCGCGCACGAGCCGGTCTCGCCGGTCGCGATCGCCGGCCGTCTCCGCCGGCAGGAGCTTGAGCGCGACGGGGCGGTCGAGCGCGAGATCGGTGGCGAGCCACACCTGGCCCATGCCGCCTTGCCCCAGGAGCCGCTCGATGCGGAAGTGGGCGAGCCGCGTGCCCGGTCCGACCGCGCCGTCGGCCATCGCGGCCCGCGCGCGCACGCTCCCAGCCGCCGTCGCCGTGCGATCGAGCGGGGCGGGATCTGCCCCGCCTGCGCCCGGAGAAGCCGGTTCGGGGCGCAGGGTCGCGTCGAGCTCCAGCGGCACCGCGCTCATCGTAGCAGGGAGCCGCGCGACGCTTGCCATGGAGTCGCCACCTTGGTACGGAAGGCGCCGAGGAGCGTCGTCTTCATCACATGATCGAACGCTACAGCCGCCCCGAGCTCACCACGAACTGGTCGGACGATACGCGGTTCGCGCTGTGGTTGGAGATCGAGCTGGCGGTGTGCGAGGCCATGGAGCACCGCCACCGTGTGCCGATCGGCACCGCCACCGCCGTCCGCCAGAAGGCCGAGGGCAAGCTCGACGCCCGCCGCATCCTGGAGATCGAGCAGACCACGCGCCACGACGTGATCGCGTTCCTCACCCACGTCGAGGAGCTCGCCGGCGAGCCGGCGCGCTGGCTCCACCTCGGCATGACGTCGTCGGACGTCCTCGACACCGCGCTCGCGCTCCAGAGCGTGCGCGCCCTCGACAGGATCCTGGCTGGCATCGACGGGCTGGCCGCGGCGCTCGCCGGCCGCGCCCGCGAGCACGCGCAGACGCCGATGATGGGCCGCTCGCACGGCATCCACGCCGAGCCGGTCTCGGCCGGCCTCACCTTCGCGCGCTGGTACGCCGAGGTGCAGCGGTCGCGCCTCCGCGTCGCCCGCGCCCGCGAGACCATCGCCGTCGGCAAGATCGCCGGCGCGGTCGGCGTCTACGGCAACCTCGATCCGGCGATCGAGGCGGAGGCGCTCACCCGGCTCGGCCTCGCGCCCGAGACCGTCGCCACCCAGATCGTCCAGCGCGACCGCCACGCCGAGGTGCTCGGCGCGCTCGCGCTCCTCGGCACGGCCATCGAGCAGATCGCCCTCGGCGTCCGCCACTGGCAGCGCACCGAGGTCGGCGAGGCGGAGGAGGGCTTCGGCAAGGGCCAGAAGGGCTCGAGCGCGATGCCGCACAAGAAGAACCCGATCCTCAGCGAGAACCTGACCGGCCTCGCGCGCCTGCTCCGCGGNNCTCTGGCACGAGCGCGACATCTCGCACTCCTCGGTCGAGCGCGTCAGCTTCCCCGACGCGACGATCCTCGCCGACTTCATGCTCGCGCGCGCGACGTCGCTCGTGTCGGGGCTCGTGGTCCACGCCGAGCGCATGCGCACCAACCTCGAGGCGTCGGGCGGCCTCTGCTTCTCGGAGGCGGTGCTGCTCGCCCTCGTCGGCAAGGGGCTGCCGCGCCAGCAGGCCTACGTCTACGTCCAGCGCTGCGCCCACGCCGCGCTCGCCGAGGGCGCCACCGTGGGCAAGCTCGCGCCGCCGGGCCGCTTCCGCGCGCTCCTCGGCGCCGACCCCGACGTCGCCGCGCACCTGTCCGCCGCCGAGCTCGACGGCTGCTTCGATCTCGACCACCACCTCCGGCACGTGCCGGCGATCCTCCACCGCGCGCTGGGGAGCCTGTGATGCGCCCGATGAGCGCCGGCGCGAAGGAGCAGCAATGACCGACCTGGACTCCATCCTCCGCGCCCAGCTCGGCCGCGTCCTCGACAAGACGCCGTTCACGCGCATCGCCGGCCGCGGCGAGCTCACCCGCTACGACGGCAAGGTCCGCGACTGCTACATCGACCGGGCGCGCGGCGAGCGCATCATCGTGGTCACGGATCGCCTCAGCGCGTTCGACGTGGTCATCGGGCTCATCCCGTTCAAGGGCCAGGTGCTCAACCAGATGGCGCAGCACTGGTTCGCCGAGACCGCGCACGTCGCGCCCAACCACGTGGTCTCCTCACCCGATCCCAACGTCGTCATCGCGCGCGAGACGCGGCCGCTCGCCGTCGAGCTGGTCATGCGCAGCTACCTCACCGGCGTCACCTCGACGTCGATCTGGAAGGCGTACGAGCAGGGCGCGCGCACCTTCTGCGGCCACGCGCTCCCCGACGGCATGAAGAAGAACGAGCGCCTGCCGCGGCCGATCCTCACGCCGTCGACCAAGGCGCCCAAGGGCGGCCACGACATCAGCGTGAGCAAGGACGAGCTGCTGGCGATGGGGCAGGTGACGCCGGCCGAATTCGAGCAGGCCGCGGCGATCGCCGAGCGGCTCTTCGCCTTCGGCCAGGCGCGCGCCGCCGAGCGCGGGCTCATCCTCGCCGACACCAAGTACGAGATGGGCGTCCTCGAGGACGGATCGGTGATCGTGATCGACGAGATCCACACGCCGGACTCGTCGCGATACTGGTACGCCGACGACTACGAGGCGCGGCTCGCGCGCGGCGAGGAGCCGCGGAGCCTCGACAAGGAGTACGTCCGCCGCTGGCTCGCCGAGGAGGCGAAGTACGCGGGCGACGGTCCGCCGCCGCCCTTGCCCGACGACGTCCGGGTCGAGGCCGCGAAGCGCTACATCAAGAGCTTCGAGCTGGTCACCGGGCGGGCCTTCGAGCCCGACACGCGCGAGCCCGTCGCGCGCATCGCCGCCGCGCTGGGAGCGGCGTGATGGAGCGGTCGGCGCTCGTCCTTGGCGGCGCGCCGGCCCTGTCGGCGGCGCGGCTCGCCAAGCAGCTGGCGCGCGTCCAGCGCGGCAACCCGGGCGTCACCGCGCTCGCCGCCGAGCACGTGCACCTCGTCCAGCTGGCGCGGCCGCTCACCGCCGACGAGCGCGCGCTCCTCGATCGCCTGCTCACCTACGGCCCCCGGCGCGCGCAGGCCGCCGTCGTCGGCCTGACGCTGCTGGTCGTGCCGCGCCTGGGCACGATCTCGCCNNGGCGACCGACATCGCCCACACCTCCGGCCTCGACGCCGTGCGCCGCCTCGAGCGCGGCACGCGCTGGACGGTCGCCGGCGACGTCGTCGACGCCGACGCGCTCCACGGCGCGCTCGCCGATCGCATGACCGA
>DDTA01000324.1:0-27240 GCA_002344285.1 Myxococcales bacterium UBA2376
GCAGCGGGCCCGAGTTGCCGATGCACGTCGTGCAGCCGTAGCCGACGAGGTGGAAGCCGAGCGCCTCGAGGTCGTCCATCACGCTGGCCGCCTTGAAGTACTCGGTCACGACCTGCGAGCCGGGCGCGAGGCTGGTCTTCACCCAAGGCTTGGACTTGAGGCCGCGCGCGACGGCCTTCCTGGCGAGGAGCCCCGCGGCCAGCATCACCGCCGGGTTCGACGTGTTGGTGCAGCTGGTGATCGCCGCGATCACGACGTCGCCGTGGCGCAGCGTGAACGTGCCGCGATCGGTCGTCGCCTGCGCGCTCGCGCCGGCGGCGCCGGGGGTCAGCGCCGTGCCGCCGCCGTCGGTCGCCCACGCCTCCTGCGCCGCGGCGTCGCCCGCCTTCTCGCCGAGCATGCCGCACAGCGCGCGGCGCCACGCGCGACGCGAGGTGGAGAGCGGCACGCGATCCTGCGGCCGCTTGGGGCCGGCGATCGACGGCACGACGGTCGCGAGATCGAGGCCGAGCGTGTCGCTGAAGCGGAGCTTGGCGCTCGGGTCGCGCCAGAGGAGGTTCTCCTTGGCGTAGCGCTCGACGGAGCTGATCAGGTGCTCGTCGCGCCCGGTGTGGCGGAGGTAGGTGATGGTCTCGTCGTCGATCGGGAAGAAGCCCATGGTCGCGCCGTACTCGGGCGCCATGTTGGCGATCGTCGCGCGGTCGGGCAGCGAGAGCGCGCCGACGCCGTCGCCGTAGAACTCGACGAACTTGTTGACCACGCCCTTCTTGCGCAGCATCTCGGTGACCGTGAGCACGAGGTCGGTCGCGGTCGCGCCGGCGGGCAGGCGCCCGCGCAGCTCGAAGCCGACGACCTCCGGGATGAGCATCGCCATCGGCTGGCCGAGCATGACGGCCTCGGCCTCGATGCCGCCGACGCCCCAGCCCATCACGCCGAGGCCGTTCACCATCGTCGTGTGCGAGTCGGTCCCGACCAGCGAGTCGGGGAAGAGCGTGGTGGTCGCGCCGTCTTTCGTGGTCCACACGACGCCGGCGAGGTGCTCGATGTTGACCTGGTGCACGATGCCCGTGCCCGGCGGCACGACGCTCATGTCGGCGAAGGCCTGCTGGCCCCAGCGCAGGAAGAGGTAGCGCTCGCGGTTGCGGTCGTACTCGAGCGCGACGTTCTTGCCGAACGCGATCAGCGAGCCGTAGACGTCGACCTGCACCGAGTGATCGATCACGAGATCGACGGGCTTGAGCGGGTTGATGAGCGTCGGGTCGAGGCCGAGCGCCGCGAACGCGTCGCGCATCGCGGCGAGGTCACAGACGGCGGGCACGCCGGTGAAGTCCTGCATGAGCACGCGCGCGGGGCGGAGCTGGACCTCGTGCGCGACCCTGGCCGCTGGATCCCACGCGGCGACCGCGACGATGTCCTCGCGGGTGACGGTCTTGCCGTCCTCGTGGCGCAGCAGGTTCTCGAGCAGGATGCGCATCGAGTAGGGCAGGGTGCGGACGTCGCCGACGCCCGCCTTTGCCAGCGCGTCGAGGCGGTAGATCCGGTACGTCTGCGAGTCGACCTGCAGGTCGGCGGCGGCGCTGAAGCTGTCGAGCGGTGCCATGGCGAGATGCTCCTTTGAGACGCGCGCAAGATATCAGATCGGTTCGATTGTGGCGGCGAGAGAGGTCATCCGGGTGATGGATAGTTTGGATGACAGCCATAGGAAACCTGGAAGGAAGGCGTCGGGCATCAGGCGTCAGGAAGAAGGCGTCGGGCATCAGGTAGATCCGCGCGAGGTTTCGCGCGTCTGTGTCGTCATGGCGCGTCCATGGGTCGTTTCGTGTTTGCTGGTTGCGTGTGCGACTCCCGGTGGGAATGACTCGACGTCGAGGGGGGCGACGACGGTGACGTCATTCGCGCAGGCGGGCGCGCCCAGCGCGCTCGTGGCGGCGACGAGCGGGGCCGCCTTGCTCGCCGACGACGGGCCGCCGATCTCGTTGACGGCGTCGGACGGGACCGGGCTGGTGCTGACCCGGCTGGAGGCGAAGGCCGTGGTCGAAGGGCCGCTGGCGTTGACCGAGCTCCACCTGCGGTTCCAGAACCCGCTCGACCGGGTGCTCGAGGGCCGGTTCGCGATCACGCTGCCGGACGGCGCGGCCTTGTCGCGCTTCGCGATGTTGCAGGAGAAGGGGTGGATGGAGGCCGAGGTCGTCGAGCGCATGGCGGCGCGCCGCGCGTACGAGGACTTCCTGCACCGGCGCCAGGATCCGGCGCTGCTCGAGAACGAGGCCGGCAACGAGTTCTCGGCGCGCGTGTTCCCGATCCCGGCGCGCGGGACGAAGGACCTCATCGTCACCTTCTCCCACGAGGTGATGGGCGCGTACACGCTGCCGCTGCGCGGGTTGCCACAGATCGGCGAGGTGAGCGCGTCGGTGAAGGTGGCGCGCCCCGATCGCGCGGCGCCGAGGTACGACGAGACCACGCTGGCGCAGACCGCGTGGCAGCCGGATCGCGACTTCACCGTGAGCCTCGACGCGTCGCCGCGCGCGATCCGCGCGGCGGAGCTGGTCGCGATGGTCGTCGATCCGCTGGCCGACGCGGCGCCGGCCGCGATGCCGGGGGTGACGATCCTGTTCGACACGAGCGCGTCGCGTGCGCCAGGCTTCGCCGGTCAGGTCGAGAACCTGGTCGCGATGGTCGGCGAGCTCGGGCGTGTGCACGGCGCCGCGTTGCCGGTGACGATCGCGGCGTACGACCAGAGCGTCGAGGAGATCTACCGCGGCCCCGCGAGCGGCGTGGGCGCCGCCCGGGACGCGCTCTTCGCGCGACGCGCGCTCGGCGCGTCGGACACGGCGATGGCGCTGCGCTGGGCCGCCGCGCACGCGCCGGCGAAGCGGCTGGTCGTGGTCGGCGACGGCGTCGCCACGGTCGGCGACGACGCCGCGATCGGCGAGGCGCTCGCGGGGTTGAAGCGGTCGATCGATCGGCTCGACGTCGTGCTCGTCGGCGGCATCCGCGACCGAGAGGCCGCGGCGCGGCTGGCGCGCGGCACGTTCGCGCAGGACGGCGCCGTGCTCGACGGCGCGCGCGGTCCGGCCGAGGTCGCGCGGCGGCTCGGGCTGGCGACGCGTTCGGGCCTGAAGGTGCAGGTCGACGGCGCGCGCTGGGTGTGGCCCGAGTCGCTCGACGGCGTGCAGCCGGGGGACGCGCACGTCGTCCTCGCCGCGCTCGCGCCGGCGGCGGTGGCGCGCGGCGCGGCGCGCGTGCAGGTGAAGGCCGGCGACGCGACGACGACGTTCGCGCCGGCGACGGTGCCGGCGCCGCTGCTCGCGCGCGCCGCGGCCGGCGCCGAGATCGCGCGGCTCGAGCGCGCGCGCACGGCCGCGACCGACGCGAAGCAGCGCGAGGCGCTGGCCAAACAGATCATCGGGATCTCGACGCGCCACCGCGTGCTGTCGGATCTGACCGCGCTGCTCGTGCTCGAGACCGAGGAGGATTACCGGCGCTTCGATATCCCGCGCACGGCGCTCGTCGACATCATGGTCGTGGGCCCGGGCGGCATCGAGCTCCAGCACCGCGGCGACGCCGTGATGCTGGCCCAGCCGGAGCTGGTGAAGGTGGACAAGCCTGCGAAGGTGACGGACAAGGACGAGGAGAAGGGCAAGGGGCGCGCCGACGACGTCACCCTCGACGTGGTCGACGGCGAGCTCGACCGGACCGGGGCCGGCGATCTGGCTGCCCGCGGCTACCTCGCCACCGAAGGGACGGCGACGACCGTCGCCACCGTCGCGCCCGGCGGACACGCGGTGGAGCGCCAGCAGGAGCAGCGCCCCGCGCCCGAGCCGGATGCCGCGCCGCGCGCGATGAGGCCCTCGTCGGCGCCGCCGCCTCCACCGCCAGCACCGGCGAGGCGCCGTCGCCCGGCGGCGGGCGACGAGCTCGATGGCCGCGCGGCCGGCGTCGCCGGCAACGTCGCGACCGGTTCCGTGGCCTCGGGCCTGGCGATCGAGGAGGAGCCCGAGGCACCCAAGCGGCAGGCGACGCCGGCGCTCGAGGGCGAGCTGGCGATGGTGATGGCGCTCATCCATGCGGGCAAGGCCGACGACGCGCTCGCGCGTGCGCTGGCGTGGCGTGACAAGGACGCCGCCGACGTGCTGGCGCTGGTCGCCCTGGGCGAGGCGCTCGAGGCCAAGCAGCTGCCGGCGCTCGCCGCGCGCGCCTACGGCTCGATCATCGACCTCTACCCGTCGCGCGCCGACCTGCGCCGCTTCGCCGGCGAGCGCCTGGAGCGCATCGGCGAGCCCGCGCGCGCGCTGGCGATCGACACGTACCGCCAGGCGGTCGAGAGCCGCCCCGATCACCTGACCGGGCATCGCCTGCTCGCGCTGGCGCTGGTGCGCGCCGGCGACTTCCCGGGCGCGTTCGCCGCGCTCGAGCGCGGGCTCACGCAGCCGTACCCCGACAACCGCTTCCGCGGCGGCACGCGCATCCTCGCCGAGGATCTCGGCATGGTGGCGGCGGCGTGGATCGCGAAGGCGCCGGGCGAGCAGCGCGCGATCGAGGCGCGGCTGGCGAAGCACGGTGCCAAGGTGGCGCGCGCGCCGTCCTTGCGCTTCGTCCTCTACTGGGAGACCGACGCCAACGACGTGGACTTCCACATCCGCGACGCGAAGGGCGGCCACGCGTACTACCAGGCCAAGTCGCTGCGCTCGGGCGGCGAGCTCTACGAGGACGTGACCACCGGCTACGGCCCGGAGAACTTCACGATCCCGGGCGGCGGCGCCGCGGGGCCGTACGATCTGGAGATCCACTACTACTCGCGCGGCCCGATGGGCTACGGCATGGGCATGCTCGAGATCCTCCGCCACGACGGCAAGGGCGGCCTCGCGTTCGAGCACCGTCCGTACATCGTGATGGTCGACGGCGCCTACGTCGCGCTCGGCAAGGTGGACGGCCGGGTCGCCGCGATCGCGAAGTGAGACGCGCCGGTCAGGACCAGCCCGACCAGTAGAAGATGATCGCGTTGTACTTGAAGTCGCGGTGCGCCGACTCGAGCACCGGCGGGATCGCCGCGCGGTCGCGGGCGCCGTTCGACGTGCCCGGCCACGGATCGATCATGATCAGCTCCTCGTCGCGCCTGGGATCGAGCCGGTCGACGGTGATCCCGACCGCGTGGGAGACCTCGTCCTTCTCCGCGGGGTGGAGCTTCTTGAAGGTCGTGGGCAGGAGCGCGCCGCGATAGCCGACGCCGCCCTTCACCCAGTCGAGCACGGTGGCCGTGGGCTCGGCGACCCGGCGCGCGTTGAGCCGGTAGCCCAGCTCCTGCAGATCGCTGACGCGCCCGCTGAACCAGCGCTGTACGGCGTCGATCGTCCCGCCCATGATCGAGTGGTTCGACAGGTCGAAGAACACGTACTCCTGGATGCCGGGCGCGTAGGCCCCGGCCCGGTACGCGATGCGGCGCAGGAGAAACGCCGCGGCCGCGCCCGCACACGCGGTCTGCGTGTGGAACACGGGGATCGTGACGCGCGCGTCCTCGGGTCGAAGGACCACGTCGTCGTCGGCGTGCCGAGGTTCTCCCATCTCGCGATTGCGAGGTTACACGAACGATCGCGAGAAGATTCGCGACGGGGCGTGGAAACCGCGCACACCAAGATACGGGAGTAGCTCCGACATTCTTCCCGCATCGCTGCGATGCCGCGCCCTGCCGCATCTGACCGCCTGAAACGTTGACAGAGTGTCAGGGAATGATAACCTGACAACCTGTCAGCATGGCTCGCACCGTCGACAAGGAACGCCGCGCCGAGCTCGCCCGCCGGGCGCTCGAGGTGCTCCGCGCGCGTGGCATCGGCCGCACGACGATGAGCGAGCTCGCCGAGGCGCTCGGCGTGAAGCGGCCGACGCTCTACTTCTACTTCCGCGACCTCACCGGGCTCCTGCACGCGGCGATCGAGGACGTCTACCGCGGGTGGTTCGCGCACGTGACGGCGCGGGTGAGCGGCATCAGCCACCCGGTCGAGGCGCTGGGCGAGCTCGCGCGCGCGACGGTCGAGTACAACCGGGGCCGCCGCGATCTGGTGATCCTGCTCTTCCAGCTGTGGGCGGCGGGCAACTCCGATCCAGAGGAGCTGTTCACGCGCAGCCGCGCCGTGGCCGATCCGCTGCGCGCCGAGCTGGTCGCGCGGCTCCGGGCCGGCATCGAGAAGAAGCTGGTCGCGAAGTGCGACCCCGAGCGGATCGTCGAGCTCACGCTGGTCGTGCTCGACGGCGCGCTCGTCCACGAGGTCACGCGCGGGACGCCCGGCGCGCCCGTGATCGACGAGCTGTGGGAGCGCGTGCTCGCGCCGCTCGTCCTCGACAAGCCCGCGACGAAACCCTCACGACGAAAGACCGCATCATGACCCCCAGGCCTCTTTGGATCGCGCGCGTCACCGGGACGCAGGAAGAGATGGGCCGCCAGCACGGCGAGCTGCTCGCCGCGGCCGGCGGCGCCGACGCCGTCCTCGCGCACTACCGCGACATGCCCGTCCGCCTCGCGGTGGGCGACGCCGCGCCGGCTGCGAGGGCGGTGGCGACGGTGGCGGTGCGCGGCGTGACGGAGGCGCTGCTGGTCCGGCTCGACGCCGACCGGCCGGCGGAGCTGCGCGCGCGCAGCCGCGCGTTCATGCGCGCGATCGGCCGGCCCGCGGGCTGGGCGCGCTACCTGGGCGTGATGGATCTGTTCCAGAACCTCGTCGGCACCGCCGCGCGCTGGGGCATCGGTCCGTTCGCGAAGCCGACGCAGGCGGTGATGAACGCGCCCCGGTTTCGCTGCGGCGGCCTCCTCCGTCGCATGACGGATGAGGCCGCGCACCCCGCATGCTCGACGGTGATGGCGTGGGGCGCGACCACGGCCGACGGGGCGCTCCTGCATGCGCGCAACTTCGACTTCCCCGGTGTCGGCGTCTGGGACGCCTCGCCGGCGCTGCTCCTCTGCGTGCCCGATCGCGGCATGCGCTACGGCTTCGTCACGACGCGCGGCGCCGACACGCCGGTCGTCACGGTGTGGAACGAGGCCGGCCTCGTCGTCACGTCGCACACGCGCTTTCACCGCGAGGTCGCGTTCAAGGGCGCGAGCATCGTCGACCTCGTGCACGAGATCGCGCGCCGCGCCGAGTCGCTGGCCGACGCCGAGCGCATCGCGCGCGAGCGCCCGGTGGCGTCGTCGTGGGGGCTCGCGGTGTCGTCGGCGCGCGAGCGGCGCGCCATCGTGCTCGAGATCCACGCCGGCCGCGTCGCGGTCGTCGCGCCGGCGGGCGCGAACGAGCACCTCGTCTGCTGCAACCGCTACCGCAACCCCTACATGCAGGACGGCGAGGTGGCGGCGACGCCGGCGTGGCCGCTGCACACGGATCGCCGCGAGCGCCGCCTGACCCAGCTGGTCGCAGAGGTACGTGCGAGCGGGGGCGCGCGCTGGCGCGAGCTGGCGGCGATGCTCACCGATCGCGAGGACGCCGACGCGCCGGGCGTGACGCGGCAGCTCGGCGGCATCGTGGCGCAGCCGTGCCAGGTGCAGAGCATCGTGGTCGCGCCCGACGCGCGCACGCTGTGGCTCGGCACCGGCGCCGCGCCGGTCGGCGAGGGTCGCTGGATGAAGGTCGTCTGGCGCTGGGACGGCGTCGCCGGTGCATGGGAGCTCGGCCAGCCGGTGCCCGCTGGCATCGGCATCACCGTCGACGACGCCGGTGAGATCGCCCGCTCGCCGGCGAGCGATCACGTGGCGCGTGCGGTCGCCGTCGAGCAGCTCCACCACGACACCGAGCAGACCGCCGCGGCGCTCGAGCAGGCGATCGCGCACGCGCCCGACGATCCGTCGCTGCGCCTGGCGCAGCTCTGGCTCGAGCTGCGCCGCGATCGCTACGGCCGCGCCGTCGAGCACGCGGTCGCGGGGCTGGCGCGCGAGTCGATCCCGTACCGACGGGCACAGCTGCTGCTCTGGGGCGCGCGCGCGGCGATGGCCGCGGGCGATCCCGAACGCGCCGCCGGGTGGCGCACGGAGCTCGCCGCGCTGCCGGCGGGCGCGCACGGCGTGGCGTACCTGCAGACGCACGGGAGGCGCGACGAGGCCAGGCCGGCGAGCGCGTTCCGTCGTCGCCCGACGGCCAACCTCACGCTGCTCGAGGCCGGCTACGGCTGAGGCGCGTCCGCGCCCCGCACGAAGGGCTCGAGGCCGGCGGCGAGCGCCGCGATCTCCGCCGACGCATCCTCGGCGTTGTACCAGCGGAACGGCTCGATCCACGTCGAGGGCTTGCGCCACGACAGGCCGCCGCGCCCGCACTCGACGAGCATCGTCCGCGCCCCGCGCGCGGTGAGCCAGTCGACCTCGAGGCCGCCGGGGCGAAAGAGCGGCCAGCGCCCGGTGTGCAGCACGCGATAGCGTCCGGGGAGGCCCGCGGCGAGGGCGCGCGCGTGGGCGACGAGCTCGCGATGGTGCGGCGACGTCGCGCCGCGATGGGCCCACGGCAGGAGGATCATGCGGCCGAACGCGTGCAGCGAGACCGCGCGATCGACGGTGACTCCGGCGACGAGCGCCGCGATCGCGGCGGTCTCCGGCTCGCTGAACGGCGCGACGCCCGCGCGGCGGTACGGCCAGCGCTCCGGCGGCGAGGGCCGCTGCGCGGTGACGTGGCCGAGCGGGAAGTTGCGGTTGAGGTCGACGCCGCGGCGGTTGGTGCGGTGGTAGCGGCGCAGGCCGCCCGCGACGTCGGCGCCGACCTGCGCGTGGCCGTCGACGTTGATGACGGGCACGACGATCACGCGGCGGTCGACGGGCGGCGCCGCGGCGATGCGCTCGGCCAGCGCGAGCGCGACCTCGACGCCGATCCACTCGATGGGGTGGATGCCGGCGAGCACGAGGGAGACGCGGTCGCCGGCGCCGAGCTCGATCGCCACGATCGGGCGGCCCTCGACCGATATGCCGATCGCGCGCGCGCCGAGCGCATGCGCGCGCGACGCCACGCGGTCGGGATCGCTGTAGCCGCGCGCGACGGTCACGGCCCGCGCCCTACCGGCTGCCGTAGTTGTTGGCGCTCTTCTCTTCGTTGCGATCGGTCGCCGGCGGCGGCTCCGGCGTGAGCGCGCCGATCCGGGCCCGCAGCTCGGGCGTCATCGCGATCGTGTCGGCGCCGAGCACCTCGCGGAGCTGGCCCACGTCGCGCGCGCCGAGCAGCACCGACGTCACGCCGGGATGAGCCGCGGCCCAGGCCGTCGCCAGCGCCGCCGGGTGCACGCCCAGCTCGGCGGCGATCGCGCACAGCCCGTCGGCGGCGACCAGGTGCGCGGGGTCGGCGTAGCGGGTCTGGTACATCGCGTTCGACGTCATGCGTCCGGAATCCGGCCGCCTCGACGTCCCCCACTTGCCGGTGAGCAGGCCTCCGGCCGTCGGGCTGTAGGTCACGGCCGCGACGCCGAGCGCCTGCGCCATGGGCAGGAGCTCGACCTCGGCCTGCCGCTTGAGCAGGTTGTACATCGGCTGCACCGCGACCAGGGGCGCCCAGCCCTCGCGCGCCGCGACGCCCAGCGCGTGCGCCACCTGCCACGCCGCGTAGTTCGAGCATGCGGGGTAGAGGATCTTGCCGCTCCGCACCAGGTCCTCGACGGCCCGCAAGGTCTCGTCGAGCGCGGTCACGTCGTCGAAGCGGTGCAGGTAGAACAGGTCGACGCGCTCGCGGCCGAGCCGTCGCAGGCTCGCCTCGCACGCCCGCACCAGGTGGTAGCGCGAGGCGCCGCGCGCGTTGGCGTCCTTGCCGGTCGGGAAGTACGCCTTGGTCGCGACCACGAGCTCGTCGGCGTGGCCCGCCGAGAGCCGCCCGAGGATCTCCTCGGCGCGGCCCTCGTTGTAGACGTCGGCGGTGTCGAAGCAGTTGATGCCGGCGTCGCGCGCCGCGCCGTAGAGCGCCGCCGCCGCGGCCTCGTCGGCGTCGCCGCCGAACGACATGCAGCCCATCGCGAGCCGCGACACCTTCACCCCGGTCTTGCCGAGGAAGCGGAGCTCCATCGGCGGCTACCGCTTGAACGCGGCTTCGATCCGGGCGAGCACCTTCTCCTCGCTGCCCGAGACCTTGCCGATGCCGAGGAAGCCACCGGCGGAGCCGGCGATGAGGCTCGAGAAGTTGAGGATCTGCTTCTGCAGGAGGCGGGTCTGCTCGTCGTTGAGCTGCGACGTGAGCGACTTGATGTAGAGCTCCCACGCCATGAACAGACCGTCGTCGGGCTTCTTGGCCAGCCAGTTCTCGAGCAGCGTGAAGCCGGGCGAGCCCTGCTCGAGACCCTTGCCGGCGGCACCGTGCAGGATCGCGTCGCGCTCGTTGTCCTGGATCGATCCGTCGGCCCACGCCACGGCGATGAGCGGCACCAGCGACAGCGCCGCGACCGTCTTGGCGGTCAGCCCGAGCGACACCAGCTTGTCGAGCACGGCGTCGTCGGTCATGCCCGAGACCTTGCGCAGCTCCTCCTTGGTCGCCTGTGCCTCGAGCTTGCCCCGCATCGCCTCGAGCTTGGCCTGGTCCTGCTTGTGGAAGAACTCGTCCTCGAGCGCGCTGCGGCGCTCTTCCATCGCGTCTTTCGTCACGGTCGACTCCGGGTTGGAACGCGACGTGTATACCACCAGGTCACGCATTCGGGATTGATCCCCGGGGCGCGACTTGGTAAGCGGCGCCGATGAAGTCGACACGCCCCCTCCTGGCCCTCCCCGCGATGCTCGTCGCGTGCGCCTCGGGCCGCTTCCAGGCCTCCGGCGACGACATCGACGATCTCGTGGACGCCGCGCCTGCGGTCGACGCAGGGGCCACCGACGCCGCTTCGGCGCCCACCGACGGCGCCTCGCCCGACGCGCCGCCGGCCGCGGTCGCGGCGCTCGTCCTCACGGAGATCGCCCTGGCGCCCAACTCGAGCGAGCTGATCGAACTCTACAACCCGACCGCCGCGCCGGTCGCGCTGCGCAACTACTACCTGACCGACGTGCCGACCTACTTCCGGCTGCCCGCCGCCGGGCAGACCGTCGAGGCCAGCGACTTCATCGCGCGGTTTCCCGCCGCCGCCACGATCCCCGCGGGCGGCGTGGTCACCGTCGCGCTCGACACCGCCGCCAACTTCACCGCGGCGACCGGCACGGCGCCCACGTACTCGGTGGCCAGCGGGACGATGGAGCTCGTCGCCGGCAGCGCACCGACGCTCACCAACGCCGGCGAGCCCGTCGTGCTGTTCTACTGGGACGGCACGAGCGATCGTGTCACCGACGTCGACATCATGCTCGCGGGCGCGCCCACCGCGGCGAACCTGCTCGTCAACAAGAGCGGGCTCGCCGTCGACGGTCCCGACCTCGACACGGTCGCGGTCGCGTACGCCAACGACGCCCACACGATGCCGGCGCAGAGCGCCGCGCCCGGGTCGGGCCTCTCGACCAAGCGCGTCGCGCGCGAGAGCGCGGCCACGGAGACCCAGCTCGGCGGCAACGGCGTGCTCGGTCAGGACGAGACCAGCGAGCAGACGCAGACGACGTGGGACACGGGCGCGTTCAGCGCGCTGACGCCCGGATCGGTCCCGGCGTCGCTGTCGAACTGATACTGTCGGACGAGGTGAACAGCACCACCCGACGTCTCTGGATCGCGCCGGTCGCCGTTCTGTTCGGGCTCTCGCTCGCGATCTTCCTCGGCTTCTACTTCCTCGACGACGCGCGCGGCAGCGGCGGCGGCGACTACCTCCAGTTCGAAGGCGACATGATCACCGACGCGCTGCCGGCCCTCGCGGGGCTGACGGCGGCGGTGCTCGGCATCGTCATCACGGTCGTCAGCATCATCGTGCAGCTCTCGAGCGAGCGGTACACGGGCGTGGCCGCGATGTTCCTCCGCGACCGGGTGAACGTGGCCGTGATGGCCTACTTCGTCGTCGCCTGCGTGACCGGCGTGTGGCTGTCGATGGCCGTGCAGAGCGACTTCGTGCCGCGCTCCGGCATCCTCGCGATGCTCGTGTTCACGACCTTCGGCCTGGTCGTGATGCTGCCGTACTTCGTCTACGTCTTCCGCTTCCTCGAGCCGCAGAGCATCGTCGCGCGCATCCGCACGCAGGCGCTCGACACCGTCGTCCACGCCGTCTCGAGCGACCCCGCGACCGCGGTCGCGGCCCAGCCCGGGGTGCTCGCCGCGATGGAGGAGCTCACCGACATCACGTCGAACTCGATCTCGGGCAAGGACAAGATCATCGCCAGCCGCGCGGTCGACGCGATCAAGGACTTCGTCGTCGGCTACCTCGCGGTCAAGCCGCGCGCCCCCCAGGCCTGGTTCCAGATCGGCCAGGGCATCCGCGACAACCCGGACTTCGTCGCCATGGACCCCGAGTCGCTGCGCGACCTCGAGTCGCGCAAGCACTGGGTCGAGTGGAAGGCGCTGCGCCAGTACCTCGGCATCTACAACGAGGCCCAGGCCCAGGGCCTCATGCCCGACATCAACTACCTGGTGGCGATCGACACGCGCTACGTCGGCGAGGCCGCGCTCGCGCGCAAGGACGAGGAGGTGGTGAACCTCGTCTTCCGCTTCATGAACTCGTACCTGCGGGCCACGCTCAACGCCAAGGCCGTCCGCACCGCGTACAACGTCCTCAACCAGTACCGGCTCCTGGTGGAGGCCATGGTGAAGGGCGGCCGCGACGACATCGCGTCGGCCGCGGTGGGGCACATGATCTACTACGGGCGCACAAGCTACGACATGCAGCTGGGCTTCGTGACCGAGACCGTCGCGTACGACGTGGGCGCGCTCTGCGAGCTCGCCCATCACCACGGCGAGCGCGACGAGGCGCTGCTCACCCAGTTCCTCGAGCTCGACCAGCCGCTGCGGGCGAAGAAGCAGGAGCACGGGCTCATCGGCATCCGCAAGGCCCAGGTCAAGCTTGCCTGCTATTACCTCTTCGCCGGCGCCGAGGATCGCGCGCGCCGCATCGCGGAGGACATGAAGGACGAGCCGGTGGAGCGCCGCAGGGCCATCCGCGAGCAGCTCGAGCGGGTCGAGTCGAAGGACTTCTGGGAGATCATCGACCGGGGGCGGAACTTCGAGTACATGCCCCCACCACAGCGGTCGCAGATGGCAACCTTCTTCGCTCTCTTCGGAGAAGAGTAGGCGGCGACATACGTCCGGGGTAAGCTGATCAGGTGAAGACCCGCGTCATCCACCTCCAGGAGGGACAGGATCGCGCGGTCGCCAGGAACCTGCGCACCGCCGTCATGGTCGGCAAGCCGCAGGTGGTGCCGGGGAAGCGAAGCGCGCTCGAGGTCCTCGCGCACGTGTGGCGCGACGTGCGCGCCGTGATCACGAGTCTGGGAGCGCCCGGCGTCGCCGTCGTCGCCGTCGATACGCAGCGCGTTCGCGTCGCCGGCTCGATGTGCATCGCGGCCAAGCCCGGCATGGTGAACGCCGGCATCGTCGGACGGCACGGGCAATGCGATCTGTTCCTCGAGGGTGACGGCGCCCTGTCGTTGCGCCACCTCGTCGTGGTCGTCGATCCGATGACCGCGTGGGATGGACCGGCGGCGGGGCCGGGCTGGGACGTCCGCTACCGGCTGATCGATCTGCGCACGTCCGGCGGGTTCCGCGACGAGGCCGGGCGCCAGCTCGAGGCCGCCACCGTCGAGGGACCGGCGTTCGTCTTCATCGGGCGCTACGCGCTCTTCTGTTTTCCGACGGGCGCGGCCGACGCGTGGCCCGACGACGCCAAGGCCGCGATCGCGGCCTTGCCCGAGCGCAGCTACAGCGACGAGCGTGACGCCGAGCCGGATCGCTGGCGCCGCGGCCGGCACGCGCAGACGTCGAGTCGCGATCAGTGGGCGGAAGGGAGCAAAGTCGAAGACCCGGAGCCGTCGGCGGATTCCTTCAGCAGCCGGCGGGCGTCGGTGATCACGCGCGTCACCAGCGTGAACGGTCCGGCGCGCGCGCGCATCGACGCGCTCGGCGAGGGCGACGAGCTGCTCGGCACCCTCGAGCTGCAGTCGCGGCTCGGCAACGACTCGGTGCGCGTCGGCGCGGCCGGCGCCGAGCGCGGGCTCCTGCTCGGCCGCTACAGCAGGTGCGACACGGCGGGCGCGACGTCGCTGTCGCTCGAGAAGATCTCCCGCGTGCACCTGCTCGTGGTGCGCATCGGTGACGATATCTGGGCGATCGATACCGCCTCGACGAACGGCGTGGCCTCCGGTGGAACCGGGGTTCGCGTCCACCGCCTGCAGCCCGGCGACGAGCTCTCGCTCGCCGACGGCGTGGGCGCCGTGCGCTGGCGTCCTGTCCACTGACCGCCGCCGCGACCGTCGTCGGTTAGCGGTGGGGTGCTTGGCCTGACCGCCTGAAGGCGCGGTGGGCGCGGTCACACGACGATTGTGTGTCGAACGCCGACCGGGTGCAGCACGGTGGAACTATTCCAGCGCGTGGCTGAATTCGGATGAGACCCAATTGATGGCCGCGCTGGCCCATGTTTGAAGAGAGATGACGGTCTGCAGTGGGCCGTGAGGACTTGGAGGAGTAACGATGGCGCTAGGTACTGTGAAATGGTTCAACGACGCGAAAGGCTATGGCTTCATCTCCCGGGCCGAGGACGGTAAGGACGTGTTCGTCCACTACTCGTCCATCCAGGGGGAGGGGTTCCGCACCCTGACGCAGGGGCAGGAGGTCGAGTACACCGAGAACGCTGGGCCCAAGGGCCTGTTCGCGTCTGGGGTGCAGAAGCCGGTCAGCTAGCTGCGATTTCGAAGCGCGCCGCCGGCGGTGCCGGGGGGGACCGCCAGGCGGTGCGCGCTACATCCAGGGAAGGTGGGGAAGGGGTCGGAGGGCCATCACGATCCGGGGGGAGCGTGCTGGCCCTTCGCTGTTTAACCCGTGCCCGTGCCCGTGCCCGTGTCCGCGCTGGCTATCTCAAGATCTCCGTGGCCCGGTACTCGCCGGCGCGCGTGGGCGTGAGGACGACGCCGAAGGGATCCTTGCCGGTGACGAGCAGGAGCACCATCGCGCCCTCCTCGACCTGCGCCGGGATGCCGGTCCTCGCCGTGAACTCGCCGGGCGAGAGGAGCTTCCACTCCTTCATCGGGCCGCTCTCGACCAGGAGCCCCTCGTACACGCCCTCGAGGTCCTTCTGCGTCGCCGCCGCGACCCGGCCGCCCGCCTTCAGCGGCAGCGCCGAGACGCGCATCATGCGAGCGGTGGAGCCCGAGGTGAACCCGGCCACCCACATGTTGGCGGCGTAGCTCGCCTGGCGATTGGTGGAGACCGGCGGCGGCCTGGGGTTCGCGTTGTCGCCGTTCGCCGGCGGCGGCGTCACGGGCGTCTTCCCCCGCTGCGGCTTGATCGCGCCCGCGAGGGCGGCGCCGTCGTCGAGCGGCTCGGCGCCGCCGGGGATCTCGGTGAGGATGTACGGCTCGACGTTGAACGTGCCGCACTGGCGCCAGTTGCGATAGAAGCCCCAGCGCAGGTAGACGCGACCGTCGACGGAGCGGATCGCCTCGGGCGGCTCCTCGTAGGGCGCCGCGGAGAGGACGGTGTCGATCGCGGCGACGTCGAACGTCAGCTTGCCCGACGTCTTCGCGATCGTCGTCTTGTGGACCGTGCCGTCGGGGTTCACCGACAGCTCGATCACGGTGACGAGATCGAAGTCGTTCAGCTCGTGGCTCGAGGACTTGCCGTCGAGGTCGGCGAGGAAGCCGAAGCCCCAGAGCTCGTGGATGCGCCGGTGCATGCGCGCGACGTAGACGGCGAAGGGGTGCGCGCGCGTCTTGAGCGCGGTCTGGTTGCCGGGGCGAACGTCGGGTGTGAAGTTCTCGAGGGAGCTCTTGATCGCCTCCATCTTGCGCTCCCACCGCCCCTTCTTCGCGGTCATCTTGGCGCGCGCGACGACGCGCTCCTTCTCGGCCACGTCCTTGCCGACGATGCGCTCGTAGTCGTCGAGGTCGAGCTTCTTGTGGAGGCCGGCGGCGCCCTTGCGTCCGGTCTTCTTGCCGTCGCCCTTCTTCTCGTCGAGCAGCCGGCCGCGTCCGTCGATGCCGCGCATCGCCATGAGGCCCAGCTCCTTGGCGCCGCCGGTGCCCTCCTCGCCGGCGTCGCCGGTCTCGCCCTGGATCTGGCCCTTGGCGTCGTCGGAGTCGCCGCTGTGATCGCTCGTGCGATCGACCTCGTTCCACGGCGACGTGTTCTCCTCGAGCTGCGCGATGCGCTCGTCGGGGCCGCCGATCTCGGGGCTGGTCGTGTCGTCGGACTCGACCGACGGCGGCGCCTGGCCCTTCATCTCCTTCTCGAGGTTGGTCTCGGTCGCCGCCGTCTCCTCGGCGACGTCGCGGTTCTTGTCGGAGAGGTGGGTCGCGTCCTCGGGCGCGTCCTTCACCTCGTTCTCGTCGGGGACCTCCACCATCCGCAGGTTGGGCGGCGGCGGCGGCGGCGGCGGGGCCGGCGGTTGCGCGGCGCTCTGCTGCTCGGGCGGCGGCGGCGGCGGCTGGATCTGCATCTCCGGCGGCGGCGGCGGGACCTTCACCATCGCCAGCTCGATGGGCGGCTCCTCGAGCTTCTCGGCCTCGAACGGATCTTCCGGCCGCGGCGGCTGCGGGATCTTGACCTTGCCCTCGGGCCCGGTCTCGAGCGCCACCTCGATCTCGTCCTTGAGCTTGCCGAAGCGCACGACGACGGCGCGATCGCGGAACATCATCAGCTCGCCCGAGAGCACGTCCTCGACGTACGGCTCGAGGCCGCCCCAGCCTTCGAACGTGGCCTTCTCGCCGCGGATGACGGTGAGACCGGTCCAGCGGCCGACGGGGATCTCGAGGTCGCAGGTGACCTCGCCCTCGCCGGGCTTGGCGCATCGACCGTGGATGTTCGCGTCGCCGATCAGGCTGACGTTGACGGATCCGGTGCCTTCACCGGCGAGCGCCAGCGTGAGCGTCCAGGGCTCGGGCGGAGGCACGGGGCGCAGCGCGTAGTACGCGAGCGCGGCTCCGCCCTCCAGGATCGCCGCAGCGGCGAGCGCAGGCATGAAGAGCCAGCGCTGTCGATAGCGACGGGGACGCACCACGGCTCAGTCTGACATGGCGCGGCGCCGTGGGGTGCTGCCTTCGGTCGCAGCCGCTGGCAGGCCTGCCGGAGGTGCGTCTCGCCGCGAGACACCCTGACGGCGCGGGCGCTTACGGATCGTACAGCGGGCGCGCATCGACCCAGGTTGGACACCGGTCAGGCGCAAACAGATGCCTCGGCAGGAGCATCGGAAGACGACCCGAAACCGAGGCCGGCGACGATCACATCTTGCGGTAGACGCCGACCACGATCCCGATGATGTCGACGGACCGGAACTCGGCCTTGCGCACGTAGATCGGCGACATGTTCGAGTTCGCCGGCTGGAACCGGATCCGGTCCCCCTCGGGGAAGTACCGCTTCACCGTGGCCTCGCCCTCGATCATCGCGACGACGATGTCGCCGGGGCGCGCGGTGGCGGTCTTCTTCACGAAGACGTAGTCGCCGTCGAGGATGCCGTCCTCGATCATCGATTCTCCGACGATGCGGAGCCCGAACACCTCCCGGTGACCGCCCACGAGCACGCGGTCGATCCGGACGGTGTCCTCGACGTTCTCGACGGCGAGGATCGGCTGGCCGGCGGCGACGCGGCCGATGATGTCGATCTCGATGAGATCCTCGTCGCTCACCGGGGCGGGGAGCGCGACGGCGTTGCCCAGCTCGCCCACCGGGCCCTGACCGGACCGGTGGCGGCGCTCCGCCAAGGAGACCACGTTGTCGAGCGCGACGGGACGCATCGCGCGTGACTTGAGGTCCTCGCGGCGGAGGTGGCCCTTCTTCTCCAGCGCCTTCAGGTGGTCGTTGACCCCGTTGGTCGACTTGATGCCGAAGTGCTCCCCGATCTCGCGCAACGTGGGCGGAAAGCCGCGCTCGTTGATCGAACCGGTAATGAAGTCGAGGATTTGCTGCTGGCGCTCGGTGAGCATGTCGGGCACGATGGGACCCCCGCGGTTACCTGAACGGATAGACCGTACTGAACGTCCACGCACCCTGTCAAATTTTCCGGCCGGAAACTCGGACGAATACGTGCAGCCGATCCCGCGCTGGAAGTAGAGAACGCGAGTGAGAGTCCCCGTGGCCGTTCTCCTGGTGCTCGTCAGCGCGGTGGCCCGCGCCGACCTGGGCGCGGCGTACCAGGCCGGCGACATCGCCGGCCTGCGGCGCGCGGGCGCCGGCGGCGAGGATGTGGCGCGCGGCCTGCGGTCGGGCGACCGTGCGACGGTGATGGGCGCGATCGTGGCCGCCGAGGCGGTGCCCGACCCGTGGGTGCTGCTCGAGCCGCTCGCCGCCCAGGCCGGCGGCTGGGACCGCGCCGTGGCTGGACCCGCGGCCCGGGCGGCGGCGCGCATCGCCCGCGGGCTCGACGGCGACACCGCGATCTACGCCGACGTCCCCGACGAGCGGCTGGCGGCGATCGTCGCCGCGTGGCAGCCGCTGGCCGAGCGCGCGGATCGCTGGAGCGACGTGCGCGTGCATGCGCTCGAGGTGTCCATCCGCGTGAGCCGCGCGCGCGACGCGACGGCCGAGGACATGGTCGACGACCTGCCGCTGCTCGAGGCGGCCGCGTCGGATCCCGATCCGCAGCTGCGGCGGGCGGCCCTCGAGCTGGTGCCGGTGCCGGCGCCCGCGGCGCTGCGACCGTGGCTCGTGACGCGCATCGCGACCGACGCCGAGCCGCGCGTCAAGCTTGCGGCGGCGCAGGCGCTGTGCGCGGCGGTGCCCGAGGACGCCCTCGACGTGCTCGCGGCGCTCGGCGAGCCCGGGCTCGAGGCGCTGCGTGCGGCGGTCGCGGCGATCGCGGCGCCGGGGGCGGCGGCGGAGGTCGGCGATCTCGGCGGCGCGCTGGTCGACGTCGCCCGCTGCCTCGCCGCCGATCGCGATCCGCGGTCGGTGCGCGCGCTGGTCGCGCTGCGCCAGGCCGCGCCGCGGCCGCTGCGCGCGGTCGTCGCGCGTGTGGCCGCCGACGTGCGCGCGCGCCTGGCGGAGGACGCGCCGTGAGCCGAACCCATGGCGGCTAAGGGCCTCGGCCGGACCGCCGGGCTCATCTCGCTCGCGACGATGCTCTCGCGCGTGCTCGGGCTGGTGCGCGAGCAGCTGTTCGCGGCGCTCCTGGGCGCGACCGCGATGGCCGACGCGTTCATCGCCGCGTTCCGCATCCCCAACCTGCTCCGCGATCTGTTCGCCGAGGGCGCGCTGTCGCAGGCGTTCGTGCCGGCGTTCAAGAAGGAGCTGCGCACGCACGGCCAGGAGGGCGCCTACCGGCTCGGCAACACGGTCGCCGGCAACCTGTTCGTGCTGGTCAGCCTGCTGGTGGGGCTCGGCGTGTTCTTCGCGCCCGAGATCCTGCTGCTGATGGCGGGCGCCTTCGACGAGGTGCCGGGGAAGTTCTCGCTCGCCGTCGAGCTCACGCGCATCATGATGCCGTTCCTCCTGCTCGTGACGCTGGCGGCGGTCGCGATGGGGATGCTGAACTCGCAGGAGCGCTACGGCCCGCCCGCGCTCGCGCCGGCGATGTTCAACGTCGTGTCGATCGTGATCGCGATCGGGCTCGCGATCGCCGGGCTCGAGCCGTACCACGTCGCGATCGGCTGGTCGGTCGGCACCTTGCTGGCGGGCCTCGCGCAGCTCGGGATCCAGCTGCCGTCCCTGTGGCGCGCGGGGTGGCGGCCGGCCTTGCGCGTGGATCTCGCGCTGCGCGATCCGTCGGTGCGTCAGGTCGCGGTGGTGATGGCGCCGGCGATCGTGAGCGTCGCGGCGGTGCAGGTGAACGTCTTCATCAACACGTCGTTCGCGTCCGACGAGCAGGGCGCGGTCTCGTGGCTCAACTACGCCTTTCGCTTCCTGCAGCTGCCGATCGGCGTGTTCGGCGTGGCGATCGCGACGGTGTCGACCACGCGCTTCGCCGACGCCGCGGCGGTCGAGGATCGGCCGGCGCTCGGGCGCCACCTGGTCGAGGGGCTGCGCCTGGTCGCGTTCCTGTGCGTGCCGGCGACCGTCGGGCTGGTCGTGCTCGGCGAGCCGATCATCCGCCTCATCTACGAGCGCGGGAAGTTCGGGTGGTGGGACACCGATGCCACCACCGCCGCGCTCGATCTGTACGCGGTCGGGCTGGTCGCGTACGCCGCGGTGAAGGTGCTGGCGCCGGCGTTCTACGCGGTGCGGCTGACCCGGATCGCGGTCTACGCGTCGGTCTCCGCGGTCGCCGCCAACGTCGGGCTCAACGTGTGGCTGCACCCGATCTACGGGTACGAGGTGCTGGCGCTGGGCACGGCGCTGTCGGCGCTGGTCAACTGCGCGATCCTCTACGTCGCGTTCCACCGCCGCATCGCGCCGATCCCGCACGCCGCGCTGCTCGTCTACCTCCTGCGCGTGGGGCTCGCCGCGGCGGTGATGGGCGCGGCGACCTGGGGCGCCCACGAGCTGCTCGACGGGCAGCTCGGGCATCGCTCGTTCGTCGCCCGCTGCTTCGACGCGCTGGTGCCGGTCGCGGTCGGCGCCGGCGTATACGTGCTGGCGTGCGCCGTGCTGAAGATCGAGGAGCTCGAGCAGTTCGCCGGCAAGCTACGGCGGCGGCTCGCGCGCTGACGGAGAGCGGCGAGGCGGCGCTACGGCGCCAGGATCATCGCGCTGCGCGCGGCGAGGTCGAGCGAGACGCGGCCGTTCTGCACGGTGACGGTGCGGCCGCCGGCGTCGAGGCGGTCCGTGAGCGACGCGCCGAAGGTGACGCCGGTGACCTGGGCGAGGTCGACCTCGACGGTGCGCGCGGCGCCGGCCTTGTTGATCGCGACGATCGCCGCCTGGTTGCCGTGCACGCGCGCGAAGGTGAGGACGTCCTCGGTGACGGTGAGCGGCACGTAGCGGCCGCGGCGCAGCGGCGCGAGCTCCTTGCGGACGGTGCCGACGCGGGCGAGCTTCGCCGCCATCGCGGCCTGGCGCGCGCTGCGCTGCGCCGGCGCGCGCCACATGTGGCGGTTGTCGGGGTCGGCGGCGCCGTGCTCGCCGTACTCGTCGCCGTAGTAGAGGAGCGGCGCCCCGGGCACGGTGAGCATCCACGTGAGCGCGATCGTCGCGCGCTGGTACGGCTCGTCGGTGGTGGGCTCCGCCGGCAGGCCCTGGCTCGGCCACTTGTGGTGGACGATCGCCGAGCCCGAGCCGAGGTGGGCGAGCGAGACGATGCGCTCGCTGTCGTGGCTGCCGACGAACGGCGTCATCACGGCGTCGACCGGGTAGTGGGCGAGGCTCTGCCGCGTCCAGTAGTCGAGGTGCAGCATGCCGCGCGCGTCGTCGGCCCACACGCGGTACGCGGTCGCGTGATAGAGGACGAAGTCGAACTGGCCGGAGAGCGCGTTGGGGCCGACGTAGCGCGAGATCGTCTCGTACTCGGGGAGGTTGGCGGCGACGTCGTCGCCGGCCCAGCCCATCGCGGTCTCGCCGAGGAGGAAGTACTCGGTGCCGCCGCGCTCGAAGGTCTCGTTGATGCGGGTCGCGAGGTTGATGACGGCGAGATCCTCGACGTGCTTGACGGCGTCGACGCGCAGGCCGTCGAGGTCGAAGCGCTCGAGCCACCAGAGCGCGTCGGCGACCATCTGCTCGCCGGCCTCCCGGTTGGTCCAGTCGACGTCGGGCATGTACGGCTTGAACGAGCAGTCGAGGCGGTGCTCGGTCCAGCCGCAGCCGGCCTCGCCGCAGGTGCAGCCGACGCGGAACCACGACGGGTTGGTGGTGAGGTACTCGTGATCGGCGTGGACGTGGTTGACGACGTAGTCCATGAGCACGCGGATGCCGCGGCGGTGGGCGGCGGTGACGAGGGCGTCGAGGTCGGCGGCGGTGCCGAGGCGCGGGTCGACGGCGCGGGCGCGCGTCGGCCAGTAGCCGTGGTACGCGGTGACGCCGCGGCCGTGATCCTGCTCGACGTCGGTGGTGTTCTCGACGAAGGGCGAGAGCCAGAGCGCGCGCACGCCGAGCGCGTCGAAGGTGCCGTCCTCGATCGCCTGGGTGACGCCGCGCAGGTCGCCGCCGTGGAAGTCGGCGGTCGGCTCGGCGGTCGGCGACGGCGCCGGGTTGTTGGACGGATCGCCGTCGCGGAAGCGGTCGGTCATCACCATGTAGATGACGGCGTCGCGCCAGTCGAAGGGCTCGGCCTCGATCCAGAAGGGCACGCGCACGGGGAGGGACGTCTTGCCGGCGGTATCGGTGGCCTCGACGACGAGCGTGTACTTGCCGGCGGCGAGGCCGGCGAGCGCGACGGTGATGTCGGTGCCGGCGACGGTGGGCGCCGGCACGGAGGGCAGGTCGGCGCCCTCGAAGACGACGCGGGCGGTGGCGCCGGCGACGTCGGCGCCGCCGGCCGCGCGCGTGACGCGGAAGCGGGTCTCGGCGCCCGAGGTGGAGGTCGTGTGGGCCGCGACCTCGACGAGCGGGATGGTGCAGTCGCCGACGCGGGCGCCCGAGTTCTCGACGCCGCCGTCGTACGCGCGATACGGGTTCTCCGGGTCGAGCAGCCAGTCGGTGGCGCCGCCGGGGCGAGTGACGACGAGCTTGTACGGCCAAACGCCGGGCGCGAGCTCGACGTCGGCGGTGAAGACGCCATCGCCGTCGGCGTCGGTGAGCGGCGTCGGCGTCGCCCATCCCCAGGCGCCGGCGACCGCGACCGACTCGAACGAGCCGGTCGGCCGGAAGGCGAAGCGCGCGCCGCAGAAGCGCTCGCCGTTGACCTCGCCGCCGCCGTCGACACCGCCGCCACCGTCGGGGTCGCCGCCGCTGCCATCGGGCGACGTATCGTCGGGCTGGGGCGGCTTGCAGCCCGCCCCGAAACCGAGCCCGAGCACGATGGTGGCGACCGAAACAATGACACGACGCATGGCTTGCTCCACTCGAGCAACCTCGATGCCGCTCACGCCACTGAATCGTTCTCGGCGGTTGGCGCGAGCCGGGCTCGCTCCGCGTTGCGAAAGACAACGGAGGGGGGACAGGCTCCCCCATCGGAACCCCTCTACATCAAACCGCTTTTCGGGCGAGGCGCGACTCGCGTGGACGGTGGAACGCCAGTCGCGGTTCGCTCGAATTCGTGAGAGTTGTCGGGCGCTTAGAGGGGGGGATCCTGTCCCCCGATCGGGAAGAGCTGCGTGTACGCGACGTACGCGTTGGCCTCCGCGCGCGCGAGGGCGGTCTCGAACATGGCGCGGATCTCCGGATCCAGCCTCGCCTGGAGGCGGGTCTTGTAGAGGCCCTCGTAGTAGTCGTCGGGGCGGACGCGGACGACGACGCGGAGGTGGGTGGCGGACGCGATGCGGCCGGCGCGCCACGCGCGGTGGAGATCGATGTGGCCACCCGGCGGGATGCGCGTGTCCTCGAGCTCCTCGAAGACCTTGCGGAAGCGCAGGTGGCGGCCGATGCGCTGCTCGACGAACGTGCCGGGGACCGGCTTGCCCTTCGCGTCGAGGAGCTCGATCGACAGCCACGCGGCCGGCGTCGGCGTCGTCGGCAGGTAGTGGCCCGCGCCCACGTTGCCCATGCGCGCGTGCACGCTGACGATGCCGTCGGCGCGACGCGTCGCCGTCGCCGCGATCGCGAAGCCCTGCCGGAACGTCTCCGGATCGTGCACGCCCTTCCACGTGTGCTCGCGGTTCGGCATGTGGCAGTGCTGGCACTGGATCCCGCGCTTCATGTACGGCCCCAGCAGCCACTCGCGGTACGTGTCGAGCAGCGGTCGCCCCGCGACCGCCAGCCGCCCCGGGAGCTGGTGACAGCCGATGCAGAAGTCGGCGCGCTCGTACACCGCCAGCTCCTGCAGGGGATACCCCGGCAGCGGCAGCAGCGACGGCGCGCGGTTCGGCGGCCCGTGGCGCACGCCGCCGCGCACGTGGCACGCCGCGCACGTCAGGCCCTCGGCCTGCAGCGCCTCGTCGAGCACCGCGCTCTTCGGCAGCTGCTCGGCGAGCGGCGCGTGACAGCGCATGCACGACTTCACCTCCGCCGGCTTCTCGAGCCGCAGCACCTGGCCCATCAGCCCCGGCGACGCCGCGCCCGCGTGCAGCGTGCCCTGCCACTCGCGCAGCTGCTTCGCGTGACAGCGCCCGCACTGCTGCGATGACAGGGACGCCTGCACCGGCCCGAGCGCCGCCGGCGGCTCGCCCTGCGCGTGGATCTCGCCGCCGAACAGCGCGCCCTCGACGTCGTCCGCCGCGCCCCAGCGGTAGCCCGCGCGCGTCTTCATCACCGTCCTGTCGCGCTGGATCGCCTCCGGCGTCAGGTCTCCGATCGCTCCCACGCGCGCCGGGTCCACCTCGCGCGGCCCGATCGCCACGACGTACGCCGCCAGCGCCATCAGGTCCGGCAGCGGCGCCGCGCCGTCGAAGCTCGCCATCGCCGTCCCGCCCACGCCCCACACGATGCTCGCCAGCGCCGCCGCCTCCGCCGTCGTGTCCGCCGCGCGCGGCCGGCGCACCGGAAACGCCGTCAGATCGTACGGCGCGCGCACCACGCCCGACGCGTCCTTCAGCGTCGCGCTCGAGGGACCGTCGCCCTTGCCGGCGTCGCCGTGACACGCGACGCACCCGAGCCTCGCGAACAGCTCGCGTCCGCGCGCCACCTGCGCGCGCTTGCCCGCCGCGTCGAGCGTGTGCACCGCGTACGGCACGCGCGCCATCGGCGCCACGCCACCGCCGCGCTTCCCGGAGAACGCGAGCACCACGTCGACCAGCCGATCGACGTCGGCGTCGGCGAGCGTCGCGTCGAACCCGTGCATCGCCGTCCCCGGCGCGCCCCATCGGATCGCTTGGGCGATCGCGCTCGGCGCCGGCGCCGTCGGGTCCGCCGTGCCGCCCCACTTGAACCAGCCCGCCGTGAAGTCGCGCGGCAGCGGATCGAGCCACGGCGCCGCCGGCCCCTTGCCGTCGCCCTTCACGCCATGACACGCGAGGCAGAAGCGATCGTAGAGCGGCCACCCCGGCAGGCTCGCCGGCTCCGCCGCCGCCACCCGCGGCACGGCGACGGCGATCAGACAGGCGATGATGGCGACGGTCCTCTCGCGCACGCCGGGAACGTGCCGCATCCCGGCCCGCCGCGCCAGCCCGGCGCGCGGCCACCGGCCACCCCCGAACCTGCTTGTCAGCGCTCGAGCGCCGCGATACATCGCCGGGATGCTCCGCACCCAGATCCTCGGCATCGGTTCGTTCGTCCCCGAGCGCGTCGTCAAGAACGACGAGATCCGCTTCCTGAACGATCGCCACGTCGCGCAGGACGCCGCCGTCACCGAGACCGACGACGCCTGGATCCAGCAGCGCACCGGCATCAAGGAGCGCCGCTACGTCGCCGAGGGCACGTACACGAGCGACCTCGGCCTCGAGGCGTCGAAGCGCGCGCTGGCCGACGCCGGCGTCGCCGCCACCGACATCGACTGCATCATCTTCGCCACGCTCTCGCCCGACATCCACTTCCCGGGCGCGGGCGTCTACCTCCAGCGCAAGCTCGGCGTCGCCGACAAGACGATGTGCCCGTGCTTCGACATCCGCCAGCAGTGCTCGGGCTTCGTCTACGGCCTGCAGATGGCCGACGCGTTCATCCGCACCGGCACGTACAAGCGCATCCTCCTCGTCGGCGCCGAGGTCCACAGCCACTCGCTCGACTACTCGACGCGCGGCCGCGACGTGATGGTGCTCTTCGGCGACGGCGCGGGCGCGGTCGTGCTCGGCCCGCAGGAGACGGACAACGAGCGCGACGGCGTCATCTACACGCGCGCCGCCGCCGACGGCACCGGCGCCGAGTACCTCTACCTCAAGGTCTTCGACATCTCGAAGGCGCCGTACCTCCAGTACGACCCCAAGGACCGCGAGGTCAACCAGATCATGTATCCGCACATGGACGGCAAGCGCGTCTACGTGCGCGCGGTGCGCGAGATGAACCTCGCCACCCAGAAGGCGCTCGCCGACACCGGCCTCACCTGGAACGACATCGACTGGTTCGTCCCCCACCAGGCCAACCTGCGCATCAACGAGCAGGTCGCGCAGCTCGCCCAGATCCCGCCCGAGAAGTGCCTCAACACGATCCAGTTCTACGGCAACACCACGGCCGCGACGGTGCCGCTCACGATCGACTACTGGCGCCAGCAGGGCAAGGTGAAGAAGGGCGACCTGATCCTCTCGACGGTGTTCGGCTCCGGGTTCACCTGGGGGGCTGCGATCTTTCGCGTCTGAGCCGCCGCGCGTGATGCGCGACCGCGGCCCCGGCGAGCGCCAGGACCGTGATGACTCCCGCGCCGCGCGCGGCCGCCGCCCGGCTCACCTCGCCCGGCTCCGCCACGAGCGAGATCCAGGTGACGCCGGCCATCGCGATGACGAACGCCGCGAACCACGCGGTGTCGTCGTCGCGCGGCCCAGGCGTGCGATGGAACGCACGCTTGCTGGCGACGAGAAGCGCCACCATCGCGAGCGATAGCGCCAGCGCCGTCGTGTCGGCCCCACCGGCGAGGGCGACGAGCGCGCGCGCGACGAACAGGCTCACCGCCAGCCACCACGAGCGCCGGCGCCCGAGATGGAGCCCGCGCGCGACGACGAGGGTCGCGAAGCCGATGGTGAACACGATCGCGTGCGCCGTGTGCCCGAGCGCGGCGAGCGGACCGTGCACGCGCAGGCTGGCGGCGACCATGAGCACGACACCGGCGGCAAACGTGGTCACCGCCATCGCCGTCGCCGCGAGCTCGCGCGGCCACGACTCCTCGGGCACCGGGCCGCGCCGCACCACCTCGTAGCCGACGAGCGTGACCGTGCCGACCGCGACGGGCACCAGCGACACGATCACGCGGCGGATGAGGAGCGCCGCCAGCACCTCGGCGTGCGCCGCCGGCGGCACGAACTGCAAGACGACCGCCTCGAACACGCCGAGCCCGCCGGGCACCTGGGACAGCGAGCCGAGGATGCCGCCGGCGGCGCACGCCGAGGTGCTCGCGGCGCTGCTCATCCGCCGCGTGATCGTGTCGCTGGTGCCCGTCGCGGTCGGCACGGTCACGCTCGTCGGCTACGAGGTGGTGCGGCGCGGCCCGGTGCCCGANNGCCGGCAGGAGCATCCACACGAGCGCCGCGCTCACCACGAGATCGACGAGCGGCAGCGCGACCTGCGCCGCCAGCTGGCCGGCCCGCATCACCGGCAAGACGAACGAGCGGATCTTCAGCGCGTGATCGCGGCGCAGGCTCAGGAGCAG
>DDTA01000324.1:27246-27429 GCA_002344285.1 Myxococcales bacterium UBA2376
CGGGATGTCGACGAGCAGGAACACGGCGGCGCACGACGCGGCGAGCCCGATGTAGAACATCGACTCGTTGTAGAGCGAGAGCCGGGCGACGTCGTCGCGCGTGAGCCCCCACGACGTGTAGAGACGCAGGCGCAGCGCGAAGCCGGTGATCGTCGCCAGCCCGAGCGTCGACAGCGACCGGCT
>DDTA01000324.1:27462-27741 GCA_002344285.1 Myxococcales bacterium UBA2376
CGCGTCGAGCTCGAACGTGCCGACGAGCCGCCGCAGCCCAGCGATCACCACCGCGAACATCACGATCGTGAGGATCGGCCGCACCAGTCGCCAGAGACCCTGCGGCGGAGTGGGCTCGTTCACGTCGCGTGAACGGTAGCGCCGCGGCTGCCGTGTGCCGACGCGGCCGGTGCGAAAAGGCGAGTGATCGCCGGCGGATGTGCTGGAGGAGCGTGTCCCCCGTTTGCGCGACGCAAGTGGTCTGAAAAGAGGAGCGATGTCGAGGGGATGGGAGGGGGG
>DDTA01000315.1:0-5000 GCA_002344285.1 Myxococcales bacterium UBA2376
GGCCCAAGCCCAGGCCCAGGCCCAAGCCCCTCCCCGCGCCCCTCAGATCCCCTTCAAATACTCGAGCAGGGCGCGCCGATCTTCGGCGGAAAGCGTGTCGCCGAACGTGTGCCCGGCGTTCGAGTAGCCCGGCGCGCTCGCGTCGTAGACCCAGCGCGGGTCGATGCCGGGGCTGGCGTCCGCGTCCCACGTCTGCCAGCCGACGGCGTCGAGGTCGTACGCGTCGCGGCCGCGCCCGATGACATATCTCGCGCGCCGCAGCGAGCTGTCGAGCAATGCGGCGAGCGTGGGCACCGAGCCGTTGTGGAAGTACGGCGCCGTCGCCCACACGCCGTCGAGCGGCGGCGCGACGTAGCCGTCGTGTGGCTCGAGGCGCGCGACCTCGCCGTAGAACGATCCGTTGAACCACGTGCGAAACGGCGCCGAGAACTGCCCGGCGTGCTCGGCGAGCAGCGGATCGGTGCCGACCTTGGCCAGCGGGACCACGCGCGTCTCGTAGTGGCCGTCCTCGCCGTAGGTGCCGTGGCACCGGCTGCAGCGGCGCTCGAAGACGACCTTGCCGCGCGCTGCGACGGTCGCGTCGATCGGCGCCGGAAACGGCGGCGGCTCGAGCGTCAGGATGAACGCGCGGATGTCGGGGAAGTACGCGTCGACGGCGCGCGCGCTCGCCACGTCGTCGACGCACAGGACCGACGCGGTCATCATGATGCGCGCCTGGTCGCCGCGGCCCGCGCCGGTGTGGAACATCGCCGCCTTCTTCTTCAGGAGCCACCACGCCGGCACGTCGACCGGGATCGGCTCCTCCGTCGGTAGCTCGATGAGCGGCGCGTCCGACCACGCGAGCGTCTCCCGATCCCGGTGGGCGAAGAGCACCGCGGCGATGTGATCGGCCGGGTTCGCGCCGACGGTGCGCGTGCGGATGTGCGGCGCCAGCGCCTTCACGCGGCCCAGGAGCTTGTCGAGCTCCGCCTTCTGCGCCGGGTCGGCGGGCAGGAACGCGCCGGCCGCGATCATCGGCGTCACGTCCATGGTGAAGTCGGCGCTCGCGTCGCCGAGCCCGATCACCAGCTCGCCGCGCAGGAACGATGCGTGGCAGCCGAGGCAGTTGGCGGTGACGACCTCGACGCCGCTGGGTGTGGTGTACGCGTTGGCGAAGTAGGGCAGGTCGGCGCTCCGGCCCGTGCGGCCCGGCAGGCGCCAGCCCGCGGGCGTCCCGCCGGCGAAGCGATCGTAGAGCGCGCGCGGCGCGCCGCAACCGACGTAGCCCTCGTTGACGAGCGCCTCCCAGCCGCGCGCCGCGTCGCCGGCGCGCTGCGGCTCCGCGGCCAGCACGTCCGGGTCGCCCATGATCGCAGGCGCCACCGCGCCCTCGTCGGCTCCCGGCGCCGGCGCCCGTGCGCCCGTGGCGCTGCACCCCGCGAGCCCGCTCCAGCCTACGGCTGCGGCGGCGAGTAGGCCATGCTGAGCACGCCCGCGTCTTCGTCCCCTGGATCGCACGTGAGGATGATGTTGTACGTCGGCGCGTCCCAGTACGCCGCAAGATTGTCGCTCTTGCTCGCCCCGAGCTTGCCATCGAGCGTGGCGCGCATCTCCTTCCACACCGTCGCGCACGCCTCCATCGACGGGTACTCGTCCTCGAAGGTGACCGAGATGCGGTGGAGCTTGCCGTCGCGAAGCTCGAACGTGGTGACGCCCGGCTTGCCCGCATGATTCCCGGTGATCGACAGGTTGTCGGTCCCGGGCGCCGCGCGCGGGAACTTCGCCTTCAGGTCGTCCATGCTGGCGCCCCAGTCGAGGCCGGGATAACCGCTCGTGCCGAGGTCACCGGCCGTCGCGGCGTCGACGCCGGCGGCGTCGGTCGTGGGGCCATCGGGGTTCGTGGCGTCGGCGGTCATGGCGTCCTTCGAGGCCGGCTGGGACTTGCCGCCACAGCCGAAGAGGAGAGCGATCGCGAGCGTCAGGAGGATGGTTCGCATCGCCCGCGAGGATACGCTCGGACCCGGGCGAAGAGGTCGGCGCTGTCGCGCACGTACTGTGCGAAGGTGCGGGGTGGGCGGCCGAGCAGCTCTCCGAGCGTCGGGTCGATCCCGGCAGCCTGGCCGAACCGGAGCCCGACGTGCAGGATGGTCTGGACGGCGATCTGCGCGGCGGGGAGCCCGCGCCGGTGCAGGTGCCGTGCGTAGCCCGGGATCGACGCCGCCTGATATCGAACCGGACGTCCGATCGCGGCGGAGAGCTGGGCCGCGGCCTCGTCGAACGTGATCGCCTGGCCGCCGGTCAGCGTGTAGCCGCGCGCGTGGTGCGCCGCGGGCGCGACCAGCACGGCCGCCGCGACCGCGGCGAGGTCCCGCACGTCGACGAACGCGACCTGGCCGCGTCCGGCGGGCACGTAGACGCGGTCGTCCTCGCGGATGTCGCGCACGTACGCGGTCTCGAAGTTCTGCGCGAAGAACCCCGGTCGCAGGATCGTCCAGTCCGCCGGTCCGGCGCGGAGGGCGCGCTCGACCTGGTGGTGCGGCACGATCGGGTTGGTGTCGGCACCGGCGACCGAGAGGAACACGATCGTCGAGACCCCCGCCGCGCGCGCTCGCTCGACGAGCACGTTCAGCGTGGTCCGGGTGTTCGCGATCGCGGGTGGACGGAGGAGGAACAGCCCGGTGCAGCCGCGGACCGCGTCGTCGAACGTCCTCGGGTCGCGGAAGTCGAGTCGCTCGGCCAGCCGCGGCTCGACGCCGCGCGCGCGCAGCTCGCGCACGACCTCACGTCCGACGCCGCCCCGGGGAGTGGTCACGAGGATCATCGCGTGCGCTGCCGCCCGTCTACGCCGGCACCACCGGCGCCACGGTCTCGACGAACGACAGGGGCCGGCCGCAGGCGTCGCCGAGGAGCTGGCCGTCGCGCATGACGACGTGGCCGCGCACGACGGTGGCGACCGGCCAGCCGGTCACGTCCATGCCGTCGAACGGCGTCCACCCGGCCTTGTTGGCCATGTCGGCGTCGCGGATCGTGCGGCGCGCCGCGAGGTCGACGAGGGTGAGGTCGCAGTCGAAGCCGACGGCGAGGCGGCCCTTGCCGGCGATGCCCCAGACCCGCGCCGGCCCGTGGCAGAGCAGATCGACGAGGCGCTCGAGCGTGAGGCGGCCGGCGGCGACGTGATCGAGCATGATCGGCACGAGCGTCTGCACGCCGGGCATGCCCGACGGGCTCTGCGGGTACGGCTTCGCCTTCTCCTCGAGCGTGTGCGGCGCGTGGTCGGTCGCGAGCATGTCGCAGAGGCCGCTGGTCACCGCGGCCCACAGCGCGTCGCGGTGGCGCGCGTCGCGGATCGGCGGGTTCATCTGCGCGCGGGTGCCGAGCCGCTCGTAGCAGTCGGGGGCGACCAGCGTGAGGTACTGGGGCAGGATCTCGAACGTCGCCAGGTCCTTGCACTCGGCCAGGATGTCGAGCTCCTCGGCGGTCGACACGTGCAGGAGGTGGACGCGGCGGCCGAAGCGGCGGGCGAGGGCGAGCGCGCGCCAGGTCGCGCGCTGCGCGGTCTCGGCGTCGCGCCACTCGGGGTGCGCCCGCGGGTGCGCGGCCTCGACGGCGAGGTGCTTGCGCTCGCGCAGGCGATCCTCGTCCTCGGCGTGCAGCGCGACGCGGCGCCGGCCGCCGGCGAAGATCTCGGCGAGCGTCTCGTCGTCGGAGACCAGCAGGCTGCCGGTCGAGCTGCCCATGAAGACCTTGATGCCGGCGCACCCGGGCTGGTTCTCGAGCTCGCCCAGCTCGCCGGCGTTCTCGGCGGTGGCGCCGACGAAGAAGCCGACGTCGCAGCGCGCGCGGCCGCGCAGGCGCGCGAACTTGTCGGCGAGCGCGGCGGCGGTCGTCGTCGGGGGATCGGTGTTGGGCATCTCGAGCACCGAGGTCACGCCGCCGAGGACGGCGCCGGTGGTGCCCGACGCGAGGTCCTCCTTGTGCGTGTTCCCGGGCTCGCGGAAGTGCACCTGCGCGTCGATCACGCCGGGGAGCACGTGCAGGCCCGTCGCGTCGATCGTGTGCGCCGCCGAGGCGGCGCCCAGGTCGCCGATCGCGGCGATGCGGCCGGCGCGCGCGCCGACGTCGGCGGTGACACGGCCGCCGGGCGTGACCAGGGTGCCGCCGCGGACGAGGAGATCGAACTTGAGATCAGTGGCGGTCATGTCAGCCTCGCGCGGGTCAGGTCGGTTCGACGTGGACGAGCACGTCGCCGGTGTTGACGTCGGCCTCGTCGGCGACGGCGACGGCGACGACGCGCGCCTCGGGCGGAAGCCCCGCGCCGCCGTACGTGACGCGGTGGAAGGTCTTCATCACCTCGAGGAGGCACACCGTGTGGCCCTCCTGGATGACGTCGCCCGGGTTCACGAACGCCGCCTTGCCGGGCCCCGGGCGCCCGTAGAAGCGGCCGCTCGACGGCGCCCGCACGGCGAGGCCGCTCGTCGCCGCCGTCGTCTTCGCGCGCGCGTCCGCGGCGGCGGCGGCCTGGCCGAGCGCCGCCGGATCGACGACGAAGAGCGCGGTCGCGACATCGACGGGCCGTGGCCCGCGCGCGTCGGTGTCCCTCAGGGCGCCGCGCACGCCCGGCCCCGCGACCACGCGGTGGACGAGGCCGAGCACCGCGAGCTCGCCGAGCGTGTCGCCGGTCTGGACCAGCTGGCCGGCGGCGACGAGCGGCCGCCAGAAGCCGACCGCCGGCACGTGCAGCACCTGCAGCTCGCCCTCGTGCGCGACCGGCGTCGCGGTGATCACCGGGATCACCGCGGCCCTCCCACCAGGACACGCAGGTCGTGCATCGACCAGATGCGCGGGTTCTTCACCCGGCGGTAGCCCGTGCCCTGGTACGCCATCTCGGTCAGGTCGGTGAGCCAGTCGCGCAGCGCGGCGAGCTCGATGATCTCGTCGGTGTCCATCTGGCGGGCGGCGACGAACGGGTCCATGTCGCGCTCGATCCGCTGCTCGACCTCCTTCATGCCGGCCTCGATCTT
>DDTA01000315.1:6368-6496 GCA_002344285.1 Myxococcales bacterium UBA2376
GAGCGTGTCTCCGATCGGGACGAGAGGAACGATGCTCATGACGACTCTGGGCTCACGGCCATCCGGGGAGGGTACGCGTGTCGTAGCGATTCGAGCGGAAGGCCTCCGAGGCCAGCACCTGCTGGTGC
>DDTA01000320.1 GCA_002344285.1 Myxococcales bacterium UBA2376
GTCCTCGACAACCGCGAGACGGCGGGCGCCGAGCTCCTGTTCATCTACGATCCGACGCCCGCGAGCTGGTACTGGAGCTGGGATCGCGATCGCCGCGAGGACGCGCGCTTCGCCGCCCACCTCGACGTCGTCTATCGCCACCAGCCGACGTCGCGCGACGCGACGCTCGTGATCCTCGCCGACGGCAGCCAGGTGCCGAGCGCCGGCACGCCGCCCGCCCACGACGTCTGGAACGCGACGTTCGCGTGGTTCACGGCGGCGGCCCTGCCGATGCGCCTCTCGGGCACGTTCTACGCTGGCCAGGATCAGGCGAGCGCAGGCGATCCGCGGCTGGTGACGCGCTTCGGCGGCACGATGCGGCTCGTGCGCAACGGGCTCGTCGCGGGCACCGATCTCAAGCTGCGCGACTGGGGACCGTACGACTACCACCGCGACTTCAACCTCACGTATCCGCTGCAGTGGTACGGCGACGTCTCGTACGGCCTGCCGCGGAGCGCGTTCGGCGTCGCCGACGCCCGGCTCGGGCTGCGCTGGCAGCTCCGCTTCCTCGATGGCTACTCCGAGGGGTACGTCGTCGATCCCGCCCGCCCACGCACGATCGGCAACGAGGCCGAGGTGCTCTCGTACGTGGAGGTCCGCCTGTGAACTGTTTCATCGCCACCTCGATCGTCGCCGCCCTGCTCGCCGTGTCCGCCTGCGCCGCCGACGGGACCCCGTGGTCGGGCGAAGCGCTGCCGTCGGCGCCGCTGGTCCTCGTCTCGCCCGACGAAGGGGTCCACCCCGATCGCTCGGTGCTCGACGACCCGGCCAACCCGTTCGCCGACGGCGAGCTCACCGACCACACGGTCTGGCAGCTCCAGGCCAACGGCGGCGCGGTCGCCGCGTTCTACGCGTGGGCCACCGCCAACGCCCGCGGCGCCACCGGCGAGCGCCAGTACTACGCCGCGCTCGATCTGAAGACGATCTACGAGCGCAGCCTCGCCGCCGAGCCCGACCTGCCGCTCGTCCGCGACGTGGCGATCCGCGGCTTCCAGGCGGTGCTCGCGTACTTCCCCGACGCCGTCACCTACGACGCGAGCGGCACGATCGCCTACGAGCTGGCGACGCCATCGGTGCTCGCCATCCTCGAGCTCGGCGGGACCGCCGACGGCTGGGTGCTCGTCACGACCCCGGACGGCCGCACCGTCGCCGTCCCCCGCTGAGCCGTTCAGCGCGGATCGGGCGCGACGCGGAGCACGATCTTGCCCTTCACGCCGCCGTGCTCGAGCCGCTGGTGCGCTCGCTTGACGTCCTCGAGCCGCATGACCTGGTCGGCGTGGATCGGCACCTTGCCGAGATCGATGAGCCCGGCGATCTCCTCGAGCTGACTCCCGCTCGTCCGGGTCAGGATCGCGACGTGGCGTACGCCGCGCGGCCGGGACGTCTCCTCCGCGGGCACGCCGACGGTCGACGCCAGGGCGCCGCCGTCGCCGAGCACCGCCCGCGCGCGCGCCTGCACGTCACCGCCGACGAGGTCGAGGACGGCGTCGATCTTCGCGTACGCACCCATGCCCTCGACGTCGACGACGTCGCTGGCCCCGAGCGAGCGGAGGTACGCGGCCTTGTCGCCGGCCTCACGGCTGCGCCGCACCACGCCGATCACCTTGGCGCCACGCGCCACCGCAAGCGGGACCGCGAAGCTGCCGATGCCGCCGGTCGCCCCGACCACCATCAGCGTCTGCCCGGGCATCAGCTCGAGCGACGCCGATCCGGTGCCGCCGAAGAGCGCCTGCCACGCCGTCATCGCGGCCAGCGGCACGGCGGCCGCATGCACGTGGTCGAGCGTGTGCGGCTTCGCCGCGACGTGCGCTCGCGGCACGACCACGTACTCCGCGTAGCTACCGTCGGCCGGTAGATCGGCCCTGCCGTACACCGCGTCGCCTGCGCCGACGCCGCGCACGCTCGGTCCGAGCTCCTCGACGATGCCCGAGAAGTCGCCGCCGGGAATCCACGGCAACCGCAGCGGGACGGTAGCCTTCAGGAGCCCGCTGCGCACCTTGCAATCGACGGGGTTCACGCCCGCGGCGATCACGCGCACCAGGATCTCGCCGCTGCCCGGCGTGGGCCGGTTCACCGTCTCGATCCGCAGGACCTCCGGCCCCCCGTAGTCGCGCATGCGGACTGCCTTCATCATCACCACGACACCGCCTCCTGGTGTCGCCACGATCGAATCGCTCGCGGGTCCATCACCTCAGGGGATGCATCGAACGTGCCCGGCCGCGCGATCGCCGGTGCCCCCCCCGCAACTGGGGTAGCTTACGGGCATGGGCGACACGGCGTTCACGATCGACGTACGTCTCCGCGAGGTCGAGCCACCGATCTGGCGGACCATCGAGCTCTCGGGGAGCAGCACGCTCGAGGACTTGCACTACGCGATCCAGGTCGCGATGGGCTGGTCCAACTCGCACCTGCACCAGTTCGGGATCGGCAAGCGGCAGTACGGCGCGCCCGCGATCGACGACGCCAATCCGTCGCTCCTCGACGAGCGCCGCTACCGGCTGCAGGACGTCCTGGGCCCGCGCGCGACGTGCATCTACGAGTACGACTTCGGCGACGGCTGGAAGCACGACGTCTCGGTGACCGCGGTGACCACCGCCGACCGACGCGTGCAGCCGCGGTGTACCGGCGGCGCGCGCGCCTGTCCGCCCGAGGACTGCGGCGGCCCCGGCGGCTACGCGATCATGCTCGCAGCGCTCGCCGATCCGGACCACGAGGAGCACGAGGTCTACGTCGGCTGGGCGGGCGACTTCCGCGCCGAGCGCTTCGCCGTCCCGAAGAAGGGCCGCGCCCTGCGCGAGGACATGGATGATCTCCGAGCGCTCGCCGAGACCGGCGAGCTGGCGCCGGACGTCGAGGACGACGGCGACGATCCGCTCGCGGAGGTGCCGCCCGCGCTCATCCAGGCCACGCTCGATCTGCCGCCGATCAAGCGCGCCGCGCTGGCAGCGCTCCTCACCGGTTCGCTCGCCACCGAGCTCATGGAGACGCTCGAGGCCGCCAACCGGCTCCTGGCGACGCGCGAGCGCCCCATGCCGGGCCGCGGCCACCGCCGTCCGCGCAAGGCGCGCTGATCGCGTTACGCCGTGAGCTTGATCGGCAACCGGCGGACCGGCGCGCCGGTGAGGGCGAGGAGCGCGTTCGAGACGGCCGGCGCGATCGGCGGCGTGGATGGCTCACCGACGCCTCCGGGATCGGCGCCGCTCTCGACGAGGATCACCTCGATCTCCGGCATCGTGCCCATGCGCACGACCGGGTAGTCGTGGAAGTTCGACGTCGTGATGCGACCACCGTCGAAGCCGATAGCGCCGTGCAGCGCGGCGGACAGCCCGTAGACGATCCCGCTCTCCATCTGCGCGCGGATCGTGGACGGGTTGACGATCCGGCCGCAGTCGATCGCGCACCACACCTTGTGGACCCGCGGCGCGCCGTGCTCGATCGACACCTCGGCGACCTCGGCGACGTAGCTGCCGAACGACTCGTGCACGGCGAGGCCACGCGCGCGGCCCGCCGGCGCCGGCGTGCCCCACGCCGCCGCCTTCGCCGCGGCCTCGAGCACCGCGAGGTGACGCGGCTTGTCGGCGAGCAGGCGGCGGCGCACCTCGAGCGGATCCTTGCCGCCCAGGCGCGCGAGCTCGTCGAGGAAGTGCTCGACCGCCCACGCGTTCTGCGAGCTGCCGACCGACCGCCAGAACCACGTCGACACCGGCAGGCTCGGGTTCGCGTAGGTGACGTGCACGTTCGCGATCGCGTACGGCATGTTGTCGACGCCCTCGACCGACGTGCGATCGATCCCCTTCTTGAGCGGCCCCATCGCCGCCAGGATCGACGGCGACGCGATGCGCTGCACCCACGCGACCGGCCAGCCGTCGGCGTCGAGCGCGCCCTCGATCTCCGAGAGCGCCGCGGGGCGGTACTGGCCGCCGCGCACGTCGTCCTCGCGCGTCCACACGGTCTGGACCGGCACCTTGGCGGTCCTCGCGACCTCCACCGCGTCGGCGATGAAATCGGTCTGGGAGCGCCGGCCGAAGCCACCGCCCAGGAAGGTCGTCGTGACCTTCACCTTCTCGGGCGAGATGGCGAGGAGCTGCGCCGCCTTCATCGCGGTGAAGCTCGGTGACTGCGTCCCCGCCCAGATCTCGCAGATGCCGTCGTGCACGTGCACCGTCGCGTTGAGTGGCTCCATCGGCGCGTGCGCGAGGTACGGCACCTCGTAGCTCGCGCGCAGCTTCTTCCTGGCGCCGCCGATCACCCTGGCGGCGTCGCCCTCCTTGCGCACCTCGACGCCCTTGCCCACCGCGTCGGCGAGCCGTTTCGACACCGCGGCGCTGTCGAGCCCGGCGTCGCCGCCCTCCCACTCGATCACCAGCGCCTCGCGACCGCGCTTCGCGGCCCAGAAGTGATCGGCGATCACGGCGACGCCGCTGGTGATGGTCACCACGTCGCGCACGCCGGGCGTGGCGCGCGCCGCGGCGTCGTCGATCTTGGCCGGCTTTGCCCCCAGCACCGGCGGACGCGCCACCTGCGCGACGAGCATGCCGGGCAGCCGCACGTCGAGCCCGTACACCGCCTGCCCCGTCACCTTGGCGTGCGTGTCGAGGCGCGGCGTCGCCTTGCCGACGAGGTGATAGCGCTCGGGCGCCTTCTGCGCCGGCGACTCGGGCGGCGACACCTTGGCCGCCGCGGCCGCGACCTCGCCGTAGCGGAGGCGCCGCCCCGACGCCGCATGGACGATCGTGCTCGCCTCCGTCGTGAGCTCTGCCGCCGGCACACCGAGTCGCTCCGCCGCCGCGGCGACGAGCATGGCGCGGGCCTGCGCGCCGACCTTCTTCATCGGCTCCCAGCCCTGGCGGATCGTCGTCGAGCCGCCGGTCGACTGGCTGCCGTACCTCGCGGTGTCGCCAGGGGCGTGCTCCGCGTTCACCTTCTTCCAGTCGGCGTCGAGCTCCTCGGCGAGGATCATCGCCATCGCGGTCAGGATGCCCTGCCCCATCTCCGCGTCGGCGACGCGGAACGTCACCGTGTCGTCGGGATCGATGCGGATCCACGCGTTCAGCTCCGCGCCCTCCCCGGGCGCCGCCGTGCCCGACGCCGCGCCCTCCTCCTGCTTGCGCCTGGGCTTGCCACACGCGAACCACAGCATCATCCCGCCGGCCGCGGTCGCGCTCGCCTGGAGGAACGTGCGCCGCTGCATCACGCACCTCCCTTGGCGGCGCGGTGGATCGCGAGCTTGATCCGCGAGTACGTTCCGCACCGGCAGATGTTCCCGTTCATGCCCTGATCGATCTGCTCGTCGGTGGGCGCCGGGTGCTTCTCGAGGAGCGCCACGGCGCTCATGATCTGCCCGGGCTGGCACCACCCGCACTGCGGCACGTCCTCCTCGACCCACGCCGCCTGCACCGCGTGCAGCGTCTTGCCACCGTCCTTCCCGATCCCCTCGATCGTCGTCACCTCCTGCTCGCCGACCGCCGCGATCGGGGTCTGGCAGGCGAACGCCGCCTCGCCGCCGATGTGCACGGTGCACGCGCGGCACTGCGCCATCCCGCAGCCGTACTTGGTGCCGGTGAGCCCGAGCAGGTCTCGCAGGACCCACAGGAGCGGCATGTCCGGCGACGCGTCGACCTCGCGCACCTCGCCGTTGACCTTGATGCGAGTTCCCATTGGTAGATTCACTTTCCCCC
>DDTA01000014.1:0-245 GCA_002344285.1 Myxococcales bacterium UBA2376
CGCGGCCTCGACGTCGGCCTCGGCCAGGAGCCGCTCGACGTCGGCGGCGCGGCCGGCGGGCGCGAGCAGGAGCAGGGCGACCTCGCCACCGGGCAGCGTCCGGCTGCGCAGGTCGTGCTCGCCGAGCACGCGATCGAGCGCCTCGTGCAGCCGGCGCACCGAGGGGCCGTCGCCGCGCAGGCGGAGCAGGTGGATCGTGAAGCGGTGCTTCGGCTGGTCGCGGGCGAACAGCGCCTCGAGCTCGG
>DDTA01000014.1:331-26905 GCA_002344285.1 Myxococcales bacterium UBA2376
GCCCTTGAACGCCGGCAGCATCATCGAATAGCGGAACGGGAGCTTGTGCTCCTTCCTCGGCTTGCCTTCCTCGTCGTGCTCGGTCACGTGCATCGTGCCCGCGTCCTGCAGGACCGCGAGCGTGCGCGGCAGCTCGGCCTTGCGGCCGATCACGCGCACGAGGGTCATCTCGATGATCACGGCGTCTCCACGGCGAGCGCGGCGAGCCGCCGGGCCAGGCGCTGCGCCTCGCGCGCGAGCGCGTCGCCGTGCAGCCGGTTCCAGCGGGCGAGCTCGGCCTCCGCCTCGGCCTCGATCGCGGCGATGTGCGTGGCCGCCGCCGCGGCGAGCTCCGCGCTCGCGCGCTTGCGCGACACGTCGAGGGACGCCTCCGCCTCGGCGTCGGCGACCGCCACCTCGCGCGTGGCCTCGGCGCGCACGCGCTCGGCCTCGGCGCGCGCCTCGGCGAGCGCACGCTCCAGCCGCTGCTCGGTCGCGAGCAGGAGGCCGAGGTCGTCGCTGGTCGCGGATGCACGCATCCAGGGACCAGGATTGCAGCGTCCGTGCCCACGAAAGCCGGGGCGGAACAGGGGTGCGACACGCAGGCCTTGCGTGCTCCCTGCGGCGCGCGGCAGGCGGTGCGCTCACCAGCCGAGCAGCGCGACGGCGATGCCGGTCACGGCGATCGAGCCGCCGGCGGCGCTGTCGGCCCAGCGCTCGGTCCAGCGTCCGCGCAGGAAGCCCGCGCCGGCCCGGGCCAGCGACACCATCGTGATCATCGAGGTGATGGTCGCGACCTCGTAGGCGACGACGATCGCGATCGTCGACGAGGTCGGCAGCGGCGCGGCGGCGAAGAGGATCGGGATGAGCGCGACGCACGGATCGGCGCAGTAGATCGCGAACAGCGTCCACGCGCCGACGCGCCCCGGATCGTGCACGTGGTCGTAGCGGTGGTGATGGTGGCCGTGGAGGCGGTGCGCGAGCGCGTGGCGGACCCCCCAGATCGCGTAGGCGACGCCGAAGCCGACGAGGAGCGCGCCCGACACCGACGCGACGCGCTCGCCCACCGCCGTCACCGTGGCGCGCCCGAGCGCGAGCGCGACGAGGGCGAGGATGACGGAGACGGTGACGTGCCCGAAGCCGCAGGCCAGCACGACGCGCGCGGTGCGTCCCGCGGACCACCCGCGCGCGCGACCGACCGCGGCGATCGGGATCCAGTGATCGGGCGCGAGCGAGTGCAGCGCGCCGATCGTGATCGCGGCGAGCGCGAGCGTCATCGCCAGCCCGTCCATCACGGGTGCACCAGGTTGCCGTGGAGGTGGAAGTGGCGCCCGAGGCGCACGGGCTGGCGCCGGGCCTCGAGCCAGCGCAGCCAGGCGTCGATGCCCTCGCCGGTGCGGGCCGAGACGCGCAGGATCTCGGGGCGTGGCATCACGCGCGCCAGGCCGTCCTCGAAGGCGCCCTCGTCGAAGTCGAGGTGCGGCAGGAGATCGATCTTGGTGAGCAGGACCAGATCCGCGGTGCGGAACATGACCGGGTACTTGATCGGCTTGTCCTCGCCCTCGGTGACGGAGAGCGCCACGACGTTGGCGGCCTGGCCCAGGTCGTAGACGGCGGGGCACACGAGGTTGCCGACGTTCTCGATGAAGAAGACGTCGAGGTTGCGCCAGGCGAGGTCGTGGAGCGCCTTGTGGACGAGCCGCGCGTCGAGGTGGCACGCCGAGCCCGTGGTGATCGCCGCCGACGGCACGCCGGCGGCGATGAGCCGCACCGCGTCGCGATCGGTCGCCAGATCGCCCGACACCGCGCCGAGGGAGAGGCGCCCCTGCGCGACGCGCGCGGTCGCCTCGAGCACCGCGGTCTTGCCGGCGCCGGGCGAGCCCATCAGGTTGATCGCGAGCACGCCGGCTTGCTCGAAGTGCGCGCGGTTGTGCCGCGCCTGCGCGTCGTTCTCGGACAGGATGCGATGCTGCACCTCGACCGGGACGACGTCCGGATCACCGCAGCCACAATCACTGCACATGGGGGGTCTCCATCTCCGGCACCTCCAGCTCGATGCGCTCGAGGACGATCTCGTCGCCCCCGGCGAGCCGGGCCGGACGGCCGCAGTCGGGGCACTGCAGGCGCATCCCGCGCCCGAACGAGCGTCCGCATCCCGGACAGCGCCAGTCGGCGGGGACGGCGCGGACGTCGAGCTCGGCGTCGGCGCACGCCGTCGCCGGGCGGAAGGTGTCGTACGCGGTGCGCAGGAGCTCGACGTCGACGCCTGCGAGCTCGCCGATCGCGACGTGCAGGCGGTGGACGCGGGCGTGGCGCGCCTCGGCCGTCCGGGTGACCTGGTCGATCAGCGCGCCGACGATCGAGTACTCGTGCATCACGCGCTCCCGAACCGCGGCGCCCGCCGCGCGAAGAAGGCGTCGAGCCCCTCGGCGAAGTTGGCGCCGTCGGCGATGCGTGACAGCTCGGCGAGCTCGCGGTCGAGGTGGACGTCGATGCGGTCCATCCCGGCCGCGCGGTTGAGCAGCGTCTTGGCGACGCCGACCGCCTCGGTGGGCAGCGCCGCCAGCCGCGCCGCGAGCGCGCGCGCGGCGTCGTCGAGCTCCCCGTCGGGATGGACCGCGTTGATCAGGCCCTCGGCCAGCGCCTCGCGCGCCGAGAGCCGCGGGCTGAGCAGCACGAGCTCCATCGCCCGGCGGAAGCCGACCAGGCGAGGCAAGAAGAACGTCGAGCTCTCCGCGCCGGTGAGCCCGGTCTTCAGGTACGCCCACTCGAACCACGCGCGCTCCGACGCGATCACCAGGTCGCACGCCATGGCGATGCCGAGCCCGCCGGCCGCCGCGGGGCCGTCGACCGCGGCGATGAACGGCTTCGGCGCGCGCCGGATCTCGGAGATCGTGCTGTGGATGTACTCGAGGATCTGCTTGAACACGCGGCCGTAGCCGTCGGTCGCCGCCGGCTGGAGGTAGCCGAGGTCGCCCTGTGCGCCGCCGGCGGCGATGTACTTGAGGTCGGCGCCGCTGGAGAACACGCCGCCCTCGCCGCGCACGATGACCGCGCGCACGTCCTTGTCGCGCGCGAGCTGGAGGCCGGCCTTGCGGAAGTCCTGCGCGGTCGCGATGTCCATCGCGTTGTGGCGCTCGCGGCGCGCGATGGTCAGGATCCCGACCCCGTCGTGCTTCTCCACCTTGATGTGCGGCATGTCGGTCATGGGGGCTCCTCAGCAGATCCTCGGCAAGAGCTCGCCGGTCGCCTCGCCGAGCAGGCGGCGGCCGAAGCCGGTGTCGAGCACGACGGCTCCCGGGCGCTCGGCGACACAGACGCCGACGAGCGCCGCGTCCTTGCCCAGCGGGTGCGCGCGCGCGGCGGCGAGCACGGCCTCGGCGACCTCGGGGCGCACGCCGAGCACCGCCTTGCCCTCGTTGGCGACCAGCAGCGGATCGATGCCGAGCAGCTCGCCGACGGCGCGGACCTCGTCGCGCACCGGCACGGCCTGCTCCTCGACCACGATGCCGACCTTGCTCTTGTGCGCCATCTCGTGCAGCGCGCTCGACAGCCCGCCCCGCGTCGGGTCCTTCATCGCGACCACGTTGCCGGGGCCGGCGGCGTCGAGCAGCGCGCGCACCAGGCCGTTCACCGGGCCGACGTCCGAGCACAGCGCGGTCTCGAGCGCGAGCTCGTTGCGCGTCGCCATGATCGCGAGGCCGTGGTCCCCGACCGTGCCGGTGACCAGCAGCCGGTCGCCCGGGCGCAGCCCGGCATCGCCGACGAAGCGGTCGGTGAGCGCGATGCCGGTCGTGTTGAGCACGATGCCGTCGAGCTCGCCGTGGCGCATGACCTTGGTGTCGCCGGTGACCACCGTGGTGCCGGCCTCGGCGCACGTCGCGCGGATCGACCGCCAGATGCGCTCGAGGTCGTCGCGCCGGAAGCCGTCCTCGAGGATCGTCGCGCACGTGAGCGCGAGCGGCTCGGTCGCGCCCATCATCGCCAGGTCGTTGACCGTGCCGCTCACCGACAGCCGGCCGATGTCGCCGCCGGGGAAGAAGATGGGCTGGATGACGTGGGAGTCGGTCGTGATCACGAGCCAGCGCCCGTCGCCGACCGGCAGGACCGCGCCGTCGTCCATCGCGGCCAGCCCGACGCCGCCCGCGGCGACGTCGCCGAGCCCGTCGGCGAAGATCTGCTCGATCAGCGCGCGCATCGCGCCGCCGCCGGCGCCGTGCTCCATCGTGACGCGATCGCCGAGCGGTCGCAGCCCTCTCATGACGCACCTCCGTCGCCCGGATCGCGCAGATCGGGGTGCCCGCCGTACTGGTGCCAGATGCGGCAGGTGCCCTCGGCGCTCACCATGCACGCGCCGACCGGCTCGTCGGGCGTGCAGCCGGTGCCGAACAGCGCGCAGTCGCGCGGCGAGGCGATGCCGGCCATGATGTCGCCGCACTGGCACAGCTGGACCAGGCCGCGCGGCGCGTGGTCCCACAGCGGGGCGCAGTCGATGTCGAACCGGCGACGCGCGTCCCAGCGCGCGTGCTCGTCGCGCAGGCGCAGGTTGCCGTTGGGCACGTGCGCGATGCCGCGCCAGCGCCCGCCGATCGGGCGGAACACGTTCCACAGGAGCGCCTGCGCCTCGCGGTTGCCGTCCTTGTCGACGCAGCGCGGGTACGCGTTGTCGACCCGGGCCTCGCCGCCGGCGATCAGCTCGACCAGGCGCACCAGGCCGGCGAGCACGTCGAGCGGCTCGAAGCCGGCGACGACCACCGGGATGCGGTGACGGGCGACGAACGGCTCGAAGACACCCCAGCCGGTGATGGTCGCGGCGTGACCGGCGGCGAGGAAGCCCTCGATGCGCGTGCCCGGCATCTCGGCGACGATCTCCATCACCGGCGGGATGTACTTGTGCGCCGAGAGCACCGAGAAGTTGTCCGGCGGGCCGGCGACGATGACGGCCGCGGTCGCCACCGCCGTGGTCTCGAAGCCCGAGGCGAAGAAGACCAGCGGCTCGTCGATCGTGCGGGCCAGCTCGACGGCCTGCGCGATGCTGTAGACGACGTCGATGCGGGCGCCGGCGGCGCGCGCGTCGGCGAGCGACTTCGACGTGCCGGGGACGCGCAGCATGTCGCCGTACGTCGCGACGCGAACGCCGGAGAGCGCGAGCGCGACCGCCTCGTCGACCTCGGGCACGTCGGTGACGCACACCGGACAGCCGGGGCCCATGATCACGTCGAGCTCGCGCGGGAACGCGGCGCGCAGGCCGAAGCGGGCGATCGCCTGCTCGTGGCTGCCGCACACGTGCATGATCGACACCGGTACGCGGCCGAGGCGCCGCGCGTGGTGCGTGAGCGCGTCGGTGAGCGCGCGGGCGCGACCGGGATCGCGGAAGCGGAGCGGCACGATCGGCTCCATCACGGGCGCTCCCGGCCGGCCACCTCGGCCGCCGCCAGCTCGGCGCGCACGTCGGCCGCCATGAGGTCGTCGTCGTCGGCGCGCCGGAGCAGCTCGTCGTAGAGCGCGAGCGTGTCGCCGATCTCCTCGGCGGAGATCCGACGGATCGCGAACCCGACGTGGTTGAGGACGTAGTCGCCGGGCGCCACCGGCGCGTCGACGACGTCGAGCCGGATCGGCTTCTGCACGCCCCAGAAGTCGACCATCGCGACGTCGCCGTCGACGGAGATCACGCGGCCTGGAACCCCGAGACACATGTCAGCCTCCCCTCCGCACGATGGCGTCGGCGACGATCGCCTGGCCCAGCGCGAGCCCGCCGTCGCCGGGCGGGACCTCGCCGTGCAGCCGCACGTCGGCGCCGCCGAGCGCGACGAGCAACCCCTCGGCGAGGCGCGGGTTCTGGAAGCAGCCGCCGGTGAGCACCACCGGCAGCGGTCCGAGCTCGCGCAGCGCGTCGTTCACGACCGCCGCGGTGACGGCCACGATGGTCTCGTGGAAGCGCGCGGCGATCACCGGCGCGGCGACGCCGGCGAGCAGGTCGACGACGATCGCGCGCACCATCGGCCGCAGATCGATCTCGGTGACGGGACCGCCGTGATCGAGCGCCCAGGGGTAGGCGCGGTGCTCGTCGGGCAGGGCGATCGTGTTCCACGCCAGGGCCAGCTGGCCCTCGTGGCCCGACTGTCCGCGCCCGAGCGCCAGCGCCGCGATCGCGTCGAAGTAGCGGCCGACGCCGCGCGCGCGCGGCGTGTTGAGGCCAGTGCGCAGCATGCTCTGCACGTTCGTCAGCTCGCGCTCGGGCACCGCGGCGAGGAGCGGCAGGCGGGCGATGGGCACGTCGCCGTCGAACGCGTCGTCGACGAGCGCCAGCGCGATGCGCCACGGCGCGCGGATCGCGGCGTCGCCGCCGGGCAGGGCGATCGGGCGGAAGGTCGCCAGGCGCTCGTAGCGATCGAGGTGGGCGTGGAGGATCTCCCCGCCCCACGCGGTGCGATCGGTGCCCCAGCCGGTCCCGTCGTAGGCGACGCCGATCACCGGGCCGGTGAGCCGGTGCTCCGCCATCGCGCTGACCACGTGCGCGTGGTGGTGCTGGATCGCGACGCGGCGCTCGGCGGCGCGCACCTCCGCCCAGGTCGTCGACAGGTAGCCAGGGTGCAGGTCGTGCGCGATGACCGCCGGTCGCACCTTCAGGATCGACTCGACGAACGCGAGCGCCTCCTCGAAGAAGTCGAGGGACGCGAGGTTCTCGAGATCGCCGATGTGCGGGCCGAGGTACGCGCAGTCGCCGGTGGCGAGGCAGAACGTGTTCTTGAGCATGCCGCCGACGCCGAGCACCGGCTGCGCCACCGGGCGGGCCAGCGCGATCGGGCGAGGCACCCACCCACGCGATCGGCGCAGGAGCACCGGTCGGCCGGCGATCACGCGCGCGACCGAGTCGTCGCACCGCGTCGCGATCGCCCGGTCGTGGACCAGCAGCGCGTCGGCCAGGCCGCGCAGCTGCGTCGTCGCCTCGACCTCGTCGGCGCAGATCGGCTCCTCGGACAGGTTCGCCGAGGTCATCACCAGCGGCCGGCCGACCTCCGCCAGCAAGAGGTGATGGAGCGGCGTGTAGGGCAGGAACAGGCCGAGCAGGTCGGTGTCGGGCGCGACCTCGGCGGCCAGCGCGGTGTCGGGCCGGCGGCGCACGAGCACGATCGGCCGCTCCGGCGCGGTGAGGAGGTCGACCTCGTCGGGGCTCAGGAACGCGAGCGCGTGCGCGGCCTCGAGATCGCGCACCATGACGGCGAACGGCTTCTCGTCGCGGCGCTTGCGGGCGCGCAGGATCGAGATCACCGCCGGGCGGGTCGCGTCGCACGCGAGGTGGAAGCCGCCGAGGCCCTTCACCGCGACGATCTCCCCGAGGCGCAGGCGCGCGGCGGCCGCGTGCAGCGGATCGGGGACGGAGAGCACGGTGCCCTCCGGGGTCCAGAGCGCGAGCCGCGGGCCGCAGACGGGGCACGCGTTGGGCTGGGCGTGGAAGCGGCGGTCGGCGACGTCCTCGTACTCGCGCCGGCACGCCGGGCACATGACGAACGGGGCCATCGTCGTCGCACCGCGGTCGTAGGGGACGCCGGTCGAGATCGTGAAGCGCGGCCCGCAGGACGTGCAGTTGGTGAACGGATAGCGGTAGCGGCGGTCGTCGGGATCCGCGATCTCGCTCGCGCACGCTTCACAGGTCGCGAGATCCGGCGGGATCGACAGGGCGCGATCGCCGCCGGCGGCGCTGCCCTCGATCACGAACTCGGCGGCGCCCTCGCCGGTGATGGGCACGGCGACCAGCTCGCGCACCCGCGCCGGCGACGGGGCGTCGTGGCGGAGTCGCTCGACGAGCGCGTCGAGCGCCGCCTGGCGGCCGAACGCCTCGACCGTGACGCCCTGCGGGTGGTTGCGCACGCGGCCGCCGACGCCGAGCTCGGTCGCGACGCGGTACACCCACGGGCGGAAGCCCACACCCTGGACGATGCCGCGGATGTCGATGCGCAGGCCGGCGCTCGTCATCCCAGCTCCAGCGCGCGCGCGTCGTCGTCGGGGACCAGCGCGCGCGTGCGCGGTGTGGCCGGGTAGCCCATCCGCGCCAGCTCGGCGACGGTGCGGGTGACCAGCTCGCCGATGCGCGCGTGCACCGGCGGCGTGCAGCCCAGCCCGAGCTCGGTGGTCGCGGGGACGACGCCCACGATCACGACCTCGTCGGGGTAGTGGTCGAGCAGCGCCGCGCCCTCGAGCAGGTCGGCGACACCGATCTGGTGCGGCGACAGCCGCTCGCGTACCGCCGGCGCGACGTCCGCGCCGGTGAGCCGCACCATCGTGCCCGGCGCGCCGTCGTCGTGCACGGCGTCGATCAGGATCACGCGGTCGGCGCGCTCGACCAGCGGCAGGAGGTCGAGCCCGAGCGTGCCGCCGTCGAGCGCGACCACGCCGGCCGGCAGCTCGTACTCGCGACGGAGCCGGTGCACGGCGTTCACGCCGGCGCCGTCGTCGCTGCACAGCACGTTGCCGAGCCCGAGGACGAGGACCGAGGTCCTAGTCATCGCCGGCCTTCCGGTCGCGCGGCAGGAACTTGTAGCCGCTGAAGATCGAGTCGAGCGTCCCGTTCTTCTCGCTGCGCGAGGTGAGGAGCGCGAAGGCGATGTGGCTGACCGCGAAGACCAGGAGCAGCCACATGGTCACGTGGTGGAGCCAGCGCGCGCCCTGCGCCCCGCCGAAGAGCGGCAGGAGCACGTCCCACGCCTTCATGTACGACGTGTACGCGCTGACCGAGTACAGCGCGAAGCCGGTCAGGATCATGATCGCGTAGAGCCCGAACACGGCGACGTACGACAGCCCGGCGAGCGGGTTGTGGCCGGGGCAGGACGGCGGGTGGGGCCGCAGGAGCATGTAGAACAGGATCTGGTCGCGCAGCGCGACGAGCCGCGACTTGCTCGCCGGCACGAACTGGCGCCAGCCGCTGCGGCGCGGGCCGGTGAACATCCACACCAGGCGGACGCCGACGGCGAGCGAGAACACGATCGCCGCGTACATGTGGATGATGCGCACGTAGCCGTGGGTGAAGCCGGTCTTCGCGCTGGTGAGGAACGGCGAGGCGATGTCGATGCCGGTGAAGGTGAGGACGATCATCGAGAGCGCGATCAGCCAGTGGCTGAGGCGCACGACGAGGTCCCAGACGTAGACCGGCTCGAGCGCCGGCGCTGGCGCCGGGGCCGCCGCGGCCGACCGCGCGCCCGCCATCACCGCACCTTCACGCGAGCGAGCTCGCGCCCCTTCGGATCGACGACGTGGACGCCGCAGGCCATGCACGGATCGAAGGAGTGCACCGTGCGCAGGATCTCGAGCGGCTGCTCGGGATCGTGCACCGGCGTACCGACCAGCGCGCTCTCGTACGGGCCGGGGAGGCCGCTCGCGTCGCGCGGGCCGGCGTTCCACGTGCTCGGCACGACGCACTGATACCGCGTGATCTTGCCGTTCGAGATGTGCACCCAGTGGCCGAGCGCCCCGCGCGGCGCCTCGTGGAAGCCGGCGCCCGTCGCCTCCTTCGGCCAGCTCGACGGCTCCCACTTCGAGGTGTCGTGGATGCGCAGGTCACCCTTGCCGATGTTCTGCGCCAGCTCGTCGATCCAGTCGCCGATCTTGTCGACGAGGAGCTTGGTCTCGAGCCCGCGCGCCGCGACCCGCCCGAGCGTCGAGAACAGCGCCTCGGGGCCCACGCCGAGCTTGCCGAGCGCGAAGTCGACGAGCCCCTTCACCTCCGGGTGCCCCGACGCGTACGCGACGAGCATGCGCGCGAGCGGGCCGACCTCCATCGGCAGGCCGTCGTAGCGCGGCGACTTCAGCCAGGAGTACTTGGCGCTGGTGTCGAGCCGGTCGTAGGGCGGCCTGGGCCCCGTGTAGGTCGGGTGGGTCTCGCCCTTCGAGGGGTGGAGGCCGCGGTCGTCGCCGCCGTCGTAGCGGTACCAGGAGTGGGCCACCTGCTCGGTGATCTTCCGCTGATCGAACGGCTCGACGATCGCGAGGTCGCGGTTACGGATCACGCCGGACGGGATGTAGAGCGGCGCGCCCTTCGCGTCGGAGAGCGGGTACTCGCCGTAGACCAGGTAGTTGCCGACGCCGGCGCCGTGGCCGGCCCAGTCCTTGTAGAAGCCGGCGATCGCGAGGAGGTCCGGGATGTAGACCTGGGACACGAACTCGCGCGCGCTCTTCACCAGGCTCTGCAGGGCGGTGATCGTGTGGATGTTGATCGACGCCTGCGAGCTCGGATCGACCGGCGTCGCCATGCCGCCGACGAGGAACCCCTGGGGGTGTGGGTTCTTGCCGCCGAGCAGCGCGTGCACCTTGATGAACTCGCGCTGCCACTCGAGCGCGGCGAGATAGTGCGCGACCGCCAGGAGGTTCGCCTCCGCCGGGAGGCGATACGCCGGGTGCCCCCAGTACGCGTTGCCGAACGGCCCGAGCTGGCCGCGCTCGACGAACGCGCGCAGGCGCGCCTGCGTCGCGCGGAAATAGGACGCGCTCGACTCCGGCCAGTCTGAGATCGACTGGGCCAGGCTGGCGGTCGCCGCCGGGTCGGCCGAGAGCGCCGAGACGACGTCGACCCAGTCGAGCGCGTGCAGGTGNNNGGCCCACGCGTCGCGCGGGTCGCGCCCCTGGAGGATGAGCTCGATGCCGCGGAACATCGTCGACGACGACCACGCGCTCGCGACGCGGCCGCCCTCGACCTCGGCCTCGATGCGGAGGTGGCCCTCGATGCGGGTGACGGGATCGACGACGATGTGGGTCACGGCGTCTCTTCCTTCTGCTCGACGGGCTCCACCTGCTCCCCGCCCGCCTGCGCGGCCTTGCGCTTGTCATAGGCGCGCCGGCCGAGCTGGACGAGGCCGTGGGTCGTGAGCGCGCCGCCGACCGCGGCGGTGGCGATGAGCCCGATCTTGTCGATGTTGGCGGCGGCGCCGAACCCGGGCACGCCGGTGAGGTGCTCGTAGAACGGCGTCATCGCGTCCCAGAAGCGAGGCTCGGCGCAGCCGATGCACGGGTGGCCGCAGCCGATCGGCCAGCTCGTGCCTTCGTTCCAGCGGATGTTGGGACAGTTCTGGAACGCGACCGGGCCCTTGCAGCCGACCTTGTAGAGGCAGAAGCCGAGGCGGTGGCCCTCGTCACCCCATTGCTCCACGTACTGGCCGGCGTCGAAGTGCGCGCGCCGCTCGCACGCGTCGTGGATGAGCTTGCCGTACGCGAACATGGGCCGGTGCAGCCGGTCGGTGCTCGGCCACTTGCCGTAGGTGAGGAAGTGGGCGAGCACGGCGGTGAGGTTCTCGGCGTTCACCGGGCAGGCCGGCAGGTTGATGAGGGTGCGGATGCCGGGCACCGCGTCCTCGACGCTCAGCGCGCCGGTCGGGTTGGGCGCGGCCGCGGGCAGCCCGCCGAACGCGGCGCAGGTGCCGACGGCGATCACCGCGAGCGCGTCCTTGCAGGCCTCGCGCGCGATCTGCAGCGCGGAGCGCCCGCCGATCGTGCAGTACGCGCCGTTCGCGCCGGCCGGGATCGAGCCCTCGATGACGACGACGTAGCCGCCCTTGTGGGCGGCCATCGACTGGGCGAGCGCGGCCTCCGCCTGGTGGCCGGCCGCGGCCATGATCGTCTCGTGGTAGTCGACCGAGAGCAGGTCGAGGATGACCTCGGCCGCGCTCGGCTTGCTCGCGCGCAGGAAGGATTCGCTGTTGCCGGCGCAGTCCTGGAACTCGAGCCACACGAGCGGAGGCTTCGCCTTGGTCTCGATCGCCCTGGCGATCTCACCCGCGGCCGACGCCGGAAGCCCGAGCATCGCCGCGACGCCCGCGCAGAATCCCATGAACTCGCGGCGCGAGACGCCTCGGGCCTCGAGCTCACGGCGAAACGGACTCTCGGAGCGTCGCATCCTGACCTCCTACGTAGGTTCTTGCAGCAAGTGGTGTGCCGCGTTCACCGCGCCGTCCCGTGCCGATCGTCGGAGGAACCTGCGTCCGGCAACCGGACAACGCGCAGATCGTGCGCGGACGTTCGCCGCGCTCCGCTCGGGTCGTGCGCGATTCGTCGGTCAGTCGTCGTGGTCACCACGCGGGGGCGGGGCAACCGCCGGCGCACCCGGGCCCGCGAAGCTCGACGCGGCGCCGTGCTGGTACACGAGTCGGCCGCCGGCGTCACCGGTGCGATAGCCGAAGAGCAGCACGATCGCGGTCCCGGCCACCGCGAGGGCCGCGACCCCGCGCGCGGCTCGCTCGTTCCGGATCACGGCGGCGGCCAGCGCGATCGCGAGGACCACCGCCGATCCCACGACGAAGGTGGTCGCGGCGGCCTCGTGCGCCTCGATCGCGGGCTCGGGGACGATCGCCTCGACGCGCTCCTCGTCGGCTTCTCCGGATCGGAGCGCCGCGATGCCGCTACCGAGCAGGAGTCCTTGCAGCACGATGGCGATCAGCCACGTCCGGCGCGGGAGGACGCGCGTGATCCAGGTGACCAGGAGCCCCAGGGACAGGAGCGGCATGATCACCGCCAGGGCCATGGGGAGGTGGACGAGCTTCGGGTGCAGGGGGAGATCCATGATGGCTTCCTTGGTTGGTCTGCTCCTTCGATGGCCGCGGCGCGACGCCGAGGCCATCCCACGGATGTGGGATGCGGTCGGGGGCGGCCGCCGCGACATGCGCTGCGCGCTGCCCTTCGCGGTCTGTGCAATCCCCGGACACTCGGATGCACGGGCGTGAGCGGGTTCGCAGGGTTGGCACCTGGCGCGCCGCTTGCGATGATCGCGCACCATGAAGCTCGTCTCGAGTCTGCGGGGGGCAGCGCTCGCCCTCGCCTTGTCCTGTGTGCTCGTCGCCTGCGGCGGGAGCGATCCGCCTACATGCAACGGTACGAGCTGTGTCTGCGAGGCCGGCAAGAGCTGCGACATCGGCGAGGGCGGCTGCGCCGGCAACAGCTGCTCGCTCGATTGCCCCATGGACAACGAGTGCTCCGGCGCGTGCGGGGACTCGTGCAGCATCGACTGCGGCGAGGGCTCCGAGTGCAACGTCACGGTCGGCAACAGCTCGAGCGTCTCGTGCGTCAGCGGCTCGACGTGCCACATCCGCTGCACGGGCTCGTGCTCGCTCTCGTGCGCGCCGGGCGCGACCTGCACGATCCAGTGCCCCGCCGACAGCGCGCCGCGGACGATCGTCGAAGGCGGGAGCTGCGAGTAGCGCGCCGCCGGCCGCATGCGTGGCATGCTGTCGGATGCGGTGAGACTCCTCTCGATCTTCGGGGTCGCGCTCCTGGGGGCGTGCGGCCCGGCGGCCCGACCGCCCGCGACGCCGCACGCGGCGCACGCCGACGCGGACACGGCGCCCGCCGGGCCCGCCGAGCCGGTCGCGCGCCCAGCGCCCGTGGTGGCCGAGGCTCCCGATCCGGACGCGGCGCTGGCGCGCGGCCGCGAGCACAACCGCGCATGGCGCTTCGACGACGCGATCGCGGAGCTCGAGGTGGCGGTGCGCCTGCTCGAGGCCGCGCCGGAGGCGGACCTCCTGATGACCATGGACGCGATGTCCGCGCTCGGACGCGCCTATCGCGGCGCCGGCCGCTGGCGCGACGCCGAGGCCGTGCTCGAGCGGCGTCACGCGATCGCCGAGCGCGTCGACGACGACGGCGAGCGCGCGGCGGCGCTCGGCGACCTGGCGCAGGCGGTCGCCGAGGCCGGCGATCTGAGACGCGCGATCCCGATGTTCGAGCGGGCGATCGCGATCGACGAACAGCTCGGCCGCACCGACGAGGACGAGGAGAAGATGTCCCGGATCCACAACCTCGCGCTCGCCTTCGGCGATCTCGGCGACGAGCGACGGGCGATCCAGCTGCTCGAGCGCGTGCTCGCCGCCGACCGGAAGAAGGATCCGGTGAGCGTGTCGGCGGCCAACACGATGCACAACCTCGCGCTCAACTATCGCGACGAGGGCGAGCTCACGCGCGCGGAGGATCTCTTCGAGTCGGCGATCCGCATCATCACCGCGAAGCAAGGTGGCGATCACCCGCGCCTGGTGCCGAGCCTCAACGGCCTCGCGGGCACGCTCAAGCTCGCCGGCAAGCTCGCCGAGGCGGAGCTCATCTACAAGCAGGTCCTCGCGATCACCGGCAGCGGTCGTCTCGACGGGCGAGCGATCGCGCTGGCCGATCTCGGCGATCTCGAGGTGCAACAGGGCCGCCACGCCGAGGCGCTCGAGCACCTCGACGAGGCGCTCCACCTGCTCCAGCGAGTCTACCCCGATCCCCGCGGCAACCCCGAGATCGTGCGCACGCTCATCAAGCGCACCGCCGCGTACCTCGGCCTGCGCCGCGTCACCGACGCCGAGCGCGACACCACGGCGGCGATCCGGATGGCCAGCGCGATCTACCGCGGCCACCACGACGAGATCGCCGAGAAGATCCGGTGGCTCGCGGACATCTGGAGCGCCGCCGGGCACGCCAAGCGCGCCCGCATCCTGCGTCATCAGAGCACCAGGATCGCGCCCTGATCAGGGCATCCTCGACCTCCTCAGGCGAGGGGGATCCACATCGTGAAGCGAGCTCCACGATCGTCGGTGGCGGAGACCTCGATCCGGCCGCCGCGCGCGTCGAGGATCCGCTGCACGGTGGCGAGGCCGATGCCGGTGCCGGGGACGTCGGCCCTGCCGGTGCGAAAGAACGGCGCGAAGATCTTGGTGCGCAGCTCCTCCGGGATCCCGGGGCCGGAGTCCTGGACGTCGATCCGACAGGAGGTGCGTTCGACGCGAGCCGAGATGTGGACGTGACGTACCGGCTCGCCCTGGAGGAACTTGACCGCGTTGCCGCAGACGTTGGCGAGGACGACATGCAGGAGTCCCGGGCTGCAACGAACCTGGACATCCGGGATGACGCCGACCTCGATCGTCGCGCCCACGGCCGTCACGAGCGGCGCCACCTCGTCGAGGACGTTGCGGACCGTGGGCACGAGCGCGCCGGTCTCGTCGGGCGCGGCGCTCTGGGCCGCCCGGGAGAACGCGAGCAGCGCGTCGATGATCGCGGTCGCCTTGCGCGCACAGCGCTCGGTGCGATCGGCGAGGTCGCCGATGCGCTTCGGCTGATCCGCGTACAGCCGGAGCATCTCCGGCGAGATGACGATCGGCCCCAGCGCGTTCTTGAGATCGTGCGCGACCCGGCCGGCGAACGCGTCGAGGTCGCGGTTCCGCTGGTCGAGGTCGCGTGAGCGCGCCGCGAGCGCGTCCTCGTACCGGGTGATGTGACGTGCGCCCCACAGGCCGAGCAGCACGAGGGTCAGGAACACCACGACGCGGACCGTCCATTCGAGGCGCCGCGTGCTCACCTGCAGCGCGGAGAGCCGCTCGAGCGCGCGGGCGCCGCCCTCGCGATTGAGCTCGTGCAGCCGCACGAGCTTGCGGTCGAGCTCGGCGTACACGGGCAGGAGCTCGGCCATCGCGCGCCGCGCTTCGTCGCTCCGCCCGGCGCGCGCGAGCGCGACGATGTGGCGCGTCTGCTGCCGGTAGCGCGCGAGCGCGCTCGAAAGCTCGGCCCAGCGCTCGGCCTCGCCGGGGAACGCGGTCAGGGGGGCGTAGGTGCGCACGGTCTCCGCGAGGTCCGCGTCGAGGGCGCTCATCGCTTCGGCGAGCGAGACGCCGGACACGTCATCATCGTCACCGACGACGTACGCCCCCAGCGCCAGCCGCTGCCGATCGACCTCGTGGACGATCTGGGCGAGCTGCTGGACGCTCTTCATCGCGTTGCGCACGAGCGCGCGCGTGCCGGAGTCGGAGCGCCGGTCGCACCAGTCCTCGACGAGCGCCTGGGCGACGAGCAACGCCGCGATGACGGCGACCCCCAGCAGCAGCCGTCGCCGCGTTGGCTGACCGCGGGGGAGCTCGAAGGTCATCGCCTCACATGTGCACTCCTACCCGTGTCGACGGCACGTGTCGAGAGGGGCAACCACTGTTGCCGGCGCGCTTCATACCTGCCGGGCGATCGACGCCGGCGCGGCGAGGCCGGAGCGCCACGGGGTCGACGTTCGCTGTACGGGGGAACACCGCGCGAGCCGGAACCATGAGCCGACGCGACGCCGGGGCTCACGCCGGCGGGCCGAGCTCCCGCGAATCGCCCGCCGGCAGGCGAAGGCGAACGACCGTGCCCCCACGGGGCGCGCCGTCCACGTCGATCGTCCCCCCGTGCGCCTCGACGATGCCGCGGGTCACGAACAGGCCGAGGCCGGTGCCGGGGATGGCGGAGGCGGACTCGAGGCGGCGGAACGGTTCGAACAGCGACGCGCGATCGCGGTCCGAGATCCCGATGCCCTGGTCGCGGACCTCGACGACGACGGCGCCAGGCTCGTGCCTGGCATGCACGGCGACCTCGCCGCCGTTCGGGGAGTACTTGATCGCGTTGCCGACCAGGTTGCTCAGCGCCTGTTCGAGACGCAGGGCGTCACCCTGGACGAGCAGCGGCACGTCGGGCAGCTCGGCGCGGAGCTGATGCGCGGACGTGCTCGCGCGCACCTGATCCACGACCTCCGCGATCACCGAACGCAGGTCGCATGGTCGCAGCTCGACACGCAGCTGGCCGGCCTCCACGCGCGTCGCGTCCAGGAAGTCGTTCACCATGCGCTCGACACGTCCGAGCAGACGATCGAGCCTGGCGGCGATCGCCTCCGAGCGCTCCGGCGAGAGCGCCCCGATGCGCATGGACGCGACGCTGAGGTTCATCGCCGATAGCGGGCCACGCAGATCGTGAGCGACGCCGCCGAGGAGCGCGATCCGCGACCGTCGTTCTGACTCCAGGCTGTCGGCCATGGCGTTGAACTGCGTCGCGATCGCGACGACCTCGGTCGGACCCTGCACCTTCGCGCGCGCGTCGCGCCGACCCTCGCCGAAGCTCGACATGATGTCCGCGAGCGCGGTCATCGGCCGCACGACATGGCGCTGGAGCCACAGGAGGAGCGCGCCGACGGTCACGAGGAGGATCACGATCGCGGCGAACCCGAGCAGGTTGGACGTGCGATCGAGACGCGCGGCGCGCTCGACGGCGTGCCGTGCGTCCGTGACGTTGGTGTCGATGAGCGCCAGCACCGAGCTGTACGCGGCCGCGTGGTCGTCGCTCGTGCCCGAGGCGAGGTAGGCCTCGACGTGGCGGACCGCCGCGTCGAGGCGTCGCCGTTCCCCGGGCGACGACACGAAGACGTCGGCGTCGGCGAGACGCCGGCGCAGGGAGTCCGCGAGGTCGTGACGCACGACCGCGTCCTGCGAGCGGCCATGGAGCAGGAGATCGATGCCGATGTCGTGCGAGAGCCGCACGCTCTCGACGCCCGCGCCGAGCTCCTGCGTCGTTCGCTGGAGACGCGTGGTCGCGTACACGAGCGTCAGCGAGTCGGCGAGCGAGACGAGCACGATGGCGGTGGTGATCACCGCGACGGCCGTGCGCAGGCTCACGCCCGGACGGACGACGGGTGAATCGGGGCGATTGGTCGACGGTGATCGCGCCACGGTGTGGTCTCGATGCGGGGAGAGGCTAGCACCGTGACGGGAACGCCGCCCGCGGCACGAGCGCGGCGAGGCGGGAGCGCCAGGCGTCGGACGCCCATCGCGCGGGGAAACAGCGCTCGAGCACCTCGAGCATGATCGCCACCGCGGTCGAGGCGCCGGGGGACGCGCCGAGGAGCGCGGCGATCGTGCCGTCGGCGCTGGTCACGACCTCCGTCCCGAACTTGAGGTCACCGCCGCCGCGGCCGTCGCTCTTGATGATCTGCACGCGGAGCCCGGCGACCTGGACCTGCCAGTCGTCGTCGCGCGCGCGCGGGTAGAAGCGGCGCAGGAGCGCGATGCGTTCCTCCACCGACAGCATGGCCTGGCCCACCAGGTAGCGGGTGAGGTCGAGGTGCTCGAGCCCGGCGGCGACCACGGCGCGCAGGTTGCCGACGCCGATCGAGCGCAGGAGATCGAGCGGCGACCCTTCCTTCAGGAAGCGCGTCGTGAACCCGGCATAGGGCCCGAACAGCAGCTCCTGCGACGTGCCGAGCCAGCGGGTGTCGAGGTGGGGCACCGACATGGGCGGCGCGCCGACCTCGGCCTGGCCGTAGACCTTGGCGTGGTGCCGCGCGATCACGTCGCGGTTCCTGCAGCGCAGCCACTGGCCGCTCACCGGGAACGCGCCGTAGCCAAGGGCCTCGGGGATCCCGCTCTGCTCGAGCAGGGACAGCGAGTAGCCGCCGGCGCCGATGAAGACGAAGCGCGCGCGCACGCTCGCTTCCGCGCCGCTCGCGCGATCGACGACGTCGACGCGCCAGCCACCGCCGTCGCGGTGCAGGTCGCGCACCTCGTGGTTCAGGTGCAGCGCGAAGCCGGGTCGCGACGCGAGGGACGCGAACATGCTGCGGGTCAGCGCGCCGAAGTTGACGTCGGCGCCGTGCACCATGCGCGTCGCGGCGACCGGCGCGGCGCGGTCGCGGCCTTCCATCACCAGCGGGATCCACGCCTCGATCGTCCCGGGGTCCTCGGAGTGCTCGAGGAAGTGGAAGAGCGGCGACGTCCGCAGCTGCGCGGTGCGCGCGCGCAGGAACGCGACGTCTCGCTCGCCGCTCACGAAGCTGAGGTGCGGCACCTGGCGCAGGAAGGTCGCCATCTCCGGCAGCGCGCCCTTCGCGCACAGCGCGCGCCAGAAGCCGCGGCTCTGCGCGAACTGCGCGGCGATGCGATGCGCCTTCGTGCAGTCGACGCTGCCGTCGGGCGCGGGCGGCGTGTAGTTGAGCTCGCAGTACCCGGCGTGCCCGGTGCCCGCGTTGTTCCACGCGTCGGAGCTCTCGGCGGCGGCGCGGTCGAGGCGCTCGAACGTCACGATGCGGAGCGTCGGATCGAGCTCGGCGAGCAGCGTCCCGAGCGTCGCGCTCATGATCCCGGCGCCGATCAGCGCGACGTCGTGGTCGCCATCGACCGCCATCCCCCGACTATAATGGAGCCGATGGACTTCGGCATCGCCGGCAGGGCCGTGCTCGGGCTATCGCGCGCGACGTTCCTGGCGCGCCGCGCGCTCACGCGACCCGCGCCGGGCGACGCGCGGCCTCCCGCGGTGCCGTCCGGAGCGCGCCGCCGCAACATCCTCTTCATCACGGTCGATCAGCAGCGCTACGACGCGCTCGGCGTGACCGGCAACCGCTTCGCGCGCACGCCGGCGCTCGACGCGCTCGCGCGCGCCGGCGTGCACTGCCGCCGCGCCCACGTGCAGAACGTCGTCTGCATGCCGTCGCGCACGACCATGCTCACGGGGCAACATCCGCTCACCCACGGCGTCGTCGCCAACGGCATCTGCGCGCCCGCTGACGGTCCCAACGCGGCGGCGCTGCTCGCCGCCGCCGGGTACCGCACCGCACCAGGCGCGCAACCTCTGGAACGAGCGGCGGGCCCGTCGTGACGACCTGCTCGCGGACCTCCGCGCCCACCTGCCGCGCGCGCCCGCTACCCGTCGCCGCGCCCACCTGAGGCCATCGCGATCGCGTCGTCGTCGCCGGTGTCGAGGAGCACGCGGCGGGTCGCATGGCGCCGCGAGCCTACCGCGATCGCGCCCAGCCCGTTCAGTCCGTCCGGCGCGTGAAGTGCCTGGTCGCCGTCAGCCCGACGTAGAAGTCGACGATCGACAGCTCGTCGCGCGCGAGCTGGTCGGCGAGCGACGACACCAGGCACGCGCTGTCGTGGTGATCGAGGCCGTACGCCGCGCTCGCCATGAACGACGCCATGCACACCGCGGTCTCGGGCTCGCTCGCCAGCGCGCTCGCCAGCTCGGTCGGCCCGTCGAACGCGACGCTCGGCCCGAGCCCCGTGATGCTGCCGGTCGCGTCGATCGGGAAGCCGTTCTCGGTCGCTCGATACCGTCCGGTCGCGTCGAGGTGCTCGAACGCGAAGCCGAGCGGATCCATGAGCTGGTGGCAGCCGGCGCACGCCGGGTCGGCGACGTGCTGCTCGTAGCGCTGGCGCGTGGTCTCGGCGCCGGTGGGCGGCGGCAGATCACCGACGGTGGGCGGGGGCGGCGGCATCTCGCCGCACAGGAGACGCTCGCGGATGAGCACGCCGCGCAGGGTCGGCGACGTCGCCGTGTTGCCGGCGTTGATCGCGAGCAAAGAGCCCTGCGCCAGCAGGCCGACGCCCCATCCCTCGGGCCGTGTCGTCGGTCCGCTCGTCGCCGGCCAGCCGTAGTACGAGGCGAGGTTCGGCTCGACGACGCTGGTCGGAGCGGTGAGCAGGTCGGCGACGCCGCCGTCCTCCTCGAACACGACGTGATCGATGAACGCCGCGGTCTCCCGGCCCATCGCGCCGCGGATCTCGGCGCTGAAGGCCGGGAAGACCTCGCCGCTCTTCACCAGGTTGGCGAGCGACGAGAGCCCCAGCCACTGATCGGTGAAGCGCTGGAACACGTCGCGCATCGCCGGGCGCGCCCGTCCGCTCGCGCCGTCGAGCGCCAGCTCGCGCGCCGCCGCGGCCAGCCCCTCGGGCGTGTCGAGCGCGCCGGCGCCCGCCCGATCGAGGAGCGCGTCGGTCGGCGGCGCGCCGGTGAGGGTGAAGGCGAGCGCCGTCGCCAGCTCGTAGCCGTCGAGGCGATAGGTGTCGCCGTCGCGCACGCCGAGCTCGCTGCGGTAGACGAAGTGCGGCGACGACAGCATCGCCACCGTCGCCCAGCGCACCCAGGTGGCGAAGTCGTCCTGGGCGACGACGCGGTCGTAGAGCGCGAGGTAGCGGCCGCGCTCGTCGTCGGTGAGCGGCCGGCGGTAGACGCGGCGCCCGATGGTGTCGAGGTACGTGCGCGCGCAGGGCTCGCCCCCACCCGCGGCGCACGGCAGCACCTGGCCGAGGCGCGCGGGCGCCACGACCGCGTCGGCGACCGCCTCGCCCGACGTCTCGAGCGCCGCCGCGTAGGACTCGTCGACGAGCAGGCGATCGACGTTGTTGGTGAAGCCGTTCCGGCCCGCGGGATCCGCCGGCAACGACGGGCCGGCCCACTCCGTCGTCGAGAGCCCGAACACGGCGCGCACGCTGGCCGTGTACTCGCGGCTGGTGAGGCGGCGGAGCAGGCGCGGGCCGGCGATGTCGGCGTCCCCCGACGCGCACACGTTGCGCGGCTCGTCGGGCGGCAGCTCCTCGCCGTCGTCACCGCCGGTGATGTGCCCGACGCACGCGGTCGCGAGCAGGAGGCCCGCCGCGCACGAAGCGACCACGGCCCTCACGCCAGCACCTCCGAGAGCACGGTGCCGCCGAAGTGACCGCTCGCGCCGTCGGCCACGCCCATGGCGCGGCAGACGGTCTTGAGCAGCGTCCGGTTGGTCGCGTTCGGCGCGTCGAGGAACGTGCCGGTCCTGAGCGCGCCGCCGGCGCCGCCGATGAAGAAGGCGGGCACGTCGACGCTGTCGTGGCCGGGGTTGCACTCCGAGAGCCAGACGATGCAGCTGTTGTCGAGCACGGTGCGTCCTCCTGGATCGAGCGGGTCGGGCACGTCGAGCGCGGCGACCAGGCGCGCCAGCTTCTCGGCATACCAGCGCTGCACGCGGGCGAAGGTCAGCGGGTCGCCGTGCGAGGTGTTGTGGTGGGGATAGCCGCCGTCGACCGGCACGATCACGTTGCCGTCGGCGGAGCCGGCCTGCAGCGTCGCGACGCGCGTGAGCCCGCAGGTCAAGGCGCGCGCCATGATGTCGATCTGGGCGTCGAAGATCGGCGAGAAGCGCGCGTGGTCGTAGGCGCCGGCCGCGTTGCCCGCCAGCGTCGGACGCAGCGCCTCGACCGAGGGGAGCCGGGTCGCGTCGCACGCCGCGGGTGGCGCCGCGCCGCCTCCACCGAGCGCGGCGACCGCGGCCTTGTGATCGCGCACCTTGCGCAGCTCGCGCGGCGAGCCGCCGACCTTGTTCTCCAGCGTGCCGAGCTCCGCGTTCGTGATCGCCTGCACGTCGGCCGCGTAGTCGGCGCGCGGCGGCGGGGGCGTGCCACCACCGCCGCCGAGGCCGCCGAAGATCGCGTCGAACGCGGTCACCGGGTTGGCCTCGTAGTGGACCGGCGTCGGGTTGAAGAAGAACGTCGACCGGCCGTAGAGCTGGTAGAAGTGGATCGAGTCGGCGGGGATGGCGCCGAGGTGCAGCGAGCGCATCGACGTCGGCGCGGTCGCCGCGACGTGATCGGCGACCACCTGATCGACCGACTTCACGGTGGGGTCGGGCGACAGGTAGTCGTTCACCGGCACGCCGGTGAACATGCTGCGCACCGCGAAGTGGTTGTACGAGCCCTCGATGTCGAGCCCGCGGATGAACGTCATCTTCGACGCCCACGCGCGCAGCGGCTCGAGCACGAGCGACAGCGCCGCCAGGTTGCCGGGGTTGGGCCAGAAGTGCTGCGCGGCCACGCCGTTCATCGACGGCCACAAGATGAGGCGCCGGGGCGGCCCGTTCTGGGCGGCGTGCGCCTCGCGCGTCCGGGGCGCGAGGCGATGCAAGGCGAGCGCGGCGGCGCCGAGCCCGAGATGCTGGAGGAGCGACCGGCGGGAGTACTGGCTCATACCTCCCATGGAGAGAGCGCCGGGTCGGGTCGGGTCACGAAAAAATATGCGAAATCACTGGGGTCTCGGCTCCCCGATCCGGAGACTCGTCCCTCCACGCGCGAGTAGAACATGTTTCAAGTCCGCCTCGGAATGCGGTCTGACCACGTGTAGAATGCGGGCCCATGAGACGGACCATGCCGACCAGGGCCGCGCTCGCGACCACGGCGTGCGCGTTCGCGGCGCTCGCGCTCGCGGCGAGCGGTGGCGGGGCGCGCGACGCGCATGCCAACGGCGTCAACACGCACACGTGGATCTCGTTCCACGCGATCGAGCACCTGCCCGACGGCGAGCTCAAGCGCCTGCTCTCGGATCCCGCGCTGGCGCCGATGATCGTGAACGGCAGCATCTTCCCCGACGGCGGCTACGCGGTCGACAGCCCGTTCGGCGAGACCGCGCACTGGGGGCCGTTCCACGGCCAGTTCCTGCGCTGGATGCAGGACCACCTGCCCGAGCCGTACGCGCGCGGCGAGGCGCGCCCCTACGTCGCGTTCTTCATGGGCGTCGCGTCGCACGGGATGGCCGATCAGATCTTCGACTCGATGTTCATGGAGGCGGCGCGCGGCTACGACGCGGCCAACTGGTCGGACACGCTGCTCGACAGCTTCGACACCGCGACCGACGTGATGCTCGTCGACGCGACCGGCGTCGACTACCGCGGCACCGAGCTGTGGCTGCCGGACGCGGAGCTGCCCGCGCTGTTCGCCGAGCTCGGCGTCGCGGTCGACGCCGACACGCTCCTGAACGCGCAGAGCGCGATGCACAACTTCGTGCTCGCGTACGGCGCCGTGAACGGGCGGGACCCGGTGGCCGTCGAGCGCTACCGGACGCAGTACCCGTGGGCGTCGGCGCGCCTCATGGATCCACACGAGCCGGGATCGCCGCCGTGCGAGGGCGAGGTCGTCGCCGCGTACTGGCTGACCTTGTGGGACCGCCTGCACGGCGTCGACGGGCCGGAGAACCAGATCATCGCGACCTATCCACCCGCCGGCTCCGACGGGCACCCGACCGATCACACGAAGGTGGAGGCGCAGGCGGTCGTCGTCTTCGGCCGCGGCATCGCGAGCGGGGTCGCCGACAGGCTCCGCATCACGGACTCGACGGGCAAGGTCTATGGCTTCACCGCGCGGCCGTTCTACAGCGAGGCCAACGCCGTCGCGATCCGGCCGACCGAGGACTGGGCGCTGAACGAGACGATCACGATCGAGGTCGCGGCCGGCGTCCAGACCGTCGACGGCTTCGCCTACGACGCGCCGTTCTCGTTCTCCTTCACGACCACGCCGGTGAGCGGTCCGCGCGATCCGACGAGCGATCCCACGCCGCACACGGGTGAGCCGTGGACGGCGCCGCCGCCGGGTGACAGCGGCGGCTGCGACGCCGGTGGTGGCGCGGGCCTCGGCGCCGCGATCGCGCTCGTCGCGCGGCGGCTCCGCCGGCGGAGGCGACCGTGAGCGCCCGCCGGCTCCTGCTCGCCGTCGCGGCCTGTGCGGCGGTCGCCGTGTGCGGCGCGTGGGTGATGACGCCGTCGGCGCACTCGTCGTCGCACTCGTCGGCGCACTCGTCGGCGCCCGCCGCGCCGGCGCCGGTCGCGCCCGCCGACGAGGCGCCGCGCGGCATGGTCGCCTTCGTCGAGGGCCCCTCGTGTCCGGCCGGCTGGGCGCCGGCGACGATCGCCAGTGGCCGCGTGCTCGTCGGCACCGACCAGGCGACCGCCGTCGGCCGCATCGTCGGTGAGCCGCTCGCGGCCGAGGAGGACCGCACGCACGCGCACGCGCTCACCGGCGCGACGCTCGCCTTGCCGTACAAGTCGATCTCGGCGGCCGACGGCGGCAACCAGAACGGCGCCGCGTCGGGCCCGCAGCCCGTCACCGGCACGGTGGCGCCCGCGACCTCGGGCTTGCCCTTCGTCCAGCTCACCGCGTGTGTGTCGCCGTGACGCGCGCGGTCCTCGCCATGCGTCGCTCTGGGCGCTCGCGGCGGCGTGCGCGAGCTCGAACGATCAACCCCGGCGGTGACGTCGACGCCGCCGAGCCGCCGCCCGTCGACGCCGCGCCCGCCGCCGGCGACGGCTTCCCGCGCGGCGCCATCTCCTTCTTCCTCGGCTCCCTCTGCCCGACCGGCTGGGCGCCGTACGCCGACGCCGTCGGCCGCACGATCGTCCCGGTCGCCGCCGCCGCCGACGCCGGCGAGCTGGTCGGCGCCGCGCTCGCCGTGAACGAGACCCGCGCCCACCGCCACGATCTCGCCGTCGGCGTGTCGCTGCCGTCGATCAGCTACGCCGGCATCGCCGGCGAGGCCAACCACGGCGTCGCGCGCGCCGGCCAGATCGACGGCACCGCCGCCACCGCCGAGACCACCCCCGACGTGCCGTACCTGCAGCTCCGCGTGTGCCAGAAGCAGGTCGACCCCGGCGAGCGCCCGGCGCCGTCGGGCGTGATCGCGTTCTTCGCCGGCGCGTGCCCGGCGCCGTGGACGCCGGCGCCCGCCGCGCTCGTCGGTCGCTACCTCGTCGCGCTGCCGGCCGGCGCCACCGCGGGGCGCACGTTCGGCGGTGAGCCGCTCACGCCGGGCGAGCAGCGCGCGCACCGTCACGACGTGACCGGCTCCGTGGCGGCGCCGTCGCACGGCATCGCGCTCGCCGGCGGCTGCTGCGCCGGTGGCTACGGCGGCGCCGGCACCCACGCCGCGACGATCGCCGCCGGCCCGTCGGCCGTCGAGCTGCCGTACGTGCAGCTGGCGGCCTGCGTCTCGCCGTAGCGGCGAACGTCACGCGCGCCAGATCGGCTCGCCGCCGGTCGCGGCGTGACCGCGACGCACGAACGCCGACAGCCGCTTCATCCCGCCGAACGCCGCGACCTGCGAGCGGTACTCGGCGATCGCGGCGAGCTTCGCGTCCTCGAAGCCATCGACCGCCGCCGGCTCGCAGCGCCAGTCGAGGTCACACAAGGCCGGCGCGTACGTGTCCAGCCCGGGCCCACGCGCGGCGTGGGCCACGACACGGAGCAGGCCCCCGACCCGCGGGCTCGCCCACGACGGACCGCGCAGCGGACTCCAGCGGCGGCGGCGAGCGACGAAGTGGCGGCGGCGGCACGCGGCGCCCAGCGCGTACGGATCTTCGTAGAAGTACAAACGCGCCGCTGCGCCGTCGCCGGCCAGGCGCTCCTCGCCGCACGCGAGCGCGACCTCCACATGATCGATGTGGTTGCCGATGCCGAGCGGGGCGTAGACGTCGGCGCCGGTCGAGAGCGCCTCGCGGACGGCGGCGCGCATCCCCGGGAGGTTGGGGAAGTCTGGTCCGGCCGGCGTCGTGAAGACGTCGAGGGTTCGCGCGAGCGGGGGGTCCCGCCAGATCCGCTCCACCCAGCCGAGCAGTCGCCGGGAGGCGCCCAGCCGCGCGAGCGCCCGGGCGTCCTCCTCCAGGCGGGTGGCGTAATCCCCGAAAACCCGTCGCTCCGGAGGCAGGGTGTCCAGCGGGGGCCCCTGGGTGAAGAACGTCCAGACCTCGACCCGGTCACCCCCGGCCACCCGCCGGGCGATCAGTGCGCCGGCCGACAGGACGGCGTCGTCCAGATGGGGGGACAGGAAGATGGCCCGGGCACTGGTCACCTGGACAGCATGTCCCACTCTCCCAACCGGCGCGAACCCGTGCTAGTTTCCGTTTCGACTGACTGTAGCCGCGTGCGAGCCGCTTCTCCGAATGTGTCGGGACTGCGATCGTCGTTGGAACTCGCAGCCGTCACAGGAAATCAGGAGCAGGAAATGAGCACTCGTCTTTACGTCGGCAACCTTTCGTACAACACCACCGGTGACACGATCCGCGAGATCTTCGGTGCGCACGGCCAGGTGACCGATGTCCACGTCGTCATGGACCGTGAGACCGGCCGTCCGCGTGGCTTCGCGTTCGTGACCATGGGCTCGCCCGCCGAGGCCGAGGCCGCGATCAACGAGGTCAACGGGCAGAACGTCGACGGTCGCCCGCTGCGCGTCAACCAGGCCGAGGAGCGTCCCTCCCGCGGCGGTGGCGGCGGTGGTGGTGGCGGC
>DDTA01000243.1 GCA_002344285.1 Myxococcales bacterium UBA2376
GCGCGCCAGGGAGGCGCCGGCCAGGTCGGCCAGGACCTTGTCGAGCTCGGCGCGGATCGCCGTGAGGTCCTCGGGCGCCCGGGCCTGCTTGGGCCCGAGCAGCGCCCGCAGGGCCGACAGCTCGGCGTCGGAGATGCCCTGGTGGGCGGCGGCGACCGACACGCCGGCGCAGTAGAGCGCCCGGCGCATCTTGTCGGCCTCGTCGCCCTTGTCCTCGAGGTAGCTCGGCTCCATGAGCGACAGGTCGCGCTCGACGACGTGCTCGACGTCCTCGAGCGACAGCGCGCCACCCGCCTGCCCCATGCGCTCGCGGAACGGCTTGCTCTTGCCGAAGGCGAGCAGCGCCCGCACGCGCACCGGCGTGTACGGGTGGGTCGAGAAGCAGTCGAGCGTATCGTCGTCGTCGCGCACCTCGTGCGCGGCCGACGGCGCCGACGCCAGCGACTCGACCTGCGACGCGAACGCCTCGAGGTCGGTCTGGATGACCGGGCGCGAGAGACCGCTCGTCATCTTGAAGAACGCGGTGGCCGCGACCTCGGCGTCGCCGGCGCACAGGAGGCCGGCGCGGTCGGCGGACACCTCGGCGGCCCGGCACCACACGAAGAGGCGGAGCTGCACCGCGCGCGACACCAGCGTGCCGCCGATGTCCTCGATGGTCGCCGTGATCGGCATGGGGATGCCGAGGTGATCGAAGAGCGCGTGCCCGAGCTCGTGCCCGAGCACGAAGCGCAGCTCGGCCGGCGAGAACTCCTCGAGCAAGCGCGACGACAGCCCGAGGAGCAAGGGGCCGGAGCGGCCCTTCGACATCCAGGCCGAGTAGACCGGCCTGGGCTCGAGGAAGACCTCGATCGGCTGATCGACGCCGAGCGCCGCCCGGCAGTCGGCGAGGGCCTCCGACACCGCCGGCGCCATCCGCTTGTTGAGCCGGATGGCCTCGGCGAGGAGGCTGCGGCGGTGGCGGAAACCGTAGCCCGAGGCGCGGTGCTCGAACTTCTCGAGCGCCTTCTTGACGCCGCGATCGGCGCCGAGTTCGTCGCGCAGCTCGCGGTCGCGGCGCGCTTGCACGCCGCGTGCGTCTCGATGCCCGGGCGCGCCCGACATCGCCTACTTCGCGTACTTGAGGGCGAGGACCTCGATCGCCTTCTGGGCGAGCGCGTCGTCGATCCCGAGGATGCGCTGCATCGCCTCGAGCAGCTCCTCCTCGGCCTCGTCGACGTCACCGCTCGACATCGCGATGTCGGCGGCGAGGATGAAGGCCTTCTTCTTCACCGCCTCGCTCGAGATGTCGCTGAGCGCCTTCACGGCGTCCTGCGGCGTCTGGAACTTGGCGCGCAGCTTCTTGGCCTCGCCGAGCTGCTTGTCGAAGTCCGCGTCCTTGAACTCCGGCAGCGTGTTGATGAAGCCCTCGAGCGTCGCGATCTCCGAGCCCTCCATGTAGCCGTCGACCGACGACATCAGCATCATCGCGTGGAGGAGGAGGACGTCGTCCGACGCCTTCTTGGCGGGCGCGCCGCCGAAAAACTTACCGAGCAGACCCATGCGTATCCCCTTGTTGGTCTGCGAACGAGGTTCGGATCGGCCGGGAGCGGCGTCAACCGACGCGGCGGGCAATCGACCCGCCGGCGCCGGAAACCGACGCGGCGGTCGCGACGGGAGTGGCTCCACCCAGGGAGGCGCGTAACGTGTCGTACGGCCCGACCGTGGTCGCGGCAGCCTCGTCACGCGGTCTGGCAACCGGCTGGATGCCGCCGCGCACGAGGGTGAACTCGACGGCGCGGACGCGCTCCTGCATCGAGACGCTCTCGATCGGCAGGTACGCGACCCGGTGCATCTCGAGGAGCAGCTTGATCATGCCGTCGATGCGCAGGACCGACTCCCACGAGACGCCGGCGCGTACGCCGTCCTCCTTGAGGAGATCGCGGTGCGGGCGCAGGAAGAAGACGGTGCCGTCGGCGACCCACTTCATGTAGTCGCGGAAGCGCTGATCGCCCATGAGCTCGGCCACCACCGTCGTGTGCTCGGCCGCGTACGCGAGGTTGTCGAAGGCGCGGTCGGAGACGAAGGCGCCCTGGTGCAGGCGCTCGATCGCGACCTGGCGGGCGAAGACGCGGTCCTGGTACTCGGCGACCAGGTCCATGTCGGTGCGCAGGGCGTCGAGGGAGCTCTCCATCTCGGCCAGGACGGCGCGCGCGACCTCGGTGATCATCGGCAGGCCGTAGCGGCGGCTGACCCAGCGGCAGAGGGTGGTCTTGCCGGTGGCATGACTCCCCACGAAGTAGATGCGCATGCCGATCAACTACGTGATGGCCCTGACACCCGTGCCCGTGCCCGCGCCCGATCGGGCGCGGAAGGCGGCGACGAGCATCAAGCCGACGCCGACCACCAGCCACACGTCCGCCGCGTTGAACACCGGCCAGCGCTCGACGTGCACGAAGTCGACGACGTAGCCGCGCGCGAGGCGATCGATGAGATTCCCCGCCGCGCCGCCCGCGATGAAGACGAGCGCGATCGTCTCGGCGTCGCGCCGCCCCCGCCGGCGCCACAGCGCGACACCCAGCACGCCCATCGCCACCACCCCGATCGTGAAGATGAGCGGCTTGCGCGCCGACGCCGGCAGGAAGCGCTCGTTGTTGAAGGCGACGCCGTGGTTCTGGTGGTACTCGAGCGCGACCGCGCCGCGGACGATCGGCTGCGCCGGCTCGTCGCGCAGGCGCGTCTCGGCCGCGTACTTGGTCGCGTGGTCGCAGCCGACCAGGAAGAGCAGGGCGGCGAGGACGAGGCCGGTCCACAGGCGGGTGCGCATGCGAGGGTCTACCGTCGCGGAGGCGCGGGGAATTCCGGATTCCGGCGGTCACGGACCTCGGGTGTGGGGAAGATCGAGCCGGGGCCGCGTCGATCCCGCAGATGCGCGACTTCCGTGGCCGGACCGGTGGTGATGACCAGACTCGCGCGCGACCGTCGTCGCCCGCGCCGGGGAAGACGTCGCGCACCAGCGCGGTGCCGGCGGGGACGGACAGCGCCGCCCCGGAGCACGCGGCGGATCCCTCGGCGGCGGTTCATCCCCTCGCCGTGCCGTTCGCGCCGCCGGTCCAGCGGCGCGCCTCTGGCGTGACCGAGGATCCGTTCGCCGTGCACTTGCTCGCCGAGCGCGGGGTGGCCAGCGGTGGCGGCGCGCTCCCGCACCTCGACGCGATCCAGGAGAGCTTCGGCCATCACGACGTCCGCGACGTGCGCGCGCACGTCGGTGGCGCGGCGGCGGAGGCGTCGGCGGCGATCGGCGCCGACGCCTACGCGACCGGCGACGACGTCGCCTTCGCGCGCGCGCCCGATGTGCACACCGCCGCGCACGAGGCGGCGCACGTGGTGCAGCAGCGCGGGGGTGTGCGCCTGGCGGGCGGCGTCGGGCGGGTCGGCGACGTCTACGAGCAGCACGCCGATGCCGTGGCCGACACCGTGGTCCGCGGCGAGAGCGCCGAGGCGTTGCTCGACACGATGGCCCATCGCGGCGCCGAGGGTGGGCGCGCGGTGCAGCGCTTTCCGGGTGACGACGACGGCGGTGGTGGTCGTGGTGGTGGTGGTGGCGATGAGGCGCGTCGCCGGCGGATCGATCAGTTCCCCCCGGCGGACGATCTGCCCGACGACACCGTCGTCTATCGCTTCACCCGCGCTGCCGGCGGCGGCATCGACGGCGAGGGACGCACGTTCTGGCAGACCCAGCCCAACACCGCGCACGGGGGCGTCGACAGCCACCTGTTCCGCACGACGCTGGGGCGGCTGCGGGCCTCGGGCGAGGTGCGCCTCGATCCGGCGGAGTTCAACCAGGGCGACGGCGCGGGCACGTCGATCGTGACGTTCCACACCCCGGGCACGACCGCGCTGCCGGCGACCGAGGTCGACTCGGGCATCGTCGGGCAGAACCCGCGGACCGGCCAGCTCGTCTACCGGCCCGGGCATCCGCACTACACCGAGCCCGACGGGCCGTGGCGCGATCGCGGCGGTCGCTTGCACTTCCCGGAGGAGGAGACGAGCGGCGTGCCGTTCGAGCCGTGGCGTGGCGGCGGCGAGATCACGGCGCCGCTCGGCGTGCACACCGACGATCCGTTCCACGCCGCGATCGGCGAGGGCGACTACGCGGGCGCGGTCGGTCACGTGATGTCGGGCAGCGACGCGGCGCCGGATGCAGATGACGGCGACGGCGGCGGCGGCGTGCCGGNNGGGCCGCACCGTCGCCGGCCTCGGCGCCCGCCACCGCGACCGAGACCGCCGGCGCCACCGACGCCGACGCCGGGCCCGACCGCGCCACGTTGCTGCGCCAGGAGCTCGAGCTCCGCACCGAGCACCCAGACCCCGAGGTCGCCGCGCGCGCGCGCCGGGCGCTCGCGCAGCTCGACGAGGCCGGCCCCGATCCGACCTTCGAGCAGATCGAGGAGGCCGCCGAGACCGGCCACGTCGACATCTATCGCCTCGCGCCGCGCGCGGCGAGCCGCGACCTCGACGTCTCGGGCAGCGGCGTCGGCGTGACCGAGACCGGCAGCGACGGCGCGACCCGCGGCGTCCGCGGCTCGCTCTCCCAGCACGGCGGCTCGATCGAGGGCAGCAGCAACGCGACCGGGCGAGACGAGGACGATCGCAGCCTGGGCGTCTCGTACTCGGAGCAGCGCGACGCCGACGGCGAGGTCGTCGGCCGCGATGTCGCCATCTCCGCCGGCCGCGGACCGATCAGCGGCGAGCTCTCCGGCGGCTACACCTTCCGCGTCGACGACGCGGCCGAGCAGGCCGACGGCAGCTTCCGCGTGACCTGGCAGGTCCAGCTCCGTGGCGGCGGCAGCGGCTCGGGCTCGGGCAGCGCGGGCGGCGGCGGCGGCGGGCTCGCCGGCACGGTGACCCGCAGCGGCACGCAGGTCTTCGCCGGCGGCTCGCGCGCCGAGAACCGCGCGGCGGCCGAGGCCTACCGCGCGGACTTCCGCGACCACGCGATCCGCGAGTTCGAGCGCGCGGTGGGACGCGAGCTCGGCACCGTCGCGTGGTGGCGGGCGCAGCCCGCGGGCACGGCGCGCACCGTCGCGATCGGCGGCACGCTGAGCGCGCAGGCCAGCGCGTCGCTCCTGCGCACGCTGCGCCTCGGCGGCAGCGGCGAGTTCTCGCCGAGCAGCGAGGCGCAGGTGACGCGCGGCGACGGCAACCAGGTGACGGTGGTGCAGACCTGGGCGCTCGCGGGCGGTGGGGCGCTGAGCGCCGGCAACCTCGTCTCGGTGACGGCCGGCGGCGAGCGCCGGCGCCAGGTCAGCGAGACCTTCGCCGTCGACATGGCGGCGGGCGAGGCGGCGTTCGCCGCGTTCCTCCGCCACGAGCATCCGATCGAGGAGCGGCAGGACGGCGTGCGCATCGTCAGCCGGCGCGAGACCGACAGCAGCGGCAGCCGGCTGGGCGCTGGCGTGGCCGTGCTCGGTGGTCTGCGCGGCGGGTCGGGCACCGGCGAGGTCGTCGAGACGCGCTACGGCGAGGATGGCAGGACCACGGAGGCGCGCACCCAGACCGGCCAGGAGAACTTCGAGGGCTCGACGGTGTTCGGCGACTACGCGCGCCGCCGCATGGAGGTCGAGGCTCCCGACAGCGACGCGGACTACACGATCTCGACCAACCTGCACGGGACCAGCGGCGAGGAGTCGGCGTCCATGCTCGGCCGCGACACCGAGGCGGGGCGCGCGGGGAGCCGGGCCGAGAGCTCGGGCAACTGGATCGTCGGCGAGGGGCTCACGCAGGACGAGGCGTTGCGCTTCCATCGCAACCTGCTGCGGCGCTATCCGGCGGGCGGCGACGGTCCCGGGCTCGGTCATCCGTTGCGCGGCGTCTGGTCGGCGCTGCGCGAGGTCGGCACCGACGACGATCGGCTCACCGGCGACGAGCACGCGGCCGCGCTGCAGGCGCGCCGGCGCGCGCGCGGCGCGGCGATCGCGGCGTTCCTGTCGGAGGACGGGCGCGACAACATGCGGCTCGTGCGCGACGTCGCCGGGGGCACCGACGAGACGCAGTACCTCCGCCTGTTCCACCGCGGCGAGGAGGATCTGACCGCGGTCGGCGATCGCTCGGCGGAGGACATCGCCGCCGGCGAGGACTCGCGCCGACGGGTCGCGACGTTCCTGGGCCGCGATCGCTCGCGGGAGCTCGAGGCGTGGATCCGCGCGCGACAGGAGGGGCCGGTCTCGGCCGCCGACGTGACCGAGGCGCGGTCGCGCATGGCCGACATGGACGCGCGCATCGCGCAGATCGCCAACGTCGACAACTACACCGACCTGCCGCCGGCGACGCGCGCCGAGACGGTCGGCCGGTACCGCGGCTACCGCGATCAGCTCGCGGCGATCGTGCGACGCGCCGGCGACGCCGAGGCGTCGGACATGAGCGCCGATGGCCAGGCCCACCACGACGAGCTGCGCGCGCTGCAGGTCCAGGTCGACGATCTGCACGCGCAGGCCGAGCGCGTGCGCGAGGACGTCGTCCGCCAGCGCCGGCGCTGGGGGCAGATGCACGGCGAGGCCGCCGCCGAGGGCACGCTGCCGCCCAACGTCGCGTCGCGCACCGAGGCGATGTGGTCGAGCGCGGAGGGCGCGTACGTCGGCGGGGTCGACGCCGAGGAGGCGGCCGACGCGCGCCTGGCGACGAGCCTCGGCTCCGAGGAGACGCGCGGCGAGCTCGATCAGCGCGCGGCGTACCGCAGCGCGCAGGGCGAGCTGGAGCGGGCGGCCTCGTCGTTCCGCACGGCGCGTGAGGAGATGGAGCGCCTGGCGCGGGTCTACGATCGCTACGATCAGTACACGCGCGGCGAGCTGACCGAGCCGGAGGCGCGCGAGCCCGCGCCCGAGGCCAGCGCCGCGGCGGACGCCGCCGCGCCGGAAGCACCCGCGCCGGAAGCGCCCGCGCCCGTGCCCGCGCCCGCGCGCCGCGAGCCCGCGCGTGCGCGACGTCGTCGCGCCGACGCGGCCGAGGAGACGGCCGGGGCTGGCGAGGCGACCGCGGCTGCGGAGCGAGCGGGGCCTTTCCGTGGCCGCGCGATCGACAACTCGGCGCTGGTCGCGCGGATCCCGTCGACGCCGGGCGGCGCGCCTCGCACCGGGCGGGTCACGATGTCGAGCGGGCTCGTGGTCGAGCTGAGCGCCCTGCGCGTCCTCCCCGGTGCGCCGCCGGACGCCCAGCACCGCATCATCTGGTACGCGACGATGACGATCGTGACGCCGATCCCCGGCGCCGACTCGTTCTCCGTGCCGTGGGGGACCGCCGGATCCGCGGGCTCGATCCAGCTCCACGACGAGACGGTGCCCAACGCCGCCGGTCAGGGCTTCCGGTGCCTCGTGTTCCGCGACTGAGGGATTGAGAATCGATCGCGTCTCCGTTCTGATGCTCGGGTGACCGCCGACCTGCCGCGCGCCAGCATCTCGTTCCCGACCCGCTATCGCTTCGGCTGGGGGCGGCGCGACGAGCTCGCCGGCGAGCTGAAGGTCGCTGGCGTCACGCGCGCGCTGGTCGTCACCGACGCCGTCGTCGCGGCGCTGCCGTGGTTCGCGCCGATGATCGACGGCGGCGGCGCCGCGATCGCCGGCGTGTTCGCCGGCATCTCGACCAACCCGACCGAGGGCGAGGCGCTCGCGGGGCTCGCGCGCTACCGCGAGGTCAGGGCGAACGGCGTGTGCGCGATCGGTGGTGGCGCCGCGATGGACGCCGGCAAGACGATCGCGCTGCTCGCGGCCGTCGCCGACGGCGACGTGGCGCCGGGCGTCGTCGCGCAGTTCGCGTTCGGCGGCCCGCGCGCGCGCTCGCTACCTGCGGCCGCGCCGATCGTCGCGGCGCCGACGACGTCGGGCACTGGCTCGGAGCTGTCGACCGGCGCGGTCGTCACCGACGAGTCGGCCGGCGTGAAGCGCACGCTGCTCCACGCGTCGCTCCTGCCGCGCGCGGTGCTCGCCGATCCGGAGACCACGGTCGGGCTGCCGGCCGCCGCGACGGCCGCCACCGGGATGGACGCGCTCACGCATGCGGTCGAGGCGCTGTGCGCGCCCGGGTATCACCCGATGTGCGACGCGATCGCGCTCGAGACCGTCGCGATGATCGCGGAGCACCTGCCGCGTGCGGTCCGGAACCCGGACGACGCGCTCGCGCGCTCGCACATGCTCCACGCTGCGGGCATGGCCGCCGTCGCCTTCCAGAAGGGGCTCGGCCTCTGTCACGCGATGGCCCACCCGCTCGGCGCGCGCACGGGGCTGCACCACGGGCTGGCGAACGCCGTCCTCCTGCCCTGGGTGCTCGAGGCCAACGGCCCGGCCATCACGGCGCCGTGCGCCCGGCTCGGCGCGCGCCTCGGGCTGCGCGGCGTCACCGACCCGGTCGCCGCGGTCGTCGCGTGGGTGCGCGGGCTCACCGCGGAGGTGGGGCTGCCCGCGACCGCGCCGGTCGCGCTCGGCGAGGGCGATCTCGTGTCGCTCGTCGCTGGCGCACGCGCCGAGGCGCTCTACCTCGCGACGAATCCGCGGAAGGTCACGGACGACGACATCGCCGCGGCGTACCGCGGCGCGCTCGCCGCCTGACCGCCGGTCACGACTTCGCTCGGCATACCGCGGCGCCGGGTGTGACACCCGCGAGGCGGCATCACTTCGGCGGCATGCGCAGCGAGCCGTCGAGGCGGATGGTCTCGCCGTTCAGGTAGCCGTTCCCGACGATCGCCGCGACCAGCTCGCCGTACTCGGCCGGCGAGCCGAGGCGCTTGGGGAAGACGACGTCGGCGGCGAGCGCGGCGCGCTTGTCTTCGGGAAGGGCGGCGAGCATGGGCGTGTCGAAGATGCCCGGCGCGATCGTGCACACGCGGATGCCCGACGGCGCGAGGTCGCGAGCGGCGGGCAGCGTCATGCCGACGACGCCGGCCTTCGACGACGCGTACGCGATCTGCCCGATCTGGCCGTCGAACGCCGCCACCGAGGCGGTGTTGACGATGACGCCGCGCTCGCCGTCGACCGGCTCGTGCTTCGACATCGCCGAGGCAGCCAGGCGCAGCACGTTGAACGTGCCGATGAGGTTGATGCCGATCACCGTGCGGAAGAGCTCGAGGTCGTGCGGCTTGCCGGTCTTGTCGAGCGTGCGCGCGGCCCAGCCGACGCCGGCGCACGAGACCGCGACGCGCAGCGTGCCGAGCTTTGCGGCGGCCTCGATGGCGGCCTCGATCTGCGCCGGGTCGGTGACGTCGGCCTTGGCGAACACGGCGCGATCGGCGCCGAGCTCGGCGGCCAGCGCCGTGCCCTTGGCCTCGTCGCGGTCGACGATGACGACGCTGGCGCCGCCGGCGAAGAGGCGGCGGATGGTGGCGGCGCCCAGACCCGAGGCACCACCGGTGACGAGAGCGACCGAACCTTCGACGAGCTTCATGGCGGGAGAAGACTCCGCGCACGTCGGCGCGTCAAGACGGGGCGCCGTTCCACGACGGGGTGGTCTCGCCCGAGCGCTCGCGGATCGCGTGCACCATGCTCGC
>DDTA01000072.1:0-9890 GCA_002344285.1 Myxococcales bacterium UBA2376
CCGAGAACCGGCCGAGAACCGGACAGCGGCGTGCCCACGTGGGCACGACCGCGGGCCTGCTACTTCGCGCCTGAGCCGAGCGCGGGCGCGAAGAGGCCGAGCCGGGCGAGCACGCCCTTGCAGAACGCCATGCGGCGCGACGTCACCTGCTCGAACTCGCCGACCTCCTCGATCCAGCAGGCGAAGACGTGGTTTCCGTCGGGGCGCTCGACCCAGCCGACGAGCCACGCGGTCCAGGGAGGCCGATCGGCGCCGGCGGATGGCTCCTCGCGCGCGGTGCCGGTCTTCCAGTGGAGCGTCGCGTCGTCGGCCTGCTCGGTGGGCAGCGCCTCGCGCGCCGTCGCCATCGCCTTCGCCGACACCGGCAAGGTCCCTGCGACCAGCTTCGCGAGGAAGTCGACCTGCTCGCGCGCCGAGATCGCGAGGCCGCCACCGGAGAGCCAGAAGCGGTCCTGACCGCCGCTCAGGTCGCGGTTGCCGTAGGCGAAGGCGTCGAGGTGCCGCTGCATGCGCTCCGGTCCGATCTGGACGGCGAGGCGGCGGAAGAGCGGCACGGCCGAGATGCGCATCGCCTCGCGTAGCGGCTGGTCACGCGCCCAGTCCTCGAACCAGAAGGCTTCCTTCGGATACGCCTTCGCGTCGTACGTCATGATCGCGTCGGGGCCGCCGAGGAGCCCGACCTCGGCGCCGATGAGCGCGTTGGGGATCTTGAACGTCGACGCCGGGCGAAGCCGCTTCGCGCAGAGGGCCTCGTCCGATTGCCGGACCGTCCCGGCCGGGGTGCGCACGACGAAGCACGCCGGGCCGTCGACGAGGCCGTCGAGGTCGATCGGGGCCGGGCGCGCCGGCACCGCCGGTGCCGCGGGCGGTCCGGGCGCCGCGGGCGGGGACGTGGGCTGCTTGTCGCCGCACGCGGCGGCCAGGACGATGCCGAGGAAGGGGAGGGCTCGCATGGGCTCGGACAACGCGCGGCGACCCGTGGCTATTGCGCGAGCGCGACATCGAGCGTGTAGCAGCCCGCGGCGCCCGCCGCGCGCGAGTCCACGACGATGTAGTAGGTCCCCGCGGCCGGCGTGACGCTCACCGGCGAGAACATCGGGCCGCCGCCCGCGCAGGTCGCGGTCGAGGTGCACGCGTCGACGACGTACACGTCACCGCTCCAGCCCTCGGGCGAGAACGTGACGGTGAGCGTCTGCCCCGTCGTGACCGAGACCCGCCAGATCCCGTCGGGGCCGGGCTCGGGCGAGGTCGTGCAATCGGGCAACGTCGACGGCGTGAGATCGTTGGTGTACCCGGTGGTGTTGCCGTACACGCGGGTGCCGCCGGCGGCGCTCGCGGCGGCGGTCAGGTCACGCGCCTGTCCACACGTGTCGCGCGTGCCCTCGGCCGCGGCGAGCTCGCAGGTGCCGGCGTCGGTGATGCGCGTGTCGGTCGCGTCGCCGGCGTCGATGGCACCGTCGCGCGTGCACACCTGGTTCACGCACGTGTACCCGTCGGGGCAGCGCGGCGAGCTCGGCGGGCACGCGAGGCTGGTGCCGCCGTAGTCGGCGTCGAACGAGCAGCCGGAAAGGCACGCGACGGCGACGGCGACGGCGACGGCGACGGCGACGCCGGCGGCGACGAGCGTGTGGAAGCAGGAGCGCACGGTGTAGACTCGGCTCGCCGAGGGTACCAGCGTGGGCTCGTCGGTGTGATGTCCAGGATGACCCCGCACACGATCGGCCGCTACGAGATCGTGGCCCCGCTGGCCACCGGTGGCATGGGCGAGCTGTTCCTCGCGCGCCGCTCCGGCGCCGAAGGGTTCGCGCGCCTGGTGGTGCTCAAGCGCCTGCGCCCCGAGCTCGGCGCGACGGCGACGTACCGCGACATGTTCTTCGACGAGGCGCGACTCGCCGCGCGGCTCACGCACCCCAACGTGTGCGAGGTCTACGATCTCGAGGAGCACGGCGACGATCACTTCCTGGCCATGCCGTACCTCGAGGGAGTGCCGGCGAGCGCGCTCTTGCCGCGGGAAGGCGGCGGCGGCGCCCCGCTGACGGCGGCGCACGTGCGGCTCGTCGCGGGCATCCTCGTCCAGGTGTGCGACGGGCTCCACCACGCGCACGAGCTGTGTGGCGACGACGGTGCGCCGCTGGGCGTCGTCCACCGCGACGTGTCGCCGGGTAACGTGTTCGTGACGAGCGACGGCGTCGTCAAGCTGCTCGACTTCGGGGTCGCGAAGGTGCGCGGCGCCAAGGCGGTGACCGAGCAGGGCGTGGTGAAGGGCAAGCTCGCGTACATGGCGCCCGAGCAGCTCGCCGACGGGCACGTCGACCGGCGCGCCGACGTGTTCTGCGTGGGGATCCTCGGGTGGGAGGCGCTGGCGGGGCGGCCGCTGTTCGCGCGGGGCTCGGCGTCCTTGACGGCGGCGGCGGTGCTCGACGGCGAGATCCCGCGGCTCGGCGGAGAGGTCGAGGGAGCGGGCGTACCGGCGGCGCTCGTGGCGGTGATCGATCGGGCGCTGGCGCGGGAGCCGTACCGCCGACCGGCGACGGCCGCGGTGATGCGCGAGGAGCTCGAGCAGGCGATGGCGGAGGTCGGTGGCGTCGCGCGGGCGAGCGAGATCGCGAAGGTGATCGAGGTGCGGTGCGGGGTGGAGATCACGGCGCAGCGGGAGAGGGTGCGGAGCGCGCGGGGAAGGGGGTGGGAGCCGGAGAGGGAACGGGAGAGGGCAGACGGAGGCGCAGACGCAGACGCAGGCGCAGACGGGGACGCAGACGCAGACGGGAACGCAGACGCAGACGGGAACGCAGCCGGAGACGCTGCAGCTCCGTTCGTCCTGCGCGACGGCGAGCGCCAGCGAGCCGGAGTCGAAGGACGGGGGGCGTCGGGTGTGGCGCGAAGAACCGTCGGCGCGCGGCCCGATGCGATGATCACGACGGTGTGGGCCCGGCCGACGCGCTCGCGCGTGGCGTGGCTCTTCGCCGGTGCGCTCGCGGTCGCGCTCACGGCGGCGATCTGGATCGTCCTCGGTTCGTCGTCGAGGAAGCGCGACGCGGTCGCGGTGGCGGTGGCGGTGACGGATGCGGGCACGGATGCGGGCACGGATGCGGGTGCGGATGCGGGTGCGGATGCAGGTGCGGGTGCGGCTACGGATGCGGGTGCGGGCTCCGGATCGGGCACGGGCACGGGCACGGGCACGGGCACGGGGAGTCGGCGGAGCGTGCGAGAGCCTGGAACGGTGAGCATCGACTCGACGCCGTGGGCGGAGCTCTTCATCGACGGCAAGCGCGTCGGGATCACGCCGTACATCGACAAGCCGCTCGCGGCGGGAAAGCACCAGGTGAAGGCTGTCCTCGAGGACGGGCGATCGCGTACCTTCACCATCGACGTGCCTGAAGGGAAACGCGCCAAGCCGGTCGACCTGCGATGGTGAGGGCCGCCGTCGCAGCCGCGCTCGCGCTCGCGACCGCCGGCGCGCAGGTCGGCGTCGCGCATGCCGAAGAGGACGCGAGCGTAGCGGAGGCCACCGCGCGTGCGCGCGCCGAGCGCGCGGCCTTGCGCTATCGCGACGCGCTCGCGCAGGTCGAGGCGGCGATCGCGATCGGCAAGGCGTCGCCGGCGCAGCTCGCGGCGCTGTATCGCATGGCCGGCGAGCTCGCGGCCGGGCTCGACGAGCCGACGCGCGCCGAGCAGTGGTTCGCGCGCTGGCTCGCGCTCGTGCCCGACGGACGGTTGCCGGCCGATGCGTCGCCCAAGGTGAAGGCGCCGCTCGAGGCCGCGCGCGCGTCGCTCGGGGGAGCGGCGCTGGCGATCGCGGTGACGCCGACGGCACCGGCGGCGACCGTGGCGATCTCGGTGAGCGGCGATCCGCTGCGGATGGTGCGGAGTGTGCGGGTGCGGGCGGCGGCGCGGGCCGGGGAGGGGACGGGGGCAGGAGGGCTGCCCGGTGCGCCGCTGTCGATCGCCGGGATCGATGGGGATGCGCTGGTGGCGGCGGGACTCGATGAGTTCGGGAACGAGGTCGTGGTGCGACCCTTCACGCGGCCGGGGAGTGGGGCGCGGACGGTTGGAGAGGGCAGAACGGGCACGGGCACGGGCACGGGCACGGGCACGGGGCGCCCGCTGGGCGGGCGCTGGCAGACGTGGGCGGCGGGCACCGTGGTGCTGGGCGTGGCCGGCGGCGTGTTCGCGTGGCGCACGAGCGTCGCCCAGGACGAGTTCGATCGCCTGCGCGCCGACAGCGCCCAGCACACCTTCGAGGAGCTGGAGGCCGTGCGCGCGCGCGGCGAGCGCCACGCGCTCCTCGCCAACGTCGCCTTCGGCGCCGCGGCGGCGACCGCGGTCGTCACCGTCGTCCTCGCCGCGCGCGGCGACCGGGTGACGCCGGTGGTCGGCGCCGATCACGCCGGCGTCGCGCTCGCCGGCTCGTTCTGAGCGACGACGGCGCGACCCGCGAGCAGGACCGTCGCGGCGAGCGCCAGGAGGAAGCCGCCGGCGACGACGACGATCGCGCTGCCCAGCGTCCACCCGCGCCCCTCTGCCAGCGCCGGGATGCCGGGCGCGACGAACGCCGCGACCATCGCGCCCGCGTGGTACGCGATCCCGACCGCGCGGCCGCGCACCGCCGCCGGGAACAGGTCGGTGAGCACCATCGGCACGATGCCGGTGAAGCCGACGCCGAGCGCGCCGCCGAGGAAGGCGCCGACGCCGAGCGTGCCCGGCACGACGCCGACGTAGAGCGGCAGCACGGGCAACGCCAGCAGCGCTGGCGCCGCGATCACCGCGCGCACGCCGTAGCGCCGCGCCGCCCAGCCGGTCGCCACCGCGCCGCACAGCATGCCGACGTTGAACATCGCCATGAGGCTCCAGCGGTCCGACGGGCCGAGGCCGTGATCGCCGGCGAGCATGAGCGCGTACGCGCTGGTCAGCGCGTAATAGACGCCGAAGCCCAGCGCCATCAGCAGCGACGCCGACACCAGCTTGCCGAGCACGGGGGCGAGCGGCGGCATCGGCGCGCGCGCGCTCCTCGGGGTGTGGCTCTCGGGCACGAGGAAGCGGATCGGCAACGCGAGCAAGGCCGGCGCGACCGCGACCACGAACAGCGCGCGCCAGCCGAACGCGGGGACGACCACCGCCGAGACCAGGGCCGCGAGCAGGAAGCCGATGGCCCAGCTCCCCTGCAGGATGCCCGACGCCAGGCCGCGGCTGCGCGCCGGCCAGCTCTCCATCGCGAGCGTCGAGCCCGCGGTCCACTCGGCGCCCATGCCGAAGCCGAAGAGCGTGCGCAGGATGATCACCCACGTGAAGGTGGGCGCGAGCGCGACGAGGCCGTCGAACACCGCGAACCACACCAGCGAGAGCATGAGCGGCAGCTTGCGCCCCCAGCGGTCCGCCATCGCGCCGGCGACGACGCCGCCGGCGAGCCGGAGGAGCAAGGTCAGCGTGAGCGAGCCCATGACCGCGGTCTGGCTGACGCCGAATTCCTTCGCGATCTCGGGCGCGACGATCAGGAAGATCGTGAAGTCGAACGCGTCGAGGATCCAGCCCAGCCACGCCGCCGAGAAGGCCATCCACTGGCCCTTCGTCGGTTCCTTCCACCAGGGCACCTGGGAGTTGCTCACGCGACCCTCCGACGGCGGAGGAAGCCGACGAGCAGGAGCACGACGACGCCCGTGCCGACGGCGCCGGCGCCGCCGCCGCGGCAGCCGCAGGGGATGGGATCGACCAGCGTCGGATCGTCGGGGTTGCCGCCGCCCTCGCCGATCACGATGTCGATCTGGTCGGAGGCCATGACCTCCCAGCGGTCGAAGACGATGGCCTCGATCGCGTGAGCGCCGGCGGCGACGTTCGCCGTCTGCCAGCGGTAGCTGTACGGCGCCGTGCCGTCGGAGCCCTTGAGCACGCCGTCGACCTTGAACTCGACGCGCGCGACCCCGTCGGCGGCCGACGCCTCGGCGCTGATCGTGACCGCGCCGCTCACCTCGTCGCCATCACCGGGCGCCGTGATGGTCACGGTCGGGCCGCCCGAGGTGCCGCCGTCCGGGCCGGCGCCGCCGTCGGGGGGAGGCACGCCGCCGTCGGGCATGCCGCCGTCGGGAGGCGGCGTCACCGTGCCGGTCAGGCCGAAGAACGCGGCCGCGCGCCAGGCCGCGCACATGCCGCGGTTCTCGATGTACGTGCCGCCCGTCGGTGGGCAGGCGTGCTCGGGATCGGCGCCCATGCTCACCGCGTGGCCCATGGAGGCGACGCGCCACGACTCGACGACGGTCACGCCGCCGACCTTGTGGCGCGCGCGCTCGTGGCCGGCGACCGTGGCCATCTCGTCGACCGTCTGATCGGCGCCGAGCACGTTGGTCCACTGCTCGACGAGCTCGATCTGGTTGTCGGGGCTGACGATGCCGTCGCTGGTGCCGTGGAAGATGGCGACCTTCGGCCGCGGACCGCTGTGGCTCGGGTACGCGGCGCGCACCAGGTCGCCCCACTCCTGCGGCGTCTTCTTGAGCTCGGGGTGGCTCGCGAGCGCCTGGCAGTTGTACGCGCCGTTCACCGTCGTCGCGCAGCGGTACGGGATGCCGGCCATGATCGCGCCCGCGGCGAACACGTCGGGCCACGTCGCGAGCATCACGCTGGCGAAGGCGCCGCCGGCCGAGAACCCGGCGATGTAGATGCGCGCCGGATCGATCGCGTGATCGGCCTGCATCTTGTCGACCATCTGCTTGAGCGAGAGGTTCTCGCCCTGGCCGCGCACCAGGTTGGCCGGGTCGCCGTACTCGCCGGCCCAGTTGAAGCAGCGGATCGGGTTGTTGCTCGTCGACTGCTCGGGGAAGACGACGTAGAAGCCGTACTGATCGGCGAGCTGCGTCCACCCGACGAGCGCCGACTCGGTGTGGGTCTGGCTGCAGCCGTGGAGGAAGAGGACGAGCGGGGCGTTCGCCGCCGGCGTGGTCGGCCGGTAGCGCCACATCGAGAGCCCGCCAGGGTTCGAGCCGAAGCTCGGCACCTGCTCGAGGGTGCCGGCGGACGCGGCGGTGGCAGCGGCGGCGATCATCGCCGCGACGACGAGAGGAGTACGCATGGTGGCCCTCAGATCTGGGTGCGAAGGGTCATGAAGAAGCTGCGCTCGCCGTCGACGGTGCAGCCGTCGCCCTCGAGGTCCTCGCAGCGGCGGTAGAGCGCGAACCGCGCCCCCAGCGCGGTCGTCTCCCCCAGCCAGTAGGTGGTGCCGACGTTGACGAAGAGCTGATCGGCGAGGGCGCGCGCGCCCTGGCGATCGCGCACGAGCGAGAGCTGGACGCCTGCGCCGGCGCGGCGGCCGCCGATCGGCGGGGCGTCGACGTCGAGGCCGCCGCCGACGCTGGTGCCGGTGTAGAGCTCGCCCGACAGGCGCGTGCCGTCGTCGGGATCGACGACCTCGTTCTGGACGATCGAGGCCGAGCCGAAGGCGCGCAGGCGGCGGTCGAGGAAGCGCGCCATCGCCGTGACCCGCGCGTTGTAGCCGTCGATGTGCTGGTCGTCCCGGCGCGAGGTGTTGGTGTTCACCTGGAACATCTGCAGCGCCGCGTGCACGGCGAAGCGCTCGCGATCGAGGAGCGCCGACGGCGTCACCATCACGAAGTGGTACTCGTCGGCGGGGAAGTTGGCGGCGTCGCGACCCACGTACTGGTAGGGGGCGAAGTAGAAGCGGGCGAAGGGCGGGAAGGTGCCACCGACGACGAGGCTCGACGTGGTCGACACCGGGTTGGCGGCGTTGACGCTGAGGCCGAGGCGACCGCCGGGGATCAGCTCGACCTGGCCGAGCACGCCGTTGCCGCGGTTGAAGCCCGAGGCGAGCAGCGCGCCGCGGGTGAAGCCGTCGGTGAGGAGCTGGTCGAGGACGTGATCGGAGACGAAGTCGAGGCTGGCCGGATCGGTGATGCGGCCGGCGTCGGCACGAAAGCGCCCGCGCTCGATGCGCACGAGCTGGTTGCGCACGCTGAGCGCGGCCTGGCCCTCCCAGGCGCTCGAGCCGTGCGGGCCGGCGTTGGCCTCGAACTCGCTCTCGATGTAGATGCCCTTCGCCACCCCGGCGCGCATGCCGAACCGCGAGAGCGCGACGGTGACCGCGCGTCCTTCGCGGTTGTCGCCGGGCCGGTTCACGAGCGTCTCGATCTCCAGGCCGCCGACGACCGCGACGAAGGGGCGGATCCAGGGCTGCGCGTCGGCGGGCGCGTCGGCGGGCGTGTCGTCGGTCCCGGGCGTGACCGCGGCATCGACGGTGGGGCCGGTCTTCGTCCTTCGACTCGCGCTCGCTACCGCGAGCGCTCGCTCAGGATGATCGGAGGATGCAGTTTCGGCGGCGGCCGGGGGTGCGAGGGCCAACAGGGCGGCGAGGGCGACGAGCGCGGCGCGGCTCACGGCAGCACCTCGTCGAGGATCTCGAGCGCCGCGGTCGAGCGGGATGCGCCGTAGTGGTTCTTGAGCAGCCCGCCGAAGAAGTAGCCGCTCTCGTCGACGTCGGTGAGCTCCAGCAGCCGGTTGTCGGCGCCCTCGAGCGCGGTCGACGCCTCCGACACGAACTCGTCCTGGTAGGAGCCGTTGGCGATGTCGCGCATCACCACGGTCGTGTACGTGACGCGGTGCCCGTCACAGACCGGCTCGCCGAACGCGGTCTCGCCGTCGGCGCACGGCGTCTCGTACGCGTGGTCGGGGCCGTTGAGCGCGAGCAGGAAGTCGGTGGGCGAGAAGTTGTCGCGGCTGCCCATCTCGCACGCCACGCGGCCGCGCATCGTCGGGTTCTTGCCGCACAGGCGCGCGAACGAGGACACGCCGTGGTTGGCGCCGGCGAGCAGCACGACGTCGTCGAGCCGCGGCCACAGCGTGACCTCGCCCTCGGCGTGGATGCGGCGGAGGGCGTCGCGGATCGTGGTGACGCCGAGCGAGAAGCCGACCAGCGACACCTGGCGGTCGGGCTCGGCGGCGAGCACGCGCTCGATCAGGTGCTGCGTGAGCGGGACCGCCCAGCCGTGGTCGACGTTGCGCGCGGCGTTCTCGGTGTCGTTGTTGCCCTGCGGATCGTCGACCCGGTCGATGCGCAGGTCGATCGCGAAGACGCGGAGGCCGCGCGCGACCAGGCGCTCGGCGATCATCGGCGCCCCGTCCTCGAACCGCTCCCACGCCTCGGGCGCGTCGGAGTTGCCGTGGATCAGGAGCACGATCGGCGCCGAGGTGTCCTCGCTGGTGCCGGCCGGCAGCGCGTAGCGCTTGGCGGCGCAGCGGTAGCCGGCGATCGTCGCCGGCGTGTAGTCGAGCCCCGCGGTCGTGCACCCCGGGTGCGAGCCGATCGCGCGGTACTCGATCGCGTCGTCGATCGACCAGTCGTCGCCATCGTCGCCGGCAGGTTGGGCCATGCCGGAGAAGCAGGCCGACAGACCGCCGGCCGCGATCGCGGCGGTGGCGAGGAGAAACGTGCGTGGGCTCATGCGCGCCGACCGAGCAACGTTCGGACCAGGCGTGTCGCGCGGGCTTCCTCGGCATTACGACGTCGCGCGCTGTTGGCGCGCCCCGACAACCCGGGCGTTCGCCTGTTGGCGCGCGCCAACACCCCGTTCCGTTCACCCTGAGCGAGGGCGAGCGCAGCGAGCCCGAGTCGAAGGGCGCCTTGCGGTATACGATGCGCCGATGGATCACGCGGGACCGACGACGCTTTCGCCCCGCGCCGTGCGCGCCGTGCGGCTGGTGGCGGTGCGCGTCGACGGTGGTCCCGACGCCGGGCGCGACGCCGGCGGCGACGCCCGGCGGGTGGTCACGGTCGGGACCGCGGCCGACTGCGACCTCGCGCTCTCCGATCCGACGGTCAGCCGCTATCACCTCGAGGTCCGCCACGCCGCCGACGGGCTCGCGCTCGTCGACCTCGGCAGCCGCAACGGCAC
>DDTA01000072.1:9942-10148 GCA_002344285.1 Myxococcales bacterium UBA2376
GCGCGACGTCGCCGCGCTCGCCCGCCGCCTCGCCGCGGTCTCGACCTCGGTCCTCATCGAGGGCGAGACCGGCGTGGGCAAGGAGGTGGTCGCGCGCGCGATCCACGAGACCGGCCCACGCCGCGCCGGCCCCTTCGTCGTCGTCGACTGCGGCTCGCTCCCCGCCACGCTCATCGCGTCGCAGCTCTTCGGCCACGAGAAGGGCG
>DDTA01000179.1 GCA_002344285.1 Myxococcales bacterium UBA2376
CAGCGCAGCGCCACCGCCGCGCGCCACGCCAGCGCCCGCGTCGAGTAGCGGTGGGCCGCGACGCGCCGCCCGTCCCGGAAGGCCTCCAGGTCGCGCGCCATGGCCTCGGCGTCGACGTAGCGATCACCCGCGCGCGTCGCCATCGCGCGATCGCCGATCGCGCGCAGCTCGACGGGCACCTCGTCCGGCCACACCGCCGGCGGCGGATCGCGGCGGAGCGTCGCGAGCACCTCGTCGCGATCGCCCGCGATGCGGCGCCGGCCGGCGAGCACCTCGTAGAGCGTGGCGCCGAGCGCCCACACGTCCCCGGCGATGCTCGCGGGCTCGCCTCGCGCCACCTCGGGGCTCAGGTACGCGGGCGTCCCTGCGACCTCGCCGTCGCGGAGCTCGGCGAGCACGGCCAGCTCCTCGGCGAGGCCCCAGTNNGTTCGCGGGCTTGAGGTCGCGGTGAACGATCCGTCGGCGGTGGGCGTGCGCGACCGCGTGACACGCGGCGGTGATCGAAGGCACGAGGGCGAGGCGCGCGTCGAGGTCTCGCGCCTCGGCGGCCAGCTCGGCGAGCGAGCGCCCGCGCACGAGCCGCATCGTGTAGAAGAGCCGGCCGTCGGCGGTGACGCCCGCGTCGTGGATCGGCACGATGCCGGCGTGATCGAGCCGCGCGGTGATCCGCGCCTCGCGGGCGAAGCGGAGCGCGGCGTGGCGCGGGTCGGCGCCCGGGCCGATGCGCTTGAGCGCGACCTCGCGGTCGAGGCGCGCGTCGTGGGCGCGCAGGACCGTCCCGAGCCCGCCGGCGCCGACGACGCTCACCTCGCGGTACCGGGCGTCGGCGTCGCCGGCGAACGGCGCGGGCGGGTCGTCGGGACGGGCGCCCGTGGCCGCGACCGTGCTCGGCTCGCTCAGCCCCGCGAGCGACGTGGCTGGCTTCGGTTCGTCGCGGTCACCCATTCCGCACATCCGAGTGTACGCTACCGATCACACGTGCGCGCGTACGCCGTCCTCACGGGGCTCGAGATCGAGCACGTCGTCGGCCACGGCGACCTCATCGGCCGCACGCCGACCGCCGCCGTGGTCGTCGACGATCCTCGCGTCTCCGAGGCGCACGCGATCGTCAGCCTGCGCAAGGGCGAGCTGCACCTGCTCTCGCTCCGTCGCATGGTGCTGGTCGAGGGCGCGCCGGTCGCCGACGTCGTGCTGTCTCCCGGGCTCGTCATCACGCTCGCCGACGAGCTCGCCATCACCGTCGGCGAGGTCGTGACCCCTGCCGAGGTGCTGGGCGTCGCGCTGCCGTCCGGCGAGGCGCTCGTGCTGCCGCAGGTGGCGAGCCTCACCACGTCGCCGCCGCGGCTCCACGCCCGCCTCGTCCCCGACGCGCCGGCGACGATCTGGTCGACCGGCGACGCGTGGAAGGCGCGGACCGCCGCCGGCGTCGTCACCGTCGAGCCCGGGCTCACCCTCGACGTCGCCGGCGCGCGCTTCCGCTTCGTGCTCGTTCCCATCGCCCGCGCCGGCGCCGCCTCGACCGAAGGCACGGGTGCGGTCGCCGCGCCGATCCGCATGGTGGCGTTCTACGACGCCGTGCAGATCTTCCAGCGTGGTCGCAAGGTCCACACCGTCAGCGGCACCGGCGCGCGCCTGCTCAGCGAGCTCGTCGCGCACGACGGTCCCACCCACTGGGAGGTGCTGGCCCGCGAGATCTGGCCGGACGAGGCCGACGCGCTCCAGCTCCGCCACCGCTGGGACGTCACGCTCGCGCGTCTGCGCGCGCGCCTGCGCGCCGCCGGCATCCGTCAGCTCTTCCAGGCCGACGGCAGCGGTCAGCTGGCGCTCGAGCTCTACGCCGGTGATCTCGTCGAGGATCGCACCTGAGCCGCGGCGACGCTCACCGATCGCTACCCGTCGTGTGAGAGGTGCGTGCGATGCCCGGGCGCGCCCGGTCTCGCATGTTCGTGAGCATGAAGCTCCTCGCATGTCTCGTCACCCTTCCTGTCCTGCTCCCTGCCACCGCGGCCCTCGCCGCGCCTGGCGCCGACCTCGGGGTCGCGATCACGCCGCCGGCCGGCGTGGCCGTCTACGCGCCGGGGCAGGTGAGCGTCCGCGTGGCCAACCAGGGCAACCGACACGCCAGCAGCGTGAGCCTGGCGATCCAGCTCCCGGTCACGAACACCAGCCCGACCGTGCACGTCATGGGCACGCTGGGCGCGTTCGATCCGCGCTGCACCCGCACGGGCACGCGGCTCGTCTGCAACCTGGGGACGGTGCCGCGCGGCGGCGCCACGACGGTCGCCTTCACCATCGCGCTGCCGTACAGCACGGCGGCCCTCGCCATGAGCGCGAGCGCGTCGTCGCCGACGGCCGAGCTCAACCCGGCCGACAACAGCGCGAGCGCGCTCCTCGCGCCGTCCACGGTGCCGACCAGCGTGAGCGGCCGCTACACGGCAACCAACGACCACTGCACCGGCACGGGCCTCACGTCCTTCTTCGAGTGCGCCCTCTACCCGTCGTCGATCTCGGGCTTCACCTCGGTGCTCGCGGCCGACGGCTCGGTCGCGGTCGATGGTGAGCCCGGCGTCACCGGCGGCTGGCAGTTCACCGGTCCCGACCGGCTCGTCATCTGGTACGCGGACGCGAGCGGACCGCTGGGCACGGTCGACCTGCGCAGCGTCGGAAGCGGCTGCTTCGAGGGCCCGATGAGCGCGGGCGCGTGGACGGTGATGTACGAGGTCTGCCTGACCGCGGCGCCGTGAGCGCCGTCAGCCGCCGTCGCGCCAGTCGGGACCTTCGCCGCCCTGGGTCGCGGTCGACGTCGGATCCTTGCCGACTTCCTTCGACAGCCCGAGCAAGAGCTCGCGCGTCATGATCGCGTCGCCGCGCTGCTCGACCGGCTTGGCGTGGACGCCCGAGTCCATGCGGATCGCGTCGCACGGACACGCCTCGACGCAGAGCCCGCACACCACGCAGCGCAGCTCGTCGATCTCGAACACCGCGGGCTTCTTCTCGATGCCCTTGTCATCGGTCTCGGCCGGGATGATCGTGATGCAGTGCGCCGGACAGACGGTCGGGCAGCACATGCACGCCACGCAGCGGACCTGGCCGTCGTCACGCTGCATCAGGCGGTGCAGCCCGCGGAAGCGCTCCGGGTAGTGCGTCTTCTCTTCCGGGTACTGGATCGTCTCGATCTCGTTCCACGGGATGAGTGACTTCTCGGTGACCACCTCGCCCCTGGCGAGCTTGTCGGCCGGGCGGCGCCGCCCGAAGAAGTTCTTCATGAAGTGGCGCAGCGTCACGCCGAGGCCCTTGCGCGCCGCCTCGAGGTAGGTGACGTCGCCCTCGCCCGGACGCACCACCGCGATGGTGCGCACCTTGGGGCTCACCTTCGATACCGCGAGGACCTTGGGTCCCTCGGTCACTTCTTCGACAGGAGCGTGCGCCATATCAGACCCACCCGAAGTTGATGGCCGCGAGCTTGAACAGCGCGCTCAGCATGGTCCACGCCAGCGCGAGTGGCAGGAGGAGCTTCCAGCCCAGGTTCATGAGCTGGTCGGCGCGGAAGCGCGGCAGCGTCCAGCGCACCAGCAGCTGGAACCAGCAGAGGAGGATGACCTTCGCGCCGAACGCGCCGACCTGCAGCGCCGTCACCGCCGCGTGCGGCAGCTTGAGCACGGTGCCGCCCGTCGACACCATCTGCCCGTTCACCTCGGCCATGTAGCCGCCGATGCGGAAGCCGTCCGGATCGAGGAACGGCACCTGGTAGCCGCCGAAGAAGACCGTGGCGATGACCGCCGAGATGAAGACGATCTCGATGAACTCGGCCAGGAAGAAGAGGCCCCAGCGCAGCCCCGAGTACTCGACGAAGTAGCCGATGATCTCCGGCTCGCCCTCGGGGATGTCGAACGGCGCGCGCTTGGTCTCGGCGATCGCCGCCACCGTGAACAGGATGAGCGCGGGGAACTGCCACAGCCACAGCCAGTTGAGCGGGTTCGACGGCGACAGCTTGGACGACGCGCCGGCGCCGACGATGTAGCCGGGCTCGAGGCTGCCCACGAGCAGGAAGCAGCCCATGAGCGAGAGGCCCATCGCGACCTCGTAGCTCATCATCTGCGACGAGCCGCGCAGGCCGCCGAGCAGCGCCCACTTGTTGTAGCTGGCCCAGCCGGCGAGCGTGCCGCCGTAGTTCGCGAGCGTGAGCACCGCGAAGTAGAACAGGAGGCCGTAGTCGAAGGACGCGACCTGCATCCGGATCGAGTGCGCCAGGTTCTGCGCGCCCTCGCCGGCGAGCGGCGCCGTCGGATCGAGCACGTTGCCGAGCTCGTGCGGGAAGATCGTCGGGCCGAACGGGATGATGGCGAACGCGACCAGCACCGGCCCGATCGCGAGCAGCGGGGCGAGCGTGAAGAGGCCCTTGTGCACGTTGCCGGGCACGAAGTCCTCCTTGGAGATCATCTTGATGGCGTCGGCGACGAAGTGGAGGATGCCCTTCAGCTTCAGGCCGGGCAGGAACGTCGGCGCCGCCCGGTTGGGGCCGAGGCGATCCTGCATCATCGCGCTCTGCCGGCGCTCGGCCCACGTGAGCAGCGACGCCAGCGGCATGACCAGCGCGAAGACGAGGATCACCCACTTGGTCGCGGGGTGATCGAGGACGGCGTAGAGCGTGTTCATCGCTTATCCCCGCGATCCGGCGAAACGGAGTTGGAGCGGCCGCACCTCGCGCCCCCACGGCGCGCCCTTCCACGGCGCGACCGCCGCGGTCATGTCCTTCCACACGTCGCGCGTGTGGGCCCAGGTCAGCTTCGTGCCCGTCGCGCCCGCGAGCCGCACCACCGCCTCCCAGCCGGCGACCGCCTGGCCCGGGGGCGGGAACGCCGCGTGCGTGCGCTGCAGCTTCCCGTCGCGGTTGGTGACCGAGCCGGCGGTCTCCGCCCACGCCGCGATCGGCAGCGCCACGGCCGCCTGCTTCACGTGGCCGCGGTCGTGCGACGACAGGGCGACCACGTCGATCTCGCGCAGCTGGCGCTGCCCGGCCTCGCTCACCGGCAGGTCGTAGCCGAGCGTGACCAGCGCCTTCACCTTGCCGGCGGCGATCGCGCTCTCGAGCCCGGCGGCGTCGTTCGCGGTCGACAACGCGCCACCGGAGATCGCCTTCACGCCGTTCGTGTTGGGGTTGACGTCGGCGTCGCGCAGCCGGTCGTCCGCGCGCTCGGGGCGGTGCGGGCGCGCGGTCCAGAAGACCTGCGCCTTCCACGCCGCGGCCAGCCTGGCCAGCGCGAAGTTGTCCTCGTTGCTCGCCTGCGCCGACAGCGCGACCGCGAGCGTGCCCGCCTTCTGCGCGGCGCCGAGCTTCTCGCCGGCGACGCGCAGCGCCTTGTCCCACGACGACGGCAGGCCGTCGACGACCGGCGCGGCCAGCCGGCCTTCGCGGAGCTCGTGGTACGTGAAGCGACCCTCGTCGCACATCCAGTGGCCGTTCACCTCGGCGTTGAGGCGCGGCACGAGCCGCCAGGCGCGGTCGTTCTTGTGGTGGATCTCGACGTTGCAGCCGGTCGCGCAGCCGTGGCAGACCGACGGCGTCGCCTCGAGCTCCCACGCGCGCATCGTGAAGCGGAAGTCCTTGGACGTCAGCGCGCCCACCGGGCACACGTCGACGGTGTTGAGCGAGTACGGGTTGTCGAGGCGCTCGCCGGGCGCCGTGGTCAGCTCCTCGTGATCGCCGCGGTGGATCATCTCGAGCTGGTGCTGCCCCGCGACCTCGTCACACACGCGGATGCAGCGCGTGCACAGGATGCAGCGCTCGGCGTCGAGGACGATGTGCGGACCGAGGTCGACGACCTTGGGCTTGTGCACCTTGGGCGTGTCGACCCGCGAGTTGGCGTTGTCGTGGTCGAAGTACAGCTTCTGCAGCGTGCACTCGCCGGCCTTGTCGCAGATCGGGCAGTCGATCGGGTGATTGACCAGCGTGAACTCGAGCATCTGCTTGCGCGCGAGCGTCGACTGCGGGTCGGTGGTGCGCACCACCATGCCCTCGGCGGCGGTCTGCTGACACGACGGCTGGAGCTTGGGGTTCTTCTCCACCGACACCAGGCACTGGCGGCAGCACGCCGCGATCGAGAGCCCCGGGTGGTAGCAGAACGCGCTGATGTCGATGCCGAGCGTGCGCGCGGCCTCGAGCACGTTGGTGCCCTTGGGCACGGTCACCGACGTCCCGTCGATGGTCAGGGTGACCGTGTCGGGAGCAGGCGGCGGCGTCGTCGGGGCTGGATCACTCATGGGCGGTTCCCGGGTGCTTCACTTGTCGCACTCGCCGCCGATCATGTTGATCATGCCGAAGATCGGCACGATGTCGGCGATGAGGTGTCCGAGGATGAGCTTCTGCGTGGTGGCGAGGTGCACGAACGACGGGCTCCGGCAGTACGCCTTGTACGGGCGGCCGGTGCCGTCGGCGACGATGAAGAAGCCGAGCTCGCCGTTGCCGCCCTCGACGAAGGTGTAGGCCTCGCCGGCCGGCACGCGGATGCCGTCGACGATGTGCTTGAAGTGGCGGATCATCGACTCGATCGTGTTGTACGCGTCCGTCTTGGGCGGCAGCGCGCAGCGCGGATCGTCGATCATCACCGGCCCGTCGGGGATCTGGGCGCAGGCCTGGCGCAGGATGCGCATCGACTGCTTGATCTCCTCGACGCGGACCAGGTAGCGGTCGAGGCAGTCGCCGGTGGTGCCGACGGGGACGTCGAACTCGAGCTCGGGGTAGACCGAGTACGGGTGATCCTTGCGGACGTCGTAGTCGACGCCGGCGGCGCGGGCGATCGGGCCGGTGCAGCCCCAGCGGATCGTGTCCTCCCTGGAGAACGCCCCGATGCCCGCCATGCGGTCGCGGAAGATCTTGTTGTTGTTGAGGAGCGTCTCGACCTCGACCATGACGCCGTCGATCTCGTCGAGGCGGCGCAGGAGCTTGGGCATCCAGCCGTCGGGGAGATCCTTGGCCACGCCGCCGACGCGCACGTACGTGTGCGTGAGGCGGGCGCCCGAGACCTCCTCGAGCAGCGTGTAGAGCCACTCGCGCGACTTGAGGAAGAAGAGGAACGGACCGAACGCGCCCAGCTCCATCGCGGAGGCGCCGACGCAGGTGAGGTGGTCGGTGATGCGCGACACCTCGGAGACGATCACGCGCACGTACTCGGCGCGACGTGGGATCTCCTTGCCGATGCCCAGGAGCTTCTCGACCGCCATCGCCCAGCCGACGTTGTTGATCATCGGCGAGACGTAGTTGAGGCGGTCGGTGTACGGGAACACCTGCGTGTACGTCGCGTACTCCGACTCCTTCTCGAAGCAGCGGTGCAGGTAGCCGGGCTGGACGTCGCCCTTGACGATGCGCTCGCCGTCGACGGTGAGGACGATGCGCACGGTGCCGTGCATCGCGGGATGCGACGGGCCCATGTTCACGGTCATGAGCTCGCTCGGGAGCTCGTGCTCGACGTCGAGGTCGGCCGCGTCCTGCTGGCCGAGGACGAGGCTCTTGAGGTTTCCGGGACCCGTCGCGATTTCCGGCATGTCAGTGGTCTCCGACGAGGTCGGGGCGGCGCACGAGCGGCTGCCGCTTCTCCTTCGGGTAGTCCTTGCGCAGCGGATACCCGACGAACTCGTCGTACAGGTAGATGCGTCGCAGGTCGTGGTGGCCGACGAACTCGATGCCGTACATGTCGAAGGTCTCGCGCTCCTGCCACTCGAAGCCGGACCAGAGCGGCGTGAGGCTCGGGACCTTCACGTCGTTCTCGGCGAGCGCGACCTTGAGCCGGACCCGGTGCCGGTGGGCGAGCGAGCGGAGTTGCCAGCACACCTCGAAGCGCGGCGCGACGCCGTCCCACTCGGGGCGCGTGCTCGACGGCTTGCCCGGCGCCTTCACCGGCCGCCAGTCGAGGAGGTCGATGCAGGTGACGAAGACCGGCGTGTCGAACGCCATGGCCTTGTCGTCACGCAGCCAGGTCGCCACGTCCTTCAGCTTGTCGCGCTTGACGACCGCGACCTCGTCGCCGTGCTGCGATTCGGTGGCGACGATGGCGTCGCCGAACTTGGCCTTGAGCGCGTCGAGAACTCTTTGCGACATGGTGCCTCGGTCAGTCGTCGTCCAGGGCGCGCTGCTGCTCGAGCACGATCTTCTCGCGCTTGAGGCGGAGCTGGCTGTGGCCGTCCTTGCGCTGCACGCGCTCCATGAGCAGCATGATCGCGTCGAGCACCTGCTCGGGGCGCGGCGGGCAGCCGGGGATGTAGACGTCGACGGGAACGACCTGATCGGCGCCCGGCATCGCGTGGTAGTTCTGGTAGAAGCCGCCGGTCGATGCGCAGACGCCGAAGGCGATGACCCACTTGGGCTCCGCCATCTGGTCGTAGACGCGGCGGAGCGCCGGCCCCTGCTTCTCCGTGATCGTGCCGACGATCATCAGGAGATCCGACTGGCGCGGCGAGAAGCGGGGGAACTCGGCGCCGAAGCGCGCGATGTCGTACTTGGGCGCGGCGACGGACATGAACTCCATGCCGCAGCACGCGGTGACGAACGGGTACGAGAACAGCGAGAACTTGCGGCCCCAGTTGGCCACGTCCTCGAGCTTGGTGGTGACGAGCTCCAGCATGATGCTCCTGGCTCTCTCTACCTCAATCCCAGCCGATCGCCTTCTTGCGCCAGACGTAGGCGAGGGCGACGACGAGGATGGCGACGAAGAGCAGCATCTCGGCGAAGCCGAAGATGCTGATGCCACCCGCCGGCGTCAGGGACAGCTTGGCGAACAGCTGGGCCCACGGGTACATGAACGCAGCTTCGATGTCGAAGACCAGGAAGAGGATTGCGACCTGGTAGAACTTCACGGAATAACGGCCGCGCGGGCTGCCGATCGGCTCGGAGCCGCACTCGAACGGCTTGAGCTTCTCGGGGCTCGTCGCCTTGGGCCCCACGAGCACCGCGAGTGCCGTGAAGAGCCCGCAGAAGGCGAGCGCGCAGAGGATGGCGAACCCTGCGGGGAGATAGGCCTGGAGCTGCAAAGCGGGGCGAGTATATGGCCCCGCTGGAACCGCCCGTCAACGCGCCAGGCGGCCGATCTCTATAGGTTTTGCACGGCGTTGCGGAGCGCGTCCTCGAACGCCTCCACCATCTCCTGGTTGGTGTCGACCAGGTAGATGGTCTCGGGGCACGCGCGCTTGTGGGCGCGGATCTCCTCGACGATGGCGCGGGCGGCCTCGTCGAGGGGCACGTCGCCGAGATCGGTGCCCATGCCGGCGAAGGCGATCACCTTGAACTGCTTCACGTCCGCGGCGATGAGCGCGGCGCGGGCGGCGCGGCGGACGTTCTCCGCCGGGATCTTCATCCCGGGGTCCTCCATCGTCGGCGCGTGGATGACGTACCGGCAGGGGAGCGAGCCCGGGCTCGTGATGATGGCGGCCCCGACGGCGATGGGAGCGGCCGCCATCGCCTCCTGCTGGATGATGTCGCCGCCCATACGCCGGAGCTGACCGCTCACACCTCCGCCCATGATGCCGAGGGAGCTGGTGGGATTGACGATGGCGTCGACGGGAAGGGTGCCGAGCTCGGCACGCGCGACGTGAACCTGCATGCGCTGCGCGCACGCTAGCACGCGGCGTGGAAGGTGTTCAATGCACAGGAACCGGCCGTCGGACCGATTTTCGGGGCTAGCCGCAGGCTTTTTCGAGCTCTTGCTCGACCTTGGCCTCGGTCCACTTCCGGGCGACCGCCAGCTCCTTGACCATCAGGGTCCGGGCGGTGTCCAGCATCCGGCGCTCGCCGAAGGAGAGGTTCTTGGTGCTCTTGAGGCGGAAGAGGTCGCGATAGACTTCGGCGACGTCGAAGAGCGAGCCGGTCTTGATCTTCTCCATGAAACCGCGATAGCGGCGGTTCCACGTCTGCTTGTCGATGTGCACGTCCTGATCGCGGAGCACGTCGAAGACCTCGTTGGCTTCCTGCGCCGAGACCACGGGGCGAAGCCCGACCTGCTCGGCCTTCTGCTTGGGCACCATGATCTGCATCTCGTTCTCGAGGACCCGGAGCACGTAGAAGGCGCAGATCGTTTTGTTGATCTCCTTGGTGTCCACACCGACGACCTCGACGACCCCGTGCGCCGGATAGACTGCTTTGTCGCCGATTCTGAAGTCGCTCATGCGTCGCCGCCGATCTAGCAAGGTGGGTGCCGCGCGTGGAGAGGGGAGATCATGACAGAAGCTTCAGCATTGGCGCCTCTTTGCCTCAGTGGTTCCCGACGGTGGCTGACACCGACTGCGCCAAGCTGTCACATATGGCGGAGCACTGGGGCGTTTTGACTGGCCAGTCCGGTGGTCAGTCACGCCGACAAAGCTGGGTGATCCTGCGCCGTTATCGCACCCTTGGCCCGGTGAAGCAGCACGCCGGATCGTGTTACGTTGGGTTGTGCCTGCTCCGCTCGGGAGACTCCTCCTCGAAATGGGGGTGCTCCCGGACGAGGCGACGCTCGCCGACGCGCTGGCGCGGCAGAGCGAGCGGCTGCCGCTGGCGTCGATGTGCTACGTGCTCGGCTACGCGAGCGAACGCGAGCTCGCCGAGGCGCTCGCGATCGCGACCGGACGTCCCGCGATCGTGCTGGACGAGTGCGTGATCGACACGTCCCTCATCGACGGGATCGCGCCCGAT
>DDTA01000284.1:0-188 GCA_002344285.1 Myxococcales bacterium UBA2376
AGCGCGACGCCGCGGCGCTGCGCGATCGCGTGATGGCGGACGTGGACGCGTGCGTCGAGCGCGCGGCGTCGATCGCGGTCGCGCGGGCGACCCTCGACCGGGTCCGTCCGGACCTGGCGGCGGCGACGGCGAGCGCCCGCGAGCTCGCGGCGTCGGCGAGCGAACGGGCGGCGGCGGCGCAGGCGGCG
>DDTA01000284.1:296-30567 GCA_002344285.1 Myxococcales bacterium UBA2376
GCGCAGGCCAAGCGCGACGCCGCGCTCGAGGCGCGCACCGCGGCGCTCGCGACCCACGCGCGCGCGGCCGCCGAGCTGACCGCGGCGCTGTCGCTCGCCGGGTTGACCGAGGCGGCCGCGGCGCCCCTCATCGCGCGCGACGCGGCGTGGCTGTCGTCGGCGCGCGCCGAGCTGGTCGCGCTCGACGACGCNNCACGCCGCGGTGGTCGAGCTGGTCGCGCTCGACGACGCCGCGGCGCGGGCGACCGCGGTCGCGACCGAGCGCCACCGGCTCCTCGCCGAGCACGAGACGCTCCGCCCCCGGGTCGAGGCCGCGCTCGCCGCCGCCGGTCGTCCTGAGCGAGGAGCGAGCGTAGCGAGCTCCGAGTCGAAGGACACGTATGGCCCCGGGTCCTTCGACTCGCCCTCGCGAGCGCTCGGGCTCGCTCAGGACGAACGGGGATGGCTCGACGAGCCCGACGACCGCTGGCGCGCGCGCGTCACCGAGGAGACGGCGCGGATGGAGGCCGCAGCCGCGCGGCTGCGCGCCCTCGAGCTCGCGCGGCAGGCCGACGATGTCGCCCGCGCGCGCCACGCCGACGCCGTCGCGGCGGCCGCCGCGCACGACGCGCTCGCGCTGCCGTTCGAGCAGCTGTCCGCCGTCATCGGCTCGGGCGACGGGCGCGAGCTGCGCAACTTCGCGCAGAGCCTCTCGCTCGACGCGCTCCTCGCCGCAGCCAACCACCACCTCGATCAGCTCGCGCCGCGGTACCAGCTCGAGCGCGTGCCCGGGCTCGACCTCGAGCTGCACGTCATCGATCGCGAGATGGGCGGCGACGCGCGCGCCGTCAACAGCCTGTCGGGCGGCGAGAGCTTCCTGGTCTCGCTCGCCCTGGCGCTCGGCCTCTCGTCCATGGCCGCCGCCGATGTCGAGGTGCGGACGCTGTTCATCGACGAGGGCTTCGGCTCACTCGATCCGGCGACCCTCGATTCGGCGCTCGCCGTCCTCGACCAGCTACGCGCCAGCGGCCGCCAGGTCGGCATCGTGTCGCACGTGGCCGAGCTCGAGGAGCGCGTCGCCGCGTCGGTGGCGGTGCGCGCCGTCGGCGGCGGGCGCAGCGTCGTCGAGGTCCGCGGCGCCCGGGGCTGAAACCGGCTGGCTCCGGCGGTGTCCCATCGCCATGCGCTCGGCCGTCGTGTTCACCGCGATCCTCGTCTGCTCGTCCCCCGCCGCGGCCGATGACACCTGGAGGACGTCGGCGTGGGACGCCACGGCCAACGTTCTCGATCGCATCGCCGGCGAGGAACGGATCGCGCCGTCCTTTCGAGTGCGCGCCGCGTACGCCGCGGTGCGAGCCCGGGTCCATGCGATGAGGACAGATGTCGTCGTGGTCCGCAGCCACCACGATCGCCGCGCCGGCGACAGCCCACTTCACGGCAGGAGCCCGGCGCCGCGCCCGCTCGATGCGCGCGACGCGCGGCTCGTCGCGAGCATCGACATGTTCGTCCGCCTGGTGCCCGGCGAGCACAGCGAGCGCATCGCGACGGCGCGCTTCTGGCGCGGAAGTATCCACCGCCGCGCCGGCCACCTCGACCTGGCGATCGCCGACTTCGTCGCGATCGTCGAGCACATGCGCGAGCACGAGGTCGGCCCCTTCGCGGTCAACCTCTTGCTGGACGCCCTGGACCGGCTCGAGCGGTATGACGAGCTCGTCGCGTGGGCGAGGCGGCTACGCTCCGACGCCGCGCTTCTCGTTCGTGACGAGGAGCTCGGCGAGCGACTCCGGCACATCGACATCGTCGGCACGCGCATGGAGGCCGAGCGGATCGCGCAGTGGGCGCACGCGAGCGGCGTTCCGCTCGTCAGCCCGGCGCTGGTGCGAGCGCTCTACCTGGTTGCCGCGGCCGCCGGGGATCTGGTCGTGAGACCGTTTCGTTAGCAGCGTGCCGACGGAGGCCCGCGGCGGGTTCAGTCCGACGCGACGGTGACGACCTGCGCCGCGGGAACGCCCGCGAACGCGCGGTTCCAGCCGACGGCGTAGCCGGTCACGCCGGAGAGGACGACACGCGCGCCGACGTCGAGCGCCGCCAGGTGCTCGGGCGGCACGACCGCGTCGCCGATGACGTCGTCCTCGCAGCAGGTCGCGCCGAGGAGCGTGACCGCGACACGCGCGTGGTTCGGGCGGGCCCCGGTCTCGCCGGCGCCGCCGCGCCTGCCTCCGGGCGGGCGGGGCGGCGGGGCGACGAGGCGCGGCGTCGACCAGCGCAGGTGACACAGGCGCGAGAGCTCGAGCACCCGCAGCTCGCGCTCGCCGGCCCGGCGCGCCGCGAGCACGCGCCCGACCGCGAAGCCGGCGCCTTCGGTCCACAGCCGGCCCGGCTCGAAGAGGAGCCGCACGCCGGTGGGCACGACCGCGCGCGCCGCCGCGAAGGCGTCGGCGACGAGCGCCTGGCCCGACGTCGCGCTCGTGATCGCGAAGCCGTGCAGCGACCCGCCGAGATCGAGCTGCGCGAGCGCGAGGCCCGCGGCGTCCGCCGCGTCGCACGCGCGGCGGGCCCGCGCGGCGATGGTCCCCGGCGACGTCGCCAGCGGTCCACCGTGCACGTGCAGCGCGCGCACGCGACCGGCGGCGACGGCGACGACCTCGCGCAGCGCCTCGGGGGCGACGCCGAACCGGCTGTCCGCGTCGCTCGCGAGCCGCACCGCGAGCGTGACGCCCGCGACCTTCGCCGCCGTCGCGAGCTGCGCCGCGGTCTCGCACACCGCGGTCACTCGATGGCGCGCGGCGAGAGCGGTGAGCGCCGCCGCGTCGACGTCGCCTGGCCACGTCACCGAGACGGTCGTCGGCGCCACCGCGAGCGCCGCCGCTTGCTCCTCGGGCCCGGCGACGTCGAGCCCGTCGAGGTGTGTGGCCGCGAGCTCGACGGCGACGGGCGCCGGGAACGCCTTCACCGCGTGGAGGAGCTCGACGCCCGCCGCCCGCGCGGCCGCGCGCGCCCGGTCCATGCGATCGCGCACGATCCCGAGGTCGAAGACCAGCGCCGGCCCCGGCGGCAACGCGCCGGCCGCGCGCATCACGGCTGCGGTCGCGGCGGTGCTCACGCGCGACCTACCGGTCGGGCGCCGGCGCGGGCGGCGAATCGCCGGCGCGCTCCTGGGCGGCGCGGTTCGCCGCGTCCGGTCCGCCGGACCACGAGACGTACGCGATCGGCACCGCCGCGCCGAGGAGCAGGAGCGCGGTGCCGCGCCACCTGAGGCCCTTCTTGCCCTTGATCATGAAGATGCCCGACACCGCCAGGTAGAGCAGCAGCACTGCATATGCGTCGGCGATGTACGTCCATGCCTTCTTGCCGCGGTTGTAGTGCAACCAGTTGGCGATGCGCAGCAAGAAGCGCGGCTCGCGCCCCTGCTCGATCACCGCGCCGCTGTCACCGTAGATCACCAGCTTCTTGTTGTCGTACTCGAGGTGGATCTCGTCGCCGGCGCGGTAGGTCGAGCGCGGCGTGCCGACGCCGAGCGCCTGCTGCGCCTGCGCGATGGCCACGTCATCGGGGACGTCGGCGGGGATCGGGGCGATCGTGCGCTCGCGCTCGTAGGTCTTGAAGTTGGGATCCCAGTCGTCGATGTGGTTGATGGCCAGCCCCGACACCGCATAGATGAGGGTGAGGCCGACGGCCAGGTATCCGACGTCGCGATGGATCGCGCGCAGCCAGCCGCGCCAGCGGCGTTTGATCGCGATCCACAGCGAGCCCTCGGGGTCACTCGCGGCGGAGTTGGTCACCCGTAACGCTCCTCGGTCCAGGGATCGGCGTGGTTGTGATAGCCGCGCACCTCCCAGTAACCCGGCTCGTCGCGCACGACGAAGCGGATGCCGGTGAGCCACTTGGCGCTCTTCCAGAAGTACAGGTCGGGCACGAGGCCGCGCACCGGCGCGCCGTGCTCGATCGGGAACGGCTTGCCGTTCATGCGGTAGGTCGCGAGGCAGTTCGGCGCCGTCGCCTCGGCGAACGGCACGTTGGTCGTGTAGCCGTGCGCCGCCTCGAAGATCACGTGGCGCACCTCGCCCTTGACGCCCGCCTTCTCGGCGAGCGTCGAGATGCGCACGCCCTTCCACAGCGCGCCCAGCACCGACCAGCCGGTGACGCAGTGCACGTCGCTGGCCTGCTCGACCTGCGGCAGCTTGAGCAGGGCGGCGTAGTCGAGCTCGAACGGGCTCTTCACCGCGCCGTGCACGCGCAGGCGGAAGCTCCGGACGTCGCCCGCGCCCTCGTCGCCGCCCATGTTGCGGAGCTGGCTGATCACGCGCTGGCCGGGCGGCAGGCGCGGGCGACCGTCGGAGCGGGCCTCGGCCCGGGCCTGCCGCGTCAGGTCGTCACCGGCGAGGCGGTAGAGGCCGCCGCCCAGCGCCAGGAGCGCGGTGCCGGCGGCGGCGCCCCGGATGAACGTGCGCCGGTTCCACTTCCCGTGCAGCTCGGGATATCGGTCCAGGTCAGGCGTGCGGGCGTCGCGCAACGTAGCTCCTCGGTTTCGTAAGGTACCGCGATCTACGCGATCGGGACCTCGAAGTTACGGAGCGCGGGACCTCGCGGATCGGGGCCGATAACTGCGTGGAATCAGGCTCGCCCGTAGACGGGTACGAGCGCGCCCGACGTGACCCGGTTGTCAGGGCTCGCGAGGTTGGCGATGACCTGCGCGAGCTCGCTCGCCTTGGGCCACCGATCGAAGTCCGCGTCCGGCATCGAGGCACGGTTCGCGGGGGTATCGATGAGCGACGGGGCGATCGCGTTACAGAAGATGTTCTCGCCGACGAGCTCCGCCGCGAGCGTCTGCGTGATCGACGCGACCGCCGCCTTCGACGCGGCGTAGGCCACGAAGCTCGGCGACGGCACCAGCACCGGCCGCGCGATGACGTTGACGATGCGGCCGCCCGCGCCGCCCCGGCGCATCGCCGCCACGGCTTCGCGGCACGCGACGAACGTCGTCCGCGTGTTGATCGACAGCATGCGGTCGAGATCGGCGAGCGTGGTCTCGGCGATCGGCTTCATGACGAAGCCGCCGACCAGGTGGATCGACGCCCACAGCGCGGGCAGCGACCCGTACCACGCGGCGACCGCGGCCTCGTCGACGAGATCGAGCTCCTCGACGGTCGGCGCGTGCACGGTCGCGCCGCGCTCGCGCAAGAGGGCGGCGACGAAGACTCCCAGGCCACCGGCGGCGCCGGTGACCACGACGTGGCGATCCTTGAAGTCAGTCAATCGGCGGGAAGTTCTCGCACGCCGCCTGGAACGAGTCCAGCGCCTGCGTGAGCGCGGCCTGCAGGTTGCCCGCGCAGATGTCACCGAAGACGACGTTCTGCGGCGACGCCTGCTGGAACTGCTTGAGCCGCACGCCCTCGACGGCGTCGCCGAAGCTCGACGTGCACGCCGTCTGGCCGGCGATGACCGCCGCGGCCCAGCGACCACGATCGCCCTTCACCTGATCGAGCGGCGCGAGGAAGTCGGCGGGCGCCGGGATCCCGGGCGTGCCCACGCAGCCCTCGAGGCTCGAGATGTTGATGCCGCTCGCCTGACGGAAGCTGCAGTCGTCCTCGTCGGTGAGGATCACGATGCCGAGGAGGGCGTCCTCACGGATGAAGCCGGGGTTCGTGCCCGGCTGGATGGCGAGCTCCATCGCGCGCAGCTGCATCTCCAGGCCCGGGCCGCTGGTGCCGACGCGCGCGGCCTGCGCGAACGTCTGGGCCATGTTCGCGTCGGTGCGCTCGAGCCACGGGCGGGTCATGCCGCTCACCGTGCGGAAGCGGCCGTCCATCCCGGTCTGGTTGAACGGGATGCTCATCGAGAACGGCGGGGGCAGCGTCTGCACGCCGCTGGCGGTGACCCCGGTCGTCGTGACCGCGGCGCGGTAGTCGAGGGTCTCGCCCGTCGAGATCGTGTAGCTGTTGAGCAGGTCCGCGAACATCGGGAAGTTGGTGCCCAGGTTCATCTGCTCCTCGGACATCGAGCCCGAGTCGTCGACGACGAAGATGAGATCCATCTTCCGGCACTCGCCGCTGACCTCCTCGCCGCCGCCGTCACCGCCGGTGTGCGGGCCGGCGTCGACGCCGGTGCCGTCATCGTCGCCGTCGTCGTCGCCTCCCGAGACACTGGGGCCGCAGGCGGCCGCGCCGAGGATCCCGAGGGCGAGCGGGGCGAACAGGAATGCAATACGTCGCATGGTCCCTCCAACGAGCTGAATTGTTCGCCGCGGTCACGCTTCCCCTCGTCCCGCAGCGCGATGCAACATATCACCGGCCCCTCGGTCCCCCGATACCAACATCATCTGTCCGGCTCCTCCGGCCGAGGCTGGAAGGCATGCACTATAGTGCTCATCACCTCGCCGACCCTCGCGGACGCGTGTGGTACACGAGCGGAGTGAAACGCGCCAAGGACCAGGGGTTTCGCCAGCCCGCCGAGTGGGCACCGCACGACGCCGTGTGGACGGCCTGGCCGCATCTCGCGGAGGAGTGGGCCGAGGGGCTGGACGGACCACGCGCGTCGCTGGCGCGCATGATCGCGGGCATCGTGGCGCTCGACGGCGCCGGCCGGCCCCGCGGCGAGCGCGTCGAGCTGCTCGTCACCGACGCGACCGCCGAGGCGCAGGCCCGCGAGCTCGTCGGCGCGGCGTCGTCGGGGGTGCGCTTCCACCACGCGCACTACGGCGACGTCTGGCTGCGCGACACGGCGCCGGTGTTCCTCGTCGACGGCGCCGGTGGCCTGGCCGCGGCCTGCTTCGAGTTCAACGGCTGGGGCGGCAAGTACGTCATGCCCGGCGACACGCACGTGGCGGCGTGGATCGCGGGCGCCGCGGGGGTGCCGGCGTGGCCGCAGCGCTTCATCCTCGAGGGGGGCGCGATCGAGGTCGACGGCGAAGGCACCGTGATGACCACGCGGCAATGCTTGCTCGGCGGCAACCGCAACCCGGGCCTCGACGAGGCGGCGATGACCGACCTCCTGTGCGCGTCGCTCGGCGCCGAGCACGTGATCTGGCTCGATCGCGGCCTCGCCAACGACCACACCGACGGTCACATCGACACGCTCGCGCGCTTCGTCGCGCCCGGCGTGGTCGCGGCGATGGCGCCCGCCGCCGGCGATCCCAACCGGGACGCGCTCGAGGGCATCATCGCCGACCTGCGCGCCGCCCACGACGCGCGCGGCCGGCGCCTCGAGGTGGTCACCGTGCCGTCGCCGGGCGCCGTCGTCGACCGCGACCAGACGCTCATGCCGGCGAGCTACATGAACTTCTACATCGGCAACCACGCCGTCGTCGTGCCGACCTACCGCGCCGCGGCCGACGACGCCGCGGTGGCGGCGATCGCCGCCATGTTCCCCGGCCGCGAGGCCGTCGCCGTCGACTGCCATCCCGTCCTGGTCGGCGGCGGCGGCTTCCACTGCACGACCCAGCAGCAGCCGCGAGCGAGGAGCAAGCGATGAAGCCCGCCACCGTCACCGTCGCCGCGCTCCAGACCGCGCTCACCGATGACGTCGCGACCAACGTCGCGCGCGTCGAGGCGCTCTGCCGCGAGGCCGCCGCCGCCGGCGCGCAGATCATCCTGCCGTCGGAGCTGTTCGAGGGGCACTACTTCTGCCGCACCCAGCGCGAGGAGGACTTCCGCCGGGCTCGTCCGGTTTCCGGACATCCGACGATCGCGCGTCTGGCGGCGCTCGCGGCCGAGCTCGGCGTCGTCATCCCGGTGTCGTTCTTCGAGAAGGACGGGCCCGAGACCTACAACTCGATCGTCGTGCTCGACGCCGACGGCCAGAACCTCGGCACGTACCGGAAGAGCCACATCCCCGACGGGCCGGGGTACCAGGAGAAGTTCTTCTTCAAGCCCGGCAACACCGGCTTCAAGGCGTGGGCCACGCGCCACGCGACGATCGGCGTCGGCATCTGCTGGGATCAATGGTTCCCCGAGGCCGCGCGCGCGATGACCCTCGCCGGCGCCGACCTCCTCTTCTATCCGACCGCGATCGGCAGCGAGCCCGAGGAGCCCGACTTCGACAGCAAGGACGCGTGGCAGCGCGTGATGATCGGCCACGCCGTCGCCAACCAGGTCGGCCTGGTGGCCGCCAACCGCACCGGCACCGAGGGCGACGGCGCCGGGGCCATCACCTTCTACGGCAGCTCGTTCATCTGCGACCACCGCGGCGAGAAGCTCGCCGAGCAGGATCGGACCTCCGACGGCTTCATCACCGCCACGTTCGAGCTCGACCGGCTCCAGCGGGCGCGCGCGAGCATGGGCTTCTTCCGCGATCGGCGCCCGGAGCTGTACGGCCCGCTCGTGCGCTGACGCCGGTCGCACCGGCGCGTCGGTGCGCTACGATCGGGGGATGCAGATCCTCGTGCGCGCAGTCATCACCGGCTTCGGTTTCACGCTCGGCGCCGCCCTGTTCCGCAAGGTCAGCAAGCAGCTCGGCCTCGAGGATCCGCTGTGGATCGGCGTCTCCGTTCCGCCGCCGCCGCCGGCACCGCCCGAGGGACAGGTCCCGGCGAGCTGAGGGACCGATCTCCGTCCGTCCGGCCAGCGTTCGCCGGAGCGAACAGTGTGTCCGATCGCGCGCGCTGGCGCCGGCCGACGATGCCCGCTAATCAGGAGCGATGCCGCGCTCGCCGCTCTGGGCCACCGTCCCCGCCGCCGTCGCGCTCGGCGCGGCGGCGGCGCGCTGGTTCCAGCAGGGCTCGGGCAACGTCTACACCGCCACCACCAAGCGCTTCTACGTTCCGGATCCCGACCTCGGCTGGCGCGTCGCGCCCGGCGGACCGTTCTGGATCGGGCTCGAGCTCGTCGCGCTGCTCGCGGCGATCGGCGCGGCGGTGGCGGTGGCGGCGCTCGTCGTGCGGCGCGTGGAGCGACGCCACGGTCGGGTGACGTGGGCGCGCGCGGCGCTGTGGCTGGTCGCCGCGGTGACGCTGGCGGCGCCCGCGTGGGCGTTCGCGAGCGGCCTCGGCCCGGCGCGCGGTCGCGAGGTCCTGCCCGACGGCGCGAGCGCGGCCGCGCCCACCAGCGGCTTCGAGGGCAACCTCGACGCCCCGGCGGGGCGCTACGAGGTCGTCGCGCACGCCGGCACGGCGGTCACCGCGCGCATCGAGGCGGGGGAGGAGCGCTTCGAGGCACGCTTCGCGCGCGGCCTCACCGGCGCCTGGACCGGCGACCCCGGCGACCTCACGCGCGCGGGCGACGCCGAGATCTCGGTCGAGGTCGCCGCCATCGACACCGGCATCGCGCTGCGCACGCAGCACGCGCGCGACGAGTACCTGCACGCCGGCCGCTTCCCGCGCATCACGCTGCGCCTCGGCCCGCTGGTCGCGACGCGGCAGGACGGACCTCGCCAGGTCGCGTTCCGCAGCGCGGGCACGCTCGCCCTCATGGGCGAGGAGCACGCCGTCGAGGTCACCGGCTACCTGCGCGCGACCGACGCCGCCGCGCGCGAGCGCCTCGCGCTCCCCGCGGACCGCGCGTCGCTGCTCGTCGACGCCTCCTTCACGATCACCGTCGGCGGCACCGCGCTACGCGCGGACCGCGACTCCTTCGATTCCGATCTCATCCCCGTCCACGTGTCTCTCGTCCTCCTACGGAGTAGCTCATGATGAAGCGTACGAACCTCCTCCTCGTCGTCGGTCTCGGGCTCGCGCTCGGCGCGGCCGCCTGCAAGAAGTCCGAGTCCAGCGGCCCGGGCGCCGCGTCCGCGTCGGGCGCCGCGTCCGCCTCGGCGAAGGCGCCCGATCCCCAGCCGACGCCGCCACCGGCGCCGCCGGCGCCGGCCGACACCGCCGACTACCTGAAGGTGAGCGCGGAGCACACCGATCCGACCAAGCCGCCGGTCGAGGTCACGTTCGCGAGCTGGAAGGTCGTCAGCGCGTCGTTCGATCCGGCCAACCTCGAGGGCGGCACCGCGGAGATCGAGGTCGATCCGGCGTCGCTCGCGTCGGGCATCCCCAAGCGCGACGCCCACCTCAAGAACCCCGACTACCTCGACGTCGTCGCGTTCCCGACGGCCACCGTCAAGATCGCGAACGTGAAGCGGACCGGCGACAAGACCTACACGGCCGACGCGACCATGAAGATCCGCGGCGTCGAGAAGACCTGGTCGCTGCCCTTCGAGGTCGTGAGCAGCACCGCCGACGCCGTGCAGGTGACGTTCTCCCAGCCGTTCTCGCGCCTCGACTTCGACATCGGGAAGCCCGAATCCGAGGATTCCTCCCGGGTGCAGGTCGTGCTCCGGGGCCGGCTCACGGTCAAGAAGACCTGAGCCGGGCACCACGGGCGAGGGGTGAGCTACACTCCCTGGTGTCGTGAACGACACCGACCTCGCGCCGGGGCTGCTCATCGCGATGCCCCAGCTCCTCGATCCCAACTTCACCCGCGCGGTGGTGTTGATGATCGAGCACAACGAGCAGGGGTCGTTCGGCCTGGTGATCAACCAGCCGAGCCCGATCAAGGCGACCGAGCTGCTCTCGAGCCTGGAGATGTCGTGGCGCGGTGGGAAGGACGACGTCGTGTGGTCCGGCGGCCCCGTGAGCCCGACGACGGGCTGGGTGCTGCACGAGCCGGTGCCCGGCATGGTCGGTCCCGGCACGGCGGCGATCGCGCCCGGGGTCGCGCTCTCGACGTCGCCCGAGCGGCTGCGCGCCCTCGCCAATCAGCCGCCGGAGCGGATCCGTCTCCTGCTCGGCTACTCCGGCTGGGGCGCGGGCCAGCTCGCCGGCGAGATGGCCCGCGGCTCGTGGCTCCACGCCGACATCGATCCCGCGCTGATCTTCGACCTCGACGCCGAGGACATGTGGACCGAGGCCGTGAAGTCGCTCGGCATCACGAACCCCGAGTCGGTGGTCCAGGGCCGCGGGATCCACTGAGAGCGGGCCTCGGACCTCGGGCGTCGGGCCTCGGGGAAGAAGGCGTGGGGCCTCGGGGGCTGCCGCGGCGTCACCAGTCGCCGGGGGTGAGCGTGACGTCGACGTGGCGGGTGTCGGGATCGTCGTCGGCGATCGAGAGCTCGGCGGTGCCGCGAGGGTGGCCGACGATGAGGACGTCGCCGCCCTGGGCGGCGATCGTGAAGCGGCCGCTGGCGTCGGTGGTGACGGAGGCGCCGCCCTCGACGTTGCTGGTGAGGACGGTGACGTGGGCGCCGGCGACGAGGTTGCCCTCGTCGTCGCGCACGGTGCCGGAGACGGTCTTGGGCGACGGCGGCGAGAGGTCGAGGTCGAGCGTGGTGACCGCGCCGGCGGTGATGGTCGTGGTGAAGGGGCGGCGGCGCACGCGGTTCGAGACCTCGCCGCGCATGGCGCAGGCGGGCAGCCCGTCGATGCGATAGCTGCCTTGCTGCACGGTGACCAGGTGCCGCTGCTGCGGCGCGAGCATCGCGTGTGCGGTCTCGCATGCCTGAACCGTGAGCACGAACGTGCCGTCGGTGATGCCGCGCGCGCGGCCGACGAGCGTGCCGCTGCCCGACAGGCGCAGCGTGTGACCGCCGCCAGGGGACGTGACGATCGCCGAGGTCGCGCCCTCGCCGGGGACGTAGGCGGTGAGCTGATAGGTGCCGGGCGGCAGCGCGAAGACCTCCCAGCGCCCCTGATCGTCGGCGCGCTCCTGCTGGTTCATCGTGCCGTCGGACATGCCGACGATGTCGATGAACGCGCGCGCCGCCGGCGCGCCGCCCGCGGTGAGGATCGTGCCGCCCAGGTCGGCGGCCGTCGTCGGGACGGTGAAGACGACGCCGTCGTGGCGCGCGCCGTCGCGGCACGCGAACGCGCGCGAGCTCGAGTGCGGTGACTTCCACGGCCACGCGCGCAGGACGACCTCACCCTCCTCGGTCGTCGACCAGCGGAACGCGCCGTCCTCGTCGAAGGCGCCGTTCGGGTAGTAGCCGCCGCTGCCATCCGCCGACCACGCGCGCTCGATCGCGCCGTCGCCGGGCTCGTTGCCATCGGCGCGCACGACGTGTCCGCTGATCACGCAGCCGGCGACCATCGTGAGATCGGTGAGCACCGAATCCCCGGCGGCGAGGTGCACCGTCGGCGTCGACTCGGTCGCGCCGTAGCGGTCGTGGAACGCCTCCACCACGTAGTGCGCCTCGCCGAGCTCGAGGCGGAACGTGCCGTCGAGGTCGGTCTCGGCGACGTCGGTGCCGAGCACCGGCCGCAGGGTGTGGCCGTGCGTCGGGGTCGCGCGCACGAGCGCGCCGGCGACCGGGCGACCGTCGCGGTCGAACACGCGGCCGGCGATCACGCCGGCGCGCACGACCTCGAGATCCGCGCCGCTCAGGTTGGTGAAGACCGCGAGGTCGGGGGCGACCTCGAGCCGCGACGCCGCGACCTCGCCGCTCGACGGCCGTCGCGGGAGCCGCTCGCGCGGCGGCTCACCGACCGACACGATGCCCTCGGCGCGCACGAACGGCCGATAGTGGCCGGGGCGAACGTCGATCACGTACCGCCCCCCGGCATCGCTCTGCGTCGTCGACTCGGACTGTCCGTCGGCGAACACCACCTCGACGTCGGGCACCGGCTTCCCGCTCGCCGCATCGATCACGGCGCCGCTCACCCGCACGAGCCCGTCCGCGGGCGGCACCACCATCCTCGGCAACCGCCGCCCCGGCACCGGGCGCTGCCACGCCCCGTCCCGGAAGACGAGCGGCGCGCTCGGCCCGCGCGCCTCCCGCTCTCGCCGCACAACCCGCTGCTCACGGCTCTCGCCGTCACCGCGCGACCACGCGAAGCACCCGATCACGATCACTCCCACGAACGCCGCCACCACGTACGTCGTCCGGGAGCGAGTCGGGGGGAGCGCGGCCATCGGCGTTCACTAGGGACGCACGACCGTCCCTTCGGTTTCAGAAACCCGCACGCGCGTCCGAGAATTCCGCCGCCTGACGCCCGAGGCCTTCTTCCCGAGGCCCGAGGCCCGAGGCCCGAGGCCCGGCGGTGGTGTTCGAAGGACCTCGCGGCTCAGGCCGCGAGGACCTCGATCACCACCGCCGTGATGTTGTCCCGCCCGCCCCGCTGGTTGGCCAGGTCGATCGACGCGGACGCCCCGGCGTCGATGGGATCGTCGGCGCACAGCTCGACGATCTCGTCGTCGTTCTTGATGTAGCCGTGCAGGCCGTCCGTGCACATGAGGAACCGGTCGCCCGGCGCGACATCGACGTCGGCGGTGTCGACCTGGACGTAGTCCTTGTGGCCGACCGCCCGGGTGATGACGTTCTTGGCCGTCGACCGTTCGGCCTCCTCGGCGGTGATGAGGCCGTGCTTGAGCTTGTAGTTGATGAGCGTGTGGTCCTCCGTGATCTGGAGGACCGAGCGGCGGCGGAGGCGATACACGCGCGAGTCGCCGACGTGGGCCGCGTACGCGAAGCCGCCGCGGATGAGCATCGCCGAGCAGGTCGTCGACATGCCGCGCTTGTCCGGAGACAGCTCGGCCATGCCGAACACCATGTAGCAGGCCGACTGCACACCGCTCTCCAGCAGCCGCCGGATCTCCCACGTCGACTCGGTGTCCCCCTCCATCACGCGACCGGTCAGCCGCTCCAGGTCCCGGGCTGCGCCACGCACCCACATGTGCAACTGGTCGACCGTCTCGCGGCTCGCGATCTCGCCCTTGTTGTGCCCGCCGACCCCGTCGGCGACGACGTAGAACCCCATCTCGTCGTCGCGGAAGAACGCGTCCTCGTTGATCGCGCGCTTGCGTCCGACGTCCGTCATCGCCACCGATCGCGTCCGGACCGGCACCCTCGTGAGCATCCGTCGCATCATAGCAGCGAGCACATGCGCATGGCAGCCCCGCGTCCGGGGATGTAGCTTGGTGGGGTGAGTATTCCCCTGGCCGACGCGCTGGTCGGCACGCGCGACTCCATCGTCGCCAGCTGGTCCCATCGCTTCGATCGCTCGGGACTTCGCGGGCCTGCGGCCTCGCGCGCGAGCGAGCACGCCGCGATGACCAGCGGCCTCGTGGAGGCGCTCGGCGTCGCGGTCTCCGCGGGCGCCGACCAGCTCCGGCCCGGCTCGATGGCCCTCCGGGACCTCGAGAAGGCCACCGCGTTCGCCGGCGCCTCGCTCGCGGCCGGTGGCGCCACCGGCTTCGAGGTCGCGGCGCTCCTGCTCTCGCTGCGTGACGCCGTGCTCGAGCACACCGAGCTGGAGCTGACCCGTCCCGTCGAGGGGCTCTTCGAGTGGCTCACCGTCGTGGCCCTCGACGCGTTCGCCGCCGCTGGCCGGCGGGCGGCGGCCGAGCGCGCCGCCGAGCAGCTCGAGCAGGGCACGCCGGTCGTGCTGCTCACGCCCGAGCTCCCGGCGGTCTTCCTCGTCGGCGCGCCGACCGAGGACGCGCTCGACAGCATCTTCGCGCGCGCGATGCTCCTGGTCGTGCGCGTCGGCGCGCCCTGCCTGCTCGTCGACGTCTCCGGGCTCGCGGACGCGAGCGCGCCGCCCGTGCGCGCCGCGCTCGAGCGGCTCCTCGGTCATCGCCGGATGTCGACGGTCGAGCTGGTGATGGTGGGCGCTGGAGAGGATCTCCTCCGGCGCTGGCGGGACGTCGCCCATACCTGCCAGGTGGCGCTCCGGGACTTCGATCGCTTCGACAGCGCGCTGGCGCACGCCTTCCAGCGCGCGGGCCTCAATGTGATCCGCCGCCCCACCTGACCTCGTCGCGAGGAGGTAATATCTCGACGAAGGTGGGCGCTACCTCCCCCATCCCCTTCGGGAGATACACGCTGCTGGAACGCCTCGCGGTCGGCGGCATGGCGGAGCTGTTCCTGGGAACGGCTCCGGGTGAGCACGGCTTCCAGCGCCAGGTGGTGATCAAGCGCCTCCTGCCCAACCTCGCGCGCGAGCCGATCTACACGGCCATGTTCATCGACGAGGCCAAGCTCACCGCCAAGCTCTCTCACCCCAAGATCGCGCAGACGTACGAGCTCGGCCGCGTCGGCTCCGAGCTGTTCATCGCGATGGAGTTCGTCGACGGCGTCGACGTGCTGGCGATGCTCCGCGAGCTGGCGTGGCAGCGCCGGCGGATGCCGACCGAGCTCGCGGTGTGGGTGACGCACGAGGTGCTCGACGCGCTCGACTTCGCGCACCACCTCAAGGACGAGCAGGGCAACCCGCTCGGCATCGTCCACCGTGACATCTCGCCGTCGAACGTGCTGCTCTCGCGTCGCGGCGACGTGAAGCTCGTCGACTTCGGCATCGCGCGCGCCCAGGGACCGGGGCGTCATCACCGGACGAAGTCGGGGACGCTCAAGGGCAAGTACGGCTACATGTCACCCGAGCAGGTGATCGAGCAGCCCGTGGACGCGCGCTCGGACCTGTTCTCCGTGGGGGTCGTCCTCGCCGAGATGCTGTGCGGTCGCCGCCTGTTCGCCGCGTCGGCGGAGATCGACGTCCTCTTGATGGTGCGCGACGCCAAGCTGTCGCGCCTCGATCAGTACGGCGCGCACATCCCGGGCTCGCTCGACGCGATCCTGCGCAAGGCGCTGTCGAAGGATCCCGCCGATCGCCACGCGAACGCCGCCGAGATGCGCGACGCGCTCGAGGAGTGGTTGTTCGAGGAGCGCCGGCGCGCGACGCCCAAGCAGCTCGGTGAGCTCGTCGAGTCGCTGTACGAGTCGGCCTGGAAGCGGCGGCGCGAGGGCATGGCGCAGGCGGCGGCCGCGCAAGCGTCCGCCGCGGCCGAGGCCGAGGAGGCGGTGAGCGCCGGCCTCTCGCCCGACGGCATCCCCGGCGGCGAGCTGCGCGTCGGCGAGAGCATGCCGATCATCTCGATCGAGACCCCGCCCAACGCGGCGGTGACGGCGACCGACTCCACCGACGTGGACCTGAGTGATCTCGATCTCGGCGCGATCGCGAGCCCGTCCCTGTCGGCAAAGGACCTGGAGCTGGCGTCGGTCGCGGCGAGCCAGTCGGCCTCGATCCCGTCCGCCCCCAGCAAGCCGGCGCCGAGCCCGCCGGCGACCCCGCCGCCGCCGCCGCCGCCGGCGCCGGCGCCGGCCACGATGGGCGCGTCGCGCAGGGTGGTCCACATCCCGCCGCTCCCCGAGTCGAGGTCCGAGGAGCGGGGAGCTCCGGCGCCGGCCGCGGTCGTCACGGCAGCACCCGCCGCTCCGATCAACGAGGACACGAGCGGCAAGGTGTCGGTCGCGGCGCAGGCGACGGTCTCCGCCGCCGGCTTCCTCGACACCGACTTCGGCGAGCTCGCGCAGGACATCGAGAAGGCGGTGCTCCACCTGCAGTCGCCCGTGCCGGCGGCGGTCGAGCTCGACGCGTCGGTTCGCTTCTCGTCGATCGAGGACGCGATCTCGTCGATCTCGCCGGAGGACGCCGACCACTCGATGATCGACTTCGAAGACTCGCAGGTCGAGGATCGTGCGCGTCGCTCGCGGCCCGTGCCGATCCCGTCGACCGAGGAGATCGCGCGCGCCGCGGTGCAGGTCGAGCCGCCGCCGCTGGACGACATCGGACGCGAGCCGACGATGACCGGCGACTTCGCGACCACGGCGCCGGTGACGCTGCTCTATCGGCTGACGACGGGGCGCGCCACCGGGCTCCTGTCGGTCCAGGTCGGCGGCATCAAGAAGGAGATCTACGTGCGCGGCGGCGTCGCCGAGTACGTGACGTCCAACGTGGCCGCCGAGCTGCTCGGCAACTACCTGGTCGGCCGCGGCGCGCTGTCGCCCGGCGAGCTCGCGATGGCGCTCGCGATGATGCCGCACTACGGCGGCAAGCTCGGCGATACGCTGGTCGGGCTCGGGCTCTTGAAGCCACTCGAGGTCTTCCGCCACCTGACGTATCAGGTGCGCCAGAAGCTCATCGACGTGTGCACGTGGACCAGGGGCGCGTTCGCCTGGTACGACGGGGCCGAGAACACGCGCACCGCGTTCCCCCTCGATCTGAACTCGTTCGAGGTGCTCGGCGCCGGCGCGATGGCGATGCGCGACGACACGATCGCCCACTGGATGATGGAGCGCGCCGCTTCGACCGTGGTCCGCGTGCGGCCCAGACCCGCCATCGAGCTCGAGCGCTTCGAGATCGCCGGCCTGCCGACCCTGTTCACCAAGATCGACGGCGAGAAGACCGTCGGGCAGATCGTCACCGACTCGCTCGATCCGACCGCCCAGCGCCGCACCGCGCGGATGCTCATCCTGCTCGAGCAGTGCGAGATGGTGCGGACGATCTGAGATCGGGCCTCGGGCCTCGGGCCTCGGGCCTCGGGAAGAAGGCCTCGGGCATCAGGGTCGACCGCCTGGACGTCATTTCTGCTTCTTCAGCCGGTCGCGTTGCTCGGGATCTTCCGCTTGGCGAGATCGACTGTGTGCCCGTCGTTGGCCGTGGGCAGGTTCGATTCCTTCGCTTCGGGCTCCGTCGTCGGTGGACCGATCCGTTCCTCCTGCTCCGTCGCCCACGGGTTGCCCGTCGGTTGCTCGGTCGGGTTGCGCGTCGGATCGGGATCGCGACTCGGCTCGCGCCAGTCCTACCGTTTGGACCACGAGACAGCGCCCCCTGATGCCCGACGCCTTCTTCCGGAGGCCCGAGGCCCGACGCCCGAGGCCCTCGTACCGGTTCGCTCAGCGAACCCGGTACGAGATCTCGACCTTCTGGCAGGCCGACCGGTCAGCGGCGGCGAGCGGTTCGTAGCGCCAGCCCTTGGCCTCGTCGACGAACGCCGCGTCGAGCTCGCTGATGCCGGTGCCGCGCGCGATCTTCGCCGACGTCACGGTGCCGTCGCCGCCGACGCAGAGGCGGAGGTCGGCGCGGGCTTCGCCGCCGAGCTCGGCGGTCACGCGGTGCGCGAGTCGGTCGGCCGCGCGCGGCGTCTCCGGCTGCGTCAGGCGCGCGGGGAACGTCGCCTCCGCGGCGTCCTCGCTGGACAGGTCGACCTGCATGCCCGACGTTGCCTCCGACGCGACGTCGGGACCACGCGTGGTCGACGACGTGGCGCATGCGGCGACGGGGACGAGTGCGAGCGCGATGGCGATGTTCTTCATGGTGGCTCCTCGCCCGGGCCACACTGCGATCGACGTGCCAGCGCGCGAGGCGCGACAACGTCGCGTCATTGTTCGGCGTCCGCGCTCGTCGCTCGCGTCACGCCGCCGTCGCCGCGACGTCGCACGCCGTCGCACGTCGCGGGCGAGTCTCGCTCGCCATCACGAATCGCGCGGCGGTCGAGGCATCGGCGACGGCTGGGTGTCCCTCGCGGGCCGCGTGGGCATCGACGACGGCGGCGGGTCATCGGTCGAGTGCTGGTCGTCGCGCTCCAGGAACTCCTCTTCCCGGAAGACCCGCAGGCGCGACGTGGTGCGTTCGGTCCGGGCGCGGACGGTGCTCATCGAGCTCGTTCCCCTTTCACCCTGGAGAGGCGACGTCCCTTCGTTCGTGACGACACGGCGCGAAAGGTTTCTCCGGACCTGGGTCAACGATGGGGAACCTGTCGCACCCTGTCGCATCCGGGAATAGGGGGTGTCGTCGTCCAGTTGACACGGGCACCGGGACCGCTTACCAAGCCGCTGTTTCCACCGTCCTTTCGAGGCCGTATGTCCGATCGCCAGTCCGAAGACGTCGCTCGCTTCCAGGAACGCTTCTCCACGCTCAAGGCCGAGGTCGGCAAGGTCCTCGTCGGCCAGGACGACATGCTCCACCGGCTCCTGCTCGGCCTCCTGGCCGGGGGCCACGTCCTCCTGGAGGGTGTCCCCGGGCTGGCCAAGACGCTGGTGATCCGGACCCTCGCCGAGTCGCTCGAGGGCACCTTCTCGCGCATCCAGTTCACCCCGGACATGCTCCCCGGCGACGTCGTCGGCACGCAGGTCTTCAATCCGCGTGAAGGCACCTACACGGTCCGCAAGGGCCCGGTCTTCGGCAACTTCATCCTCGCCGACGAGATCAACCGCGCGCCCGCCAAGGTGCAGTCCGCGCTCCTCGAGGCGATGCAGGAGCGGCAGGTCACCCTCGGCGAGCACACGTTCAAGCTCGCCGACCCGTTCCTCGTGCTCGCGACCCAGAACCCGATCGAGCAGGAGGGCACGTACCCGCTGCCCGAGGCCCAGCTCGATCGCTTCATGCTGAAGGTGAAGGTCGGCTACCCGAGCCGCGAGGACGAGGTGAAGATTCTCGACCGCATGGCCGGCACCGGCGCCGAGCCGACCGTGCAGCGGGTGATGACGTGCGACGAGATCCTCGCCGCCCGAGACGTCGCCCGCCAGGTCTTCGTCGATGACAAGGTCAAGCGCTACGCGGTCGACCTCGTCGCCGCGACCCGCGACCCCAAGGGCGCCGGCGTCGGCAACCTCGCGCCGCTCATCGACAACGGCGCGTCGGTGCGCGGTTCGATCGCGCTCATCAAGGTGGCCAAGGCGGCGGCGGTGCTCGGCGGGCGCAGCTACGTGAGCCCGCACGACGTGAAGAGCATCGCGGTCGACGTGCTGCGCCACCGCGTCCTGCCCAGCTACGAGGCGGAGGCCCAGGGCAAGTCGGCCGATCACCTCATCGCGCAGATCCTCGAGAACGTCCCGGTTCCCTGATCGGAGTCGCCATCGTGCTCCCCGCCGAGCTCGCGCGCGAGGTCAAGCGCATCCAGTTCGTCACCGGCCGCCAGGTCGCCAACGTGATGGCGGGCGCGTACCTGTCCGTGTTCAAGGGGCGCGGCATGGAGTTCGACGAGGTGCGCCCGTACGTGCCCGGTGACGACGTGCGCACGATCGACTGGAACGTCACGGCGCGGACCGGCGAGCCGTACGTCAAGCGGTACGTCGAGGAGCGCGAGCTCACCGTGATGCTCCTGTGCGACATCAGTCAGTCGCAGGACTTCGGCTCGGGCCGGCGCAGCAAGCTCGAGGCGGCGGTCGAGCTGTGCGCGCTCCTCGCGCTGTCGGCCGTCGACAACGGCGACAAGGTCGGGCTCTTGCTCTTCCACGGCGGCGCCGACACGTACATCCCGCCGCGCAAGGGCGACAAGCACGCGCTGCGCATCATCCGCGAGGTCTTCGCCCGCGGCCACGAGCCGCCGCAGACGCGCGCGCGCTGGAACCCGGCCGATCTCCCGCGGCGGCTCTGGGCATGGTTCAAGAAGCTCGACGACGTGAGCCGCAAGGACGCGCGGCGCTCGACCAGCATCGCCGCGGCGCTCGAGCTGTGTCGCAAGGTGCTGCCGCGGCGGGCGGTGGTGTTCCTGGTCAGCGACTTCCTCGACGAGGGCTACCTCGAGGTGCTGCGCCACGCCAACCGCAAGCACGACGTCGTGGCGGCGCTCGTCACCGATCCGCGCGAGCTCGAGCTCGCGCCGGCGGGCCTGGTCACCCTCGAGGACGCCGAGACCGGGCGCACGCGCCTCGTCGACACGCGCTCGCAGGCGTACCGCGGGCGCGCCGCGCGGGACGCCGAGGCGCGGCTCGAGCGGCTCACCGAGTCGCTGCGGGCGAGCGGCGTCGATCTCATGCGCATCGACGCGCAGGGCTCGGTCGTCGACCCGCTGCTCCGCTTCTTCCGCGAGCGTGAGCGGAGGCTGCACCGATGATCGTGCGCCGCTCGAACGCGGCGCTGGTCGCGGCGCTGGTCGTGCTCTCGAGCGCGCTCGCGATCGTCGCGTGCGGCGGCTCGAGCGGCGGCGAGCCGGCGCGCACGCGCATCGAGCCGCCCCCGGAGGCGGTCACCAAGGTGACCGAGCACGCCGCGCTGAAGGCGACCATCGCGGTGTGGCCGCCGGCGCCGCGGCTCGGCGATCCGATCCACCTGCGGCTCACGATCGAGCCCAAGCCGGGCGCGGGGAGCGTGACCGCGCCGTTCCAGCACGAGGCCCTCGGTCGCTTCGCCGTGACCGGATGGACGCCCGGCCGCGCGCGTCGCGACGACGGCACGGTCGTCGAGGAGCAGACCTACACGCTGGAGGCGCCGGGCAGCGGCAAGTTCCGGATCCCGCCGCTGCGCATCGTGGTCGCGTCCTCCGATGGCGACGAGGAGCTCCTCACCGAGGAGGTGCCGATCACGATCGCGCCGGTCGATCCGGCACGCGCGCACGAGCCGCTCGCCCAGGCGCGCGAGGTCTTGCCGCCGCACCGGACGGTGAGCTACCTGCCGCTCTACCTCGCCGGCGTGCCGGTGCTCGGCGGCGCGATCCTCGCGGTCGTGCTCGTCGTCGGTGCGATGCGCCGGCGCGCGCTCCGCGAGGCGCGAGTGTCGGCGTACGAGGACGCCGTGCGCCGGCTCCAGGCGCTCGAGGCGCGCGGCGCGCCCGACGAGCGGACCACGGACGGCTGGTACGTCGAGCTCTCGTCGATCGTGCGCCGCTACCTCGAGGGGCGCTACGGCGTGCGGGCGCCCGAGCTCACGACCGAGGAGTTCCTCCAGGAGGCGAGGCGGGCGGCCGGGCTGGCGGCCGACCATCGCGAGCTGCTCACCGCGTTCCTCGAGCGCTGCGACCGGGTGAAGTTCGCCGGTTATCGCCCCGATCCCGAGGAGTCGATGGCGTCGCTCCACGCGGCGCGCGCGTTCGTCGAGGACACGCGCCTGCGCGCCCAGGAGGCCGCGTGACGTTCTGGGGCGTCCATCTCCAGCACCCGTGGTACCTGCTCGCCGCGCTGGCGGTCATCCCGGCGATCTGGCTCGCGCACCGCGCCGCCGGCCGCCTGGTCTTCTCCTCGATCGACGCCTTGCCCGCGGAGGCGACGTGGCGGACCCGCCTCGCGTGGGTGCCCGACGCGCTCCTCGCGCTCGCGATCCTGGCGCTCGCGATCGCGCTCGCCGGGCCGCGCAAGGGCCAGCGCGACAGCCGCATCCGCACCGAGGGCATCGCCATCGCCATGGTCGTCGACATCTCGGGCTCGATGCGCGCGCTCGATCTGTCGGAGCGCGACCGCGAGCTCACCCGCCTCGACGCGGTGAAGCGGGTGTTCGAGCAGTTCGTGCTCGGCGGCGGCGGCCTCCGGGGCCGGACCGACGACGCCATCGGCCTGGTCTCGTTCGCCCGCTACGCCGACACCCGCAGCCCGCTCACCCTCGACCACGGCAACCTGGTCACCGCGGCGCGCGCGCTCGAGATCGTCACCGAGCAGTCGGAGGACGGCACCGCGGTCGGGGAGGGGCTCGCCCTGGCGGTCGAACGACTGCGCGAGGCGCCGATGCGCAGCAAGGTCGCCATCGTCCTCACCGACGGTGTGTCCAACATGGGCGAGATCGCGCCCATGGCCGCCGCCGAGCTCGCGCGCGACGCCGGCGTCCGCGTCTACACCATCGGCGCCGGCACCAACGGCATGGCGCCGATCCGCGTGCACGACCCGTTCACCGGCGGCGAGCGGCTGGTGTCGACCCGCGTCGAGATCGACGAGGAGACGATGCGCGCGATCGCCGAGCGGGCGGGCGGCAAGTACTTCCGCGCCACCGACGCCGCCGGGCTGCGCCGCGTCTACCAGGAGATCGATCGGCTCGAGCGCACCGAGATCACCGAGGTGAAGTTCTTCGAGTACGACCAGTACTACGGTCGCTTCGTGCTGGCCGCGATGCTCGCCGTCGCGGTGGCGCTCCTCCTGCGCGGCTCGCTCCTGCGGAGGCTCCCGTGAACGCGCTCCTCGCGATCCTCCCCGACTGGGAGTGGACGTACCGCAGCCGCGTCCACTGGCTGTGGGCGGTGCTCGCGCTCGTGGCGGTGCTCGCGCTGCTCGAGTGGCACGGCCGCGACGCGCTCGGCCGGTTCCTGTCGCCGCTCATGCAGCGGCGGCTGGTGACCCGGCCGTCGTGGACGCGCACCGGGGTGCGGCTGGCGCTGGTCGCGGTCGCGCTGTTCGCGTGCGTGCTCGCCCTCATGCGCCCGCGCTCGATCGCCGGCGGCGAGACCGTGATGAGCTCGAACGTGGCCGCCGACGTCGTCGTCGTGCTCGACGTCTCGAAGAGCATGCTCGCGGAGGACGTCGCGCCCAACCGGCTGGTGCGCGCGCGCGCCGAGATCGAGCGCATGGTGAAGCAGCTCGAGGGGCAGCGGGTCGGCCTGGTCGCGTTCGCCGGCCGCGCCGTGACCCTCTGTCCGCTCACGCCCGACCAGGCCTTCTTCAACCTCGCCCTGCGCGGCGTCGACACGCGCACCGTGTCCCGCGGCGGCACGCGCATCGGCGACGCGGTGCGCACGGCGGTCAAGTCGTTCCCGACCGGCGAGGGCGCCAAGCTGATCGTGCTCATCACCGACGGCGAGGACCACGAGAGCGATCCGCTGGACGCCGCGCAGCAGGCGAAGCTCGCCGGCGTGCGCATCGTCGCCGTCGGCCTCGGCTCGGAGGAAGGCTCGCCGATCACGATCACCGATCCACGCACCGGCGCCCGTACGCAGCTGACGCACGACGACCGCCCGGTCATCACCCGGCTCGACGGCGACACCCTGCGCAAGATGGCGCTCGAGACCGGCGGGGCCTACGTCCCGGCCGGGACCGCCGCGCTCGATCTGGAGTCGATCGTGCGTGAGAACATCACGCCGATCCTGCGGGCCGAGGCCGACCAGGCGCTCCGGGTCGTGCCCGCCGAGAAGTACCCCTGGCTGGTGGCGCTCGCGCTGATCGCGCTGATCGCCGCGCTCGCCGTCGGCGCCTTCGCCGGGAGGGAGCCGTGAGCCGACGCACGGGCCGAGGCCCGGTTCGACCGTCGACGGGCGTGCTCGCCGTCCTCCTGCTCGTGGCGTCGCTCGTGCTCGGGACCGGGTGCATGGAGGGCCCGCCCGAGCCCGCGCGCGTCCGCTACAACGAGGGCGTGCGCCTCCTGGCCGAGGCCAAGTACGACGAGGCGGCCAAGGCGTTCCTCGAGGCGCGCAGCGACGCCGGTTACGACGGGGCTCTGCGCTACCGCGCGGCCTTCAACCTGGGTCTCACGCACGCGCGCCAGGCCGAGCAGGCGGCCGCCGATGGCGGCGCGCGCGATCCCGCCGCGGCGATCGAGCGCTACCGGCAGGCGGCCGCCTGGTTCTCCGACGCGCTGCGCCTGCAGGCGGACGATCGCGACGCGCGGGCGAACCTCGAGCGGGTGCAGGCGCGCATCCTCGCGCTCGTCGACGAGGTCAACAAGGGCGAGCACGGCCTCGAGAAGCGGCTCGACGCGATCATCGCGGGTGAGCGGCAGCTGCGCGACGCGGTGCGCGGGCTGTGGCAGGCCCAGGACGCGCGCGGCGCCGGCGCCGATCCGCTCGCCGACAAGGACGCGTTCGACCGGACGTCGACCGAGCAACGGACGCTCGCCGCGGAGGCCGGCGTGGTCGCGGATCTCGCAGGCGACGAGATCACCGCGATCGGCGGCAAGGCCGAGGCCGAGCGCCAGGACGAGGAGAAGGCGCGGCTCGTGCAGCTGCAGAACCTCGACCTCTACGTGCAGGACGCGCGCAAGGAGATGACCGACGCGCGCCGCAACCTGACCGAGCTCAAGGCCGAGCTCGCCTATCGCCGCGTCGAGGGCGCGCTCGAGGCGCTCAAGCGGGCGCGCGAGCAGCTCCTCGATCCCATCACGGTGCTGCGCGGGGTCGCCCAGGATCACGTCGAGCTGCTCGGCCACGTCGCCGGCCTCGAGCAGGCGCGCGGCGCGCGCAAGCTGGGCGAGGCGCCGATCGAGCTGCCGCGGTGGATGCAGCCCGTGGCGCTCGGCGGCCGGCAGCTCGACATTCGCGCACGGCTCGAGGAGGTGAAGGCGCGGCTCGCGGCGGCGAAGGATCAGGCGCAGGTGAAGGACGCGATCGCCCTTGCGACGCCGGCGCTCGAGCAGGCGAGCGCCGCCATGCTGCGGGCGAGCGAGGCGCTGCGCGGCGACGACGTGACGACCGCGGCCGTCGCCCAGCGCGAGGCCCTCGAGGCGCTGGCGCGCGCCATCGAGCAGTTCCTCGACCTGCGTGGTCTCATCGACATCGCGCTGGCGGAGCAGGGGCCGGTGGTCGCCGCCCTGACCCCGCCGGCCGAAGGCCAGCCGGCGATGTCGGCGGCGGAGCGCGCGCGCGTCGTCGGTGACGGCGCGGCTCGCAACCGCGAGCGCCTCGTGCGGATGCAGCAGATGATCGCCGAGCTGGCCCGGCCGCCGGCGCCGCCCGCCGACGGACAGCCGGCGTCGCCCGAGGATCCGGAGGCGGCGAAGCAGCGCGAGGAGCTCTACGGCAAGGCCGAGGCGCTGCGCGCCGAGGCGCAGGCCGCGCTCGACCAGCTCCTCACCGTCGCGCGCGGCGGCAAGGGGCCCGCGGCGCTCGAATCGGCGACCACCGCGCAGGCCAAGCTCGAGGAGCTGCAGCAGCTCTTCTACTCGGTGATCGAGCACCTGAAGAAGCTGATCCGCGATCAGGGCGAGACCCGCGACCGGACCGCCGACGCGATCGGACAGGACGACCTCGCGCGCAAGCCGATGCTCCCGCCGATCGCGCAGCGGCAGGGTGGCCACGTGCAGACGGCGGACGCGATCACGAACGCGCTGGCGGCGCAGGCCGACGCCGCCGCGCAGCAGGCGGCGCAGGGGGCAGGACAGGGGGCCCCGGCGGCCGGTCCGCCTCCGCAGGCGCTCAAGGAAGCGGCGGGGGAGGTGCGGAACGGCCTCACCTCGATGCAAACTGCGATCGAGACGCTGGCCAGGGCCAGCGACCCGAGCGCGACGATGAGCTTCGATCTCTCCCCGGTGACCGAGTCGCAGCAGCAGGCGATCGCCCACCTGGAGAACGCGCTGCGCCTGCTCCAGCCGCCGCAGAAGCAGGACGACAAGGACCAGCAGCAGCAGCAGCAGCAGCAGGATCAGCAGCAGCAGCAGGATCAGCAGCAACAGCAGCAGCAGCAGCAGCAGCAGCAGCAGCAGCAGCAGCAGGACCAGAGCAAGGACGAGGCCGAGCAGCGCCTGCGGCAGGTGCGCGAGCGCGAGGCGCAGCGCCAGCGCGAGCGCCGCGAGCAGCAGCGCGCGGCTCCCGATCCGGTGGACAAGGACTGGTGACCGTGCGCTCGTTCGCTCGACGTCTCGCGCTCCTCGTGGTCATCACCGCGCTGGCGTCGCTGGTGGCGCCCCCGGCAGCGCACGCGCAGCAGGGGCCACGGGCCCAGTATCAGCTCGGTGGTGACGCCTTCGCCGGGCATCCGTTCCTGCTCGCGATCGTCGTCGAGGGGCTGGCGGAGCAGCCCGAGCCCGTGGCGCCGGCGATCACGGTGCCCGGCGCGACGGTGACGCCGATGGGCGTCGAGCTGCGTGCGGCGCCGACGGTCATCGTCAACGGTCAGCGCGTGGATCAGGGCAGCGGCACCTGGATCCTGCGCTACCGGATGGAGGTGCCCAAGGGCGGCGCCTACACGCTGCCCGACGTGAAGGTGGCGCAGGCGGGCACCCAGGTCGCCGTGCGAGGCGCGCGCCTCCAGGTCGCGGAGCTGCCGAGCACACGGGACATGGCGATCGAGGTGCTCCTGCCACAGCGCCCGGTCTACGTCGGCGAGACGATCCCCGTCGACATCGCCTGGCTGCTGCGCAAGGACCCGCGCGATCAGAGCCTCTCGGTGCCGCTGCTCGGCCTCGCCGACAGCGTCACCGTCACGGTGCCGCCGCCGGCGAACCCGCGGCAGACCGTGTCCTTCCCCGCCGGCGGGCGCGATCTCGACATCGGCTACACCCAGGACACGATCGAGCGCGGCGGCGTCGAGTACACGCGGCTCCTGTTCCGCGTGCTCGTCACGCCGTTGCGCGCCGGGCCGATCGCGCTGCCGCCGGCGCAGGTCATCGCCAAGCTCGAGGTCGGCGCCGGGCGCGACGCCTTCGGCTTCCCGACGGCGCGCTACGAGCGCTTCCGCGCCACCGACGAGGCGCGCACCCTCGACGTGCGCCCGTTGCCCGAGACCGGCCGGCCCACGACGTTCAACGGCGCCGTCGGCTCTTCGTTCTCGATCGCCGTGCGCGCCAGCCGCTCGGTGGTGCAGCTCGGCGAGCCGGTCGAGCTCGAGATCACCGTGAAGAGCGATCAGCGCCTCGACGGCGTCGGGCTGCCGCCGCTCGACGGCCCCGGGATGCTGCCGCGCGACCAGTTCGGCGTGCCCGCGGATCCGCCCATCGGCGAGCTCTCGCCCGACGGGCTCGAGAAGACCTTCAAGGTGCCGGTGCAGGTCGTCGGCGCCGACGCGACCGCGATCCCGGCGCTGGCGTTCTCGTACTTCGATCCATCGCGCACCTCGTACCAGACGATCCACAGCGAGCCGATCGCGCTGTCGGTGAAGGGCGGCGCCGTCGTCGGTGCGGCGCAGGTGGTCGGCGGGGCGCAGGACGGAAGCGGCGGCGGTGGTGCGGGGGGCGCCGGGGGCGCCGGTCCGGCGGGCGGACGGCCGGGTGAGCTCCCGCTCGTCGGTGTCGAGCTCGCGCTGTCGGCGCCGGGCGCGGGCGGTGCGCCGCTCTCGCGCTCCGTCCTGTGGACGATCGTGGCGCTCCTCTACGTCGTGCCGCTCGGCGTGTTCGGCGTGCGCGCGTGGCGCGCGCGGACCGCGGCGCGGCGTGGGGAGGCGAGCGAGGCGAAGACGGCGCTGCGCGCGCTGCGTGACGAGATCGAGCGGGCGCACAAGGCACCGGCCCGCGACGCCGCGGTCGCCCTGCCGCGGGCGATGCGCGCGTGCGCTCGCGCGCTCGGCCGCACCCTCGACGAGCAGCTGGTCGACCGGATCGAGGACGCCGGCTTCGCGCCGGGCGCGGGCGACCATCCGCTACCTTCGGAGCTCCGCAACGAGGTCGCCGATCTCGCCGACGTGTGGGCGAACGGTCCCCGCAGCGGCGGGCGCGACAAGGCCGTCGCGAGCGCGACGCTCGTCCTCTTGGCGATCGTCGGGGCAGCGACACCGGCGCGCGCCGACGACGCCGTGCGCGCGGCGCGCGCCGATTACCAGGCGGCGCTCGACGCCGGCGATCCCCAGATCCGCCAGCGCAACTTCGCGTCGGCCGCGGCGGCCTTCGCGAAGGTGGCGCGCGGCTCGCGCTCGGCCGCGCTCCACGCCGACTGGGGCAACGCGGCGCTGGGCGCCGGCGATCTCGGCGGCGCAGCGCTGGCCTACCGCCGCGCGCTCGCGCTCGACGCCGACGAGAGTCGTGCGCGGCGCAACCTCGCCTGGCTCCGTAGCCGGATGCCGGAGGGCATGCGCCCCGCGGGCGGTGGCGCGACCGAGACGCTGTTCTTCTTCCACGGCTCCTGGAGCCGCGATCGGCGGCTGCTCGTCGGCGCCGCTGGCTTCGCGGTCATGGTGCTCCTGCTCGTGCCCTGGCGGGGCCGTCGCCGTCCGTGGATGGTCGCCGTCGCGCTCGCCCCGGCGATCACGTGGATCGCGATGACGGTGTCGCTCGTCGTCGAGGATCGACGCGTCTCCGATGCGGTGGTCATGCAGGCGGGCGTGCTACGCACGGCGGACAGCGCCGGCGCGCCGCCGCGCCTGGCGTCACAGCTTCCGGCAGGCGTCGAGGTCGTGATCGTCGAGCGCCGCGACGAGTGGACGCAGATCCGCCTCCCATCGGGGACCACCGGCTGGCTGCCGGCGGCGGCGATCGAGCGCGTCCACCTCTGAATCTGATCCGAGCTCGACGCTCGGTCTCGACGGTCGGTGTCGACGTGCCCCGACCTGCTACGCTGGGCGGCCGATGACCGAGCGCCTGTACCACGCCGACGCGTTTCTCCGTTCGTTCCGCGGCCGCGTCGCCGCACACGGCGAGCACCGCGGTCGGCCGTCGCTGGTGCTCGACGCGACCGCGTTCTACCCCGAAGCCGGCGGCCAGATGGCCGACCGTGGCACGCTCGGCGGGGTCGCGGTGATCGACGTGCAGGCCGACGACGACGGCGTCGTCCACCACGTCCTCGAGGGCGCGCTGCCCGTGGTCGGCGCCGAGCTCGACGGCGAGATCGAGTGGCCGCGCCGCCGCGTGCACATGGCCCTGCACACCGGCCAGCACCTGCTCTCGCGCGCGCTGATCGAGGCGGCGTCGGCCGAGACCGTGTCGGCGCGGCTGGGCGAGACCGGCTGCACGATCGACGTCGCACGCGATCCGGTCCCCGAGCGGGACCTCGCCGCCGCCGAGACGCTCGCCAACGCCGTCATCGACGACGACCTGCCGGTGCGCGCGTGGTTCCCGGAGGCGGCGGAGCTCGCGGCCCTGCCGCTGCGCCGCGAGCCCAAGGTCGCGAGCGAGGTGCGCGTCGTCGCGATCGGTGACTTCGACTACTCGCCGTGCGGCGGTACCCACTGCGCGCGTTCGTCGCAGATCGGGTCGATCCGCGTGCTCGGCGCCGAACGTTACAAGGGCATGACCCGGATCCATTTCGCGGCCGGCGCCCGCGCCCGCGGGCTCCTCGGCGAGCACAGCGAGCTCCTCGCGCGCCTCGCCCGCGAGCTGACCTGCTCGGCGGCGGAGGTGCCCGGCGCCGTCGACAAGCTGCGCCGCTCCCTCGCCGACGCGCGCGCCGAGGTCGCCAACGCGCGCGAGCAGCTGGCGGCCGCGCTCGCCGAGCGCCTGACGACGACCGAGGGCGCGGAGGTGATCGCGGCGGTGCCCGACGCCGCGCTCCTCCGGCCGCTCGCGGTGCGGCTCGTCGCCGCCGGCAAGGACGCGCTCCTCGCCGCCGCGACCGTCGACGGCACCCAGGTCCTGCTCGCGCGCGCGCCCGGCTCCTCGCTCGATTGCGGTGGACTCCTCCGCAGGCTCGCGCAGGCCACCGGCGGCCGCGGCGGCGGCAAGCCCGATCACGCCGAGGGGCGGCTTCCGGGCGCGATCGACTGGCCGGTGTCGATCGCGGCGGCGCGCGCGTGAGCGAGCCGCGGACCGATCCGCGCGCCGAGCAGCGCACCGGCCTCCTCCTCGGGATCGCCGCGTACACCGCGTGGGGCATCGTCCCGCTCTACTGGCGCGAGCTCCAGGGCGTCGACCCGGTCGAGATCCTCGCCTGCCGCGCGCTCTTCGGCGCGGTCACGTTCGTCGCCCTGGCCGCGCTCATGGGCCAGCTGCGGCGTCGTGCGCCTGACGCTCCGCGACCGTCGCACGCTCGCGGTGCTCGTGGCCGCGGCCACGCTGCTCGCGCTCAACTGGGGCCTGTTCATCCACGCCACGCTCGGCGGCCAGCTCCTGCAGGCGAGCCTCGGCTACTTCATCAACCCGCTCCTCTCGGTCGCGCTCGGTGTCGTCTTCCTGCGCGAGCGCCTGCGCCGGCTGCAGCTCGTCGCGATCGTCCTCGCCACCGCCGGGGTCGTCTGGCTCGCGCTCGGCGCCGGTCCGCCGTGGATCGCGCTCGCGCTCGCGTCGTCCTTCGGGGTGTACGGCCTCCTGCGCAAGACCGCGCCGGTG
>DDTA01000058.1 GCA_002344285.1 Myxococcales bacterium UBA2376
AAGGCCTGCGCTTCGCCATCCGCGAGGGTGGCAAGACGGTCGGCGCCGGCGTGGTGACGAAGATTCTCGGGTGATTTCGAGGGCTTGGTTCGTCCGATCGCTTTCGGCACGAAGTCTAACTAAGCCCTTCCATTGAAGAACGTTTTGAGTAGACTGCGCGACTCCTCAGAGGACCCAGGAAAGAGCCCATGACCACCCCGCGGATCCGTATCCGGCTCAAGGCCTACGACCACAAGCTCCTCGATCAGTCGGCTGGCGAGATCGTCGAGACCGCCAAGCGCACTGGCGCCAAGGTCGCGGGCCCGATCCCGCTGCCGACCAAGATCAACAAGTACTGCGTCCTCCGCTCGCCGCACACCGACAAGAAGTCGCGCGAGCAGTTCGAGATTCGCACCCACAAGCGGCTGCTCGACATCCTCGAGCCGACGCAGCAGACCCTCGACGCCCTGATGAAGCTCGACCTCTCGGCCGGCGTCGACGTCGAGATCAAGACCTGAGCGAGCGTGCCATGAAGCTAGACGTCAAGAACACCGCCGGGAAGAACGTTGGGCAGATCGATCTGTCCGACGAGGTCTTCGGCGCCGAAGTGCACGAGCACCTCCTGTGGGAAGTCGTGAAGTGGCAGCTCGCCAAGCGCCGCGCGGGCACCGCGTCGACCAAGCGCATGGGCGAGGTCCGCGGCTCGAGCATCAAGCCGTGGAAGCAGAAGGGCACCGGCCGCGCCCGCCAGGGTAGCCGCCAGGCGCCGCACTGGGTCGGCGGTGGCTCGGTCTTCGGGCCCAAGCCCCGCAGCTACGCCTACGACCTGCCCAAGAAGCAGAAGAAGCTCGCGCTCCGCTCCGCGCTCTCGCTGCGCGCCGGTGAGCAGAAGCTCATCGTCCTCGACAAGTTCGACTCCGATGGCAAGACCAAGGCCGTCGCCTCGGCGCTCGCCGCCCTCGGCGTCGCCCAGCCGTCGTCGAAGGTCCTCATCGTCGATGCCAAGGACAACACGCTGCTCGCTCGCGGCGCCCGCAACCTGCGCGCGTCGAAGTGGCTCGCGGTCGACGGCATCAACGTCTACGACATCCTCCGCCACGAGACCCTGGTCCTGACCCAGGCCGCGGCCAAGCACGTGGAGGCGGCGCTCGGCCCAGCCTCTCCGGAAGTCGAGTGATCCCATGCGCGCTCCGCAAACAGTGATCAAGCGTCCGCTCCTCACCGAGAAGACGGCGCGCCTCCGCGAGACCGGCGGCAGCGACGCTCGCCCGGTCGAGGGTGAGGACCACGCCCAGCAGGTCGTCTTCGAGGTGGCCAAGGACGCCAACAAGGTCGAGATCCGGCACGCCATCGAGACCCTGTTCAAGGTCCACGTCACCCACGTCCGCACGCTCATCGCGCGCGGCAAGGACAAGCGCGTCGGTCGCTTCAGCGGCCGCCGCCCGGCCTGGAAGAAGGCCGTCGTGACGCTCAAGCCGGGCGAGTCGATCGCCTTCTTCGAGGGAGTCTGACCGTGGCGATCACCAAGTACAAGCCGACCTCGCCGGGTCGCCGAGGCATGTCCTCGCAGGACTTCGGCCAGATCACCAAGAAGAAGCCCGAGAAGTCGCTGCTCGAGCACAAGCCCGAGACCGCCGGACGCAACAACCACGGCCGCATCACCTCGCGCTTCCGCGGCGGCGGCCACAAGCAGCGCTACCGCCGGGTCGACTTCAAGCGCAACAAGACCGGCGTGCCGGCCAAGGTGGTGGGCATCGAGTACGATCCCAACCGCTCGGCGCGCATCGCGCTCATCCAGTACCTCGACGGCGAGCTGGCATACATCATCGCGCCGCAGAAGCTCGGCGTCGGTGACCAGGTGATCAGCGCCAACTCGGCCGACATCAAGCCGGGCAACTCGCTCCCGCTCCGCCACATGCCGGTCGGCACCGAGGTCCACTGCGTGGAGCTCAAGGTCGGCGGCGGCGCGCAGCTCGGCCGCTCGGCCGGCGCCCGCGTCGTCCTGATGGCGAAGGAAGGCGACCGCGCCACCCTGCGCCTGCCGTCGGGCGAGATGCGCTACGTCCACATCGACTGCCGCGCCACCGTCGGCGTCATCGCCAACAGCGAGCACGCCAACATCGAGTGGGGCAAGGCCGGCCGCAAGCGCTGGCTCGGCAAGCGCCCGCACAACCGCGGCGTCTCGATGAACCCGGTCGATCACCCGATGGGTGGCGGCGAGGGTCGCAGCTCCGGTGGTCGCCACCCGTGCACCCCGTGGGGCCAGCCGACCAAGGGCTACAAGACTCGTCACAACAAGCGCACGGACAAGAACATCGTCCGTCGCCGAACGAAGTAACGACGAAGTGAGGCGGAGCTAACACCATGCCGCGTTCAGTCAAGAAGGGCCCGTACGTCGAGGCCTTCCTCCACAAGAAGATCGCCGCCGCGTTCAAGGAGTCGAACCCGAACAAGCGCGTGATCAAGACCTGGTCCCGGCGTTCGACGATCACGCCCGAGATGGTCAGCCTCACGTTCGCCGTGCACAACGGCCGCAAGTTCATCCCGGTGTTCATCTCGGAGCACATGGTCGGGCACAAGCTCGGTGAGTTCGCGCCGACCCGCACGTATACGGGTCACGGCGGCGACAAGAAGGTCCGCTGAGGTACGTCATGGAAGCCAGAGCTCTCGTTCGTGGCATCACGATGTCCCCGCGCAAGATGCGCGTGGTCGCCAACCTCGTCCGTGGCAAGGGCGTCGAGGAGGCCGTCGGCCTGCTCGACCTCATGCCCAAGAAGGCGGCGCGCCTCATCTCCAAGGCGGTCAAGTCGGCCGCGGCCAACGCCGAGGAGAAGTCGGGCGGCGACGTCTCGGTCGAAGATCTCCACATCCACGCGATCACCGTCGACGGCGGCCCGATCATCAAGCGCTGGATGCCGCGGTCGATGGGCCGCGCCAACCGCATCCAGCACCGCACGAGCCACCTGACGGTGGTCGTCTCGGACGACCACGGGGGTCACTGAGTCATGGGCCAGAAGACGCATCCCACCGGTTTCCGCCTCGGCATCATCAAGACGTGGTCGTCGCGGTGGTACCAGGACAAGAACTACGCGAAGTGGCTCCACGAGGACCTGCGCCTCAAGGGCTTCATCAAGAAGAAGCTCAACTTCGCCGGCATCTCGTACATCGAGATCGAGCGCGCCGCGAACAAGTGCAAGATCAACATCCACACGGCTCGTCCGGGGATCGTGATCGGTAAGCGCGGCGCCGGCGTCGAGACCCTCAAGAAGGAAGTCCAGGCGCTCACCGAGAACGAGGTCTTCCTCAACATCGTCGAGGTCCGCAAGGCCGAGACCAACGCGCAGCTGGTCGCCGAGAACATCGCGACCCAGCTCGAGCGCCGCATCGCGTTCCGCCGCGCCATGAAGAAGGCCGTGCAGACCGCGATGAAGTTCGGCGCCAAGGGCATCAAGGTCGCCTCGGCCGGCCGCCTCGGCGGCGCCGAGATGTCGCGCCGCGAGTGGTACCGCGAGGGTCGCGTGCCGCTCCACACCCTCCGCGCCGACATCGAGTACGGCCTCACCGAGGCCCACACCACGTACGGCTCGATCGGCGTGAAGTGCTGGGTCTTCCACGGCGAGGTCCTCCAGGCCCGCAAGCAGGACCCGCGCACCACCACGGCGCGCTGATTCCCAGGACCAAGTCCCATGTCGCAGCTCTCCCCCAAGCGCACCAAGTTCCGCAAGCAGCACAAGGGCCGCACCCCTGGCATGGCCAAGGGCGGCAACGAGGTCTCGTTCGGTGACTTCGGCTTGCAGATCCTCGAGCCCGGCTGGCTCACCGCCCGCCAGATCGAGGCGGCCCGCGTCGCCATCAGCCGCGCCGTCAAGAAGGGCGGCAAGATCTACGTCCGCGTCTTCCCCGACAAGCCGTTCACGAAGAAGCCGGCCGAGACCCGCATGGGTACCGGTAAGGGCGGCGTCGAGGGCTGGGTCGCGGTGGTCAAGCCGGGCCGCGTGATCTTCGAGGTCGAGGGCGTCAACGCCGAGCTGGCCAAGCAGGCCTTCACCCGCGCTCACCACAAGCTTCCGCTTCGCACCCACATGATCTCCCGGGAGGCCGTGCTGTGAGCAAGACCGCCGACGCCCTCGACAAGCTCCGCGACCTGCCCGCGGACGAGCTGCGGGTCGCGCTCGCGCGCATCCGCGACGAGCTCTTCCGCCTGCAGCTGGGCAAGCACACCAACCAGGTCACCTCGACCGCCGAGATGACCACCAAGCGCCGCGAGATCGCCAAGATCCTCACGATCCTGCGCGCGCGCGACCTCGACCTCGAGAAGCAGGGCAGCCGCAAGGGCGCCGCCAAGGAGGGCTGATCACCATGTCGGCCACCACCACCGAGACGGATAAGAGTGACGGCCGCGGCACCCGCCGCACGATCACCGGCACCGTGACCTCGAACGCGATGGAGAAGACCGTCGTGGTGACGGTCATCCGCCGCGTGCGCGACCGCCGCTTCCACAAGTTCGTGACCCGCCGCGTGAAGTACAAGGCGCACGACGAGAAGAACGCCTCGAACGTCGGCGACGTCGTCGAGCTGATCGAGTCGCGTCCGTACTCGAAGACCAAGAAGTGGCGCGTCTTCCGCACCCTCACCAAGGCCGACACGACCGAGGTGAAGGAGGTGCTCCCGTGATCCAGCAGACCAGCGTCCTCGACGTGGCCGACAACTCCGGCGCGAAGAAGGTCTACTGCATCAAGGTGCTGGGTGGCACCCGTCGGCGTTACGCGTCGATCGGTGACATCATCATCGTCTCGGTCCGCGAGGCGATCCCCAACTCCAAGGTGAAGAAGGGCGAGGTCGCCCGTGCGGTCATCGTCCGCACCTCCAAGGAGCTGGCCCGGCCCGACGGCAGCTCGATCCGCTTCGACGGCAACTCGGCCGTCCTCGTCAACAAGGAGAACGAGCCGATCGGCACCCGCATCTTCGGGCCGGTCGCTCGCGAGCTTCGCGCCAAGCGCTTCATGAAGATCATCTCGCTGGCGCCGGAGGTCCTGTAGTCATGTCGATGTCCCACGTTCGACGCGGCGACCTCGTGGTCGTCACCAAGGGCAAGGATCGTGGCAAGCGCGGCAAGGTGCTGCGCGTCAAGGGCGATCGCGTGATCGTCGAGAAGGTCAACCTGATCAAGCGCCACACCAAGCCGACGCAGCAGAACCCGCAGGGCGGCATCGTCGAGAAGGAAGGCACGATCGCGATCGCGAACGTGCTCCTCTGGGACGAGAAGCTCGGTCGCGGCACGCGGACCAAGGTCGTCGTGGAGAACGGCGAGAAGCACCGCGTGGGCGCGAAGAGCGGCACCAAGTTCCCCAACCCGGGGCTCTAGGCCCAAGGCCCTAGAGCGAGCCCCGGTAACCGGAAGCAACGAGCAAGCACATGGCGAACGAAGACAAGCCCGAGGGCGGCGAGCCCAAGGCGAAGAGCGAGAAGAAGCCTCCCCAGGGCAAGGGCCCGGGGCGGAAGAAGGCCTCCGAGCCCACGGGCCCGGCCCCGAAGTACAAGCGCGAGACGCCCCCGCGGCTCAAGCAGATGTACCAGAACCAGGTCCGCGCCCAGCTCACCAAGGACTTCAACTACTCGAGCGCCATGGAAGTGCCGCGCGTGGTGAAGGTCTCGCTGAACATGGGCCTCGGCCGCGCCGCGCACGACGCCAAGATCATCGACTTCGCGGTCGAGGAGCTGAAGGCGATCGCCGGCCAGGCGCCGGTGGTGTCCAAGGCCAAGAAGGACATCGCCAACTACAAGCTCCGCAAGGGTCACAAGATCGGCGTGATGGTCACGCTGCGCGGTGATCGCATGTGGGAGTTCCTCGACCGCCTGTGCAACATCGCGCTCCCCCGCGTGCGCGACTTCCGCGGCGTCTCGAGCCGTGGCTTCGACGGCCGCGGCAACTACACCATGGGCGTGCGCGAGCAGATCATCTTCCCCGAGATCGAGTACGACAAGATCGACCAGATCAAGGGCATGAACATCTCCATCGTCACCACGGCCAAGACCGACAACGAAGGACGGGCGCTGCTCCAGTACCTGGGCATGCCCTTCCGTCAGGCGACTCCGACCGGAGCGGCAGCATGAGCAAGCTCGTCGACAGGCTTCCCAAGAAGCACAAGTTCAAGGTCCGCCAGCACAACCGCTGCAAGCGGTGCGGTCGTTCGCGCGCGTTCCTGCGCAAGTTCGAGATGTGCCGGCTCTGCTTCCGCGAGCTCGCCCTGCGCGGCGAGATCCCGGGCGTCATCAAGTCGAGCTGGTGAGGAGAACGTACCGTGTCGATGACCGACCCAATCGCTGATTTCCTGGCCCGTCTGCGCAACGGCATCCGCGCGCGCAAGCGCGAGATCGTGTGCCCGCGCTCGATGATGAAGCTGCGCATCGCCGAGATCCTCAAGAACGAGGGCTTCGTCGACGCCGTGATCGCCGCCGAGGACGACAAGTCCGGCACGATCACCGTGACGCTTCGTTACGACGGCCGTACCCACAACGCGATCACCGGCCTCCGCCGCGTGTCGCGCCCCGGCCAGCGCAAGTACGTGCCGGCCAAGCAGGTGCCCCGCGTCCGCAACGGCCTGGGCATCGCCGTCATCTCCACGTCGCAGGGTGTGATGACCGACCGCGAGGCGCGCAAGCGCGGCGTCGGCGGCGAGATCCTCTGCGAGGTCTGGTGAAGCCATGTCTCGCATCGGCAACCGCGCAATCGAGATCCCGCAGGGCGTGACCGTCACGATCACGCCCACGGCGATCACCGCCAAGGGCCCCAAGGGCTCCCTCTCGCTCGACCGCCACGACGCGGTCGACGTGAAGCAGGAGGGCAAGGAGCTCGTGTTCACGCGCAAGGGCAACGACAAGCCGTCGCGCGCCGCGCACGGCCTCATGCGCGCCCTCACCGCCAACCTGGTCACCGGCGTGACCAAGGGCTTCGAGCGTCAGCTCGAGATCAACGGCGTCGGCTATCGCGCCGAGGTGAAGGGCGGGACGGTCGTGCTGACCCTCGGCTACTCGCACCCCATCGAGTACAAGCTGCCCGAGGGGGTGTCGGCCAAGGTCGACAAGAACATGCTCATCCTCTCGTCGATGAACAAGCAGCACGTGGGCGCGGCGGCGGCCAAGATCCGCAGCTTCCGCGGTCCCGAGCCCTACAAGGGCAAGGGCGTCAAGTACGTCGAAGAGACGATCCTCCGCAAGGCGGGCAAGGCCGCCGGCAAGGGCAAGTAGGAGTCCGCCATGGCTGGTCACGTCAAAGTCGGAAGCGAGCGTCTGCGGCAGCGGCTGCGCCGCAAGGTCTCCATCCGCAAGCGCATCACCGGAACCGCCGAGCGCCCGCGCCTCAGCGTGTTCCGCTCGTCGAAGCACATCTACGCCCAGGCGATCGACGACACGAGCGGCAAGGTGCTCGCGGCGGCGAGCGATCTCGAGGCGGCCCTCAAGGCCGACCTCGAGGGCAAGAACAAGAAGGACAAGGCCAAGGTCGTCGGCAAGGCGATCGGGGCCAAGCTCCTCGCCCTGCAGATCAACACGGTCATCTTCGACCGCAACGGGTACCTCTACCACGGGCGGGTCGCGCACGTCGCCGACGGCGCGCGCGAAGCCGGTCTGGCGTTCTGAGAGCGAGAGAGAGCCAAGCATGTCGATCAATCCAGAAGAAGTCGGCGAGCTCGTCGACAAGGTCGTCTTCATCAACCGCGTCGCCAAGGTGGTGAAGGGCGGCCGTCGGTTCTCGTTCTCGGCCCTCGTCGTCGTCGGTGACCAGAACGGTCACGTCGGCGCCGGCCTGGGCAAGGCCAACGAGGTCCCCGAGGCGATCCGCAAGGGCACCGACCGCGCCAAGCGCAACCTGTTCCGCATCCCCCTCGTGAAGGGCACGATCCCGCACGAGATCATGGCGGAGTTCGGCGCGGCCAAGGTGCTGCTCCGTCCGGCCGCTCCCGGTACCGGCGTGATCGCCGGCGGCGGCGTCCGCCCGGTGCTCGAGGTCGCGGGCGTCACCGACATCCTCACCAAGTCGTTCGGCACGTCGAACCCGCACAACGTCATCCACGCCGTCGTCGTCGCGCTCAAGTCGCTGCGCTCGGCGGACCAGGTGGCGAAGACGCGCGGCCGCACCGTGGCCGAGATGCGAGGCTAGTCATGGCGATCAAGATCAAGGTCACCCAGAAGCGCAGCGGCATCGGCCGCCCCGAGACCCAGCGCCGGACGCTCAAGGGCCTCGGCCTCAAGCATCCGAATGACTCGGTGGTGCTCCAGGACACGCTCGCGATCCGCGGCATGATCCGCAAGGTGGCGCACCTGGTCGAGGTCGCCGCCGTCGAGTGACGGCGATCCCGCAGGCTTGCTGCCTGCTCGGCTAGTTGTTTCCAGCACGATTTCAGGTCATCACTTCACTCCGCAGGAACCCGCCATGGGCACCACGCTGCATACCCTCGCTCCCAACAAGGGCGCCACCAAGACCAAGAAGCGCCTCGGCCGCGGCCGCGGCTCGGGCACGGGCAAGACGTCCGGCAAGGGCGTCAAGGGCCAGAAGGCCCGCGCCGGTCACCACGGCGCGCGCATCGGCTTCGAGGGCGGACAGATGCCCATGAAGATGCGCATCGCCAAGCGCGGGTTCAAGAACCCGTTCCGCGTCGAGGCCTATCCGATCAACCTGAAGACCCTCGAGCAGGTGTTCGAGGCCGGCGCGACGGTCGACGTCGCGGCGCTCCAGGGCAAGGGCCTCCTGCCCAAGCAGGTCGAGTGCCTCAAGATCCTCGCCGAGGGCGACCTCACCAAGAAGCTCGTCGTCAAGGCGCACCGCTTCTCGGTGGCCGCCAAGGAGAAGATCGAGAAGGCTGGCGGTACCGCGGAAGTCGTTTCCTGATTCGTTCGCGCGACCGCGCGATTCGTCCGAGCCTCCCGAGCCATCCCCCCAATGGCAAACAGCATCCAGAACATCGGTAAGATTCCCGAGCTCCGCAAGCGGATCCTCTTCACGCTGGCGATGCTCGCGGTCTACCGCGTCGGCGTCTTCATCACGGTCCCCGGTGTGAACCGGGTCGAGATGGAGAACGTCGTCTCCAAGAGCACCGGCTCCTTCCTGGGCATGTTCAACATGTTCTCGGGCGGCGCGCTGGAGCAGCTCTCGATCTTCGCGCTCGGCATCATGCCGTACGTCTCGGCGTCGATCGTGGTGCAGCTGCTCACGGTGGTCATCCCCAAGCTCGACCAGCTCAACAAGGAAGGCGAGCAGGGCCGACGCAAGATCAACCAGATCACCCGCTACGGCACCATCGGCCTCGCCCTGGTGCAGGGCTTCTTCATCGCGCAGTACCTCGAGAGCCTGTCGTCGCGCGGTTCCGAGGTGGTCGTCGATCCGGGCTGGGGCTTCCGCTTCGTCACGGTCATCAGCCTGACCACCGGCACCGCCTTCATCATGTGGCTCGGCGAGCAGATCACCGAGCGGGGCATCGGCAACGGCGTCTCGATGATCATCTTCGCCGGCATCATCGCCGGCATGCCGGACGCGCTGTTCCAGTACCTCTCGTCGCAGGGCGGCAGCGGCGGCGAAGAGGGCACCGGCAACTTCGGCATGTTGCTGCTCCTCCTGCTCGTCCTCGGCACGATCGCCGCGATCTGCTTCTTCGAGCGAGCCCATCGAAAGATCCCGGTCCAGTACGCCAAGCGCCAGGTCGGACGAAAGCTCTACCAGGGCGCGCAGTCGCACCTGCCGCTCAAGATCAACGTCTCCGGCGTCATCCCGCCGATCTTCGCGTCGTCGATCCTCATGTTCCCGGCGCAGATCGCGAACATGTCGGGCTCGGTGTTCCTGCAGGACGCGGCGGCCGTCTTCGGTGATCCGTCGGACTGGCGCTACAACGCCATCTTCACCGTGATGGTGATCTTCTTCGCGTTCTTCTACACGTCGGTCGTGTTCAACCCGGTCCAGGTCGCGGACAACCTCAAGAAGGGTGGCGGCTTCATCCCCGGCATCCGTCCCGGCAAGAACACGGCGCAGTACATCGAGAAGGTCCTCACCCGCATCACGTTCGCCGGCGCGATCTACCTGTCGATCGTGTGCATGATCCCGGCGCTGCTCATGAAGTACATGTCCGTGCCGTTCTACTTCGGCGGCACCGGGCTCCTGATCGTCGTCGGCGTCGCGCTCGACACCGTCCAGCAGATCGAGTCGCACCTCATCACGCGCAACTACGAGGGCTTCACCGGTCCCAAGGGCCCGCGCATCCGCGGTCGGGCCGCCGGTCGCCCGGCTCCGGCGCGCTAAGCGGCGCACGGAGCCTCGCGTGAAGATCGTCTACAAGAGCCTCGACGAGATCCGCCAGATGCGCGAGTCGGCGCTCGTGGTGGCGGGGATCCTGGACGAGGTCTGTCGCGCCGTCGAGCCCGGGGTCTCCACCTGGGAGCTCGACCGGATCGCGCGCGCCGCGATCAAGCGCGAGAACGTGGTCAGCGCCTTCCTCGGCTACGCCCAGCCTCCGTACCCCGCGGTGACCTGCATCTCGATCAACGAGGAGATCGTCCACGGCATCCCCCGCAAGGACAAGATCATCCGGTCCGGTGACATCGTCTCGGTGGATTTCGGGTCCTACAAGCACAACATGTGTGCCGATTCGGCCCGCTCGGTCATTGCGGGGAAGCCGACGCCGGAGGGGCAGAAGCTGGTCGACACGACCCGGCGGGCTCTGGACCTGGCGATCGCCCAGTGTGTGGTCGACAACCGCCTCGAGGACGTGGGCGCCGCGGTCCAGAGCTGCGCCGAGGCCGAGGGATATTCGGTGGTTAGGGTGTTCGTGGGGCACGGGATCGGCAGGCGGATGCACGAGGACCCCCCGGTTCACAACTATGGCACTCCCGGTCGGGGCAAACGCATCAAACGCGGCCTTGTCATCGCCGTGGAACCTATGGTAAACGCCGGCTCCCCCGAGGTCGAAGTACTCGATGACGGGTGGACGGCGGTGACCAAGGACCGCAGCCTTTCAGCCCACTTCGAGCACACCATCGCGATCACGGACGACGGTCCCTGGGTGCTCACGCGACCATCTTCTTCACCCGGCAATCCGGGCCACGACTGAGAACCAGAGCAGCCGGAACCAGCCGCAACTAGAGAGAGCGTCATGAAAGTTCGTGCGTCGGTCAAGCCCATCTGTCCCAAGTGCAAGGTCATCAAGCGCAAGGGCGTCGTACGCGTCCTCTGCAGCAATCCTCGTCACAAGCAGCGCCAGGGCTGATCGAGATCACCTCCAGGAGACATTGACCAATGGCTCGCATCGCAGGCGTCGACCTCCCGCGTAACAAGCGGATCGAGATCGCACTCACGTACATCTACGGCCTCGGCCGTCACGCGGCGAACGTCGTCCTCAACCAGGCCGGCATCTCGCCCGACAAGCGCACCGACGATCTCGACGAGAACGACGTCCGCAAGCTGCGCGACGCGATCGACGCGAACTACCGGGTCGAGGGCGATCTCCGCCGCGACACGCAGCTCGCGATCAAGCGCCTCATCGACCTCGGCTGCTACCGCGGTTCGCGCCACCGGCGCAACCTGCCGGTGCGCGGCCAGCGTACCCACACGAATGCCCGCACCCGCAAGGGTCCTCGCCGCATGGCAGTGAAGAAGCAGGGCGGCGCCACCAAGAAGTGAAGAGGACCTGAGCCATGTCGAGCACCAAGGGCAAGCAGAAGAAGAAGGTCCGGAAGAACATCCAGACCGGCGTCGCGCACATCGCCGCGACGTTCAACAACACGATCGTCTCGATCACCGACGTCTCGGGCAACGTGCTCGCGTGGTCGTCGTCCGGCACGTGCGGCTTCAAGGGCTCGCGCAAGTCGACGCCGTTCGCCGCGCAGCTCGCCGCCGAGGACGCCGCCAAGAAGGCGATGGAGCACGGCGTGCGCAACGTCATGGTGCTCGTCAAGGGTCCCGGCGCCGGCCGCGAGTCGGCGCTGCGCGCCCTCAACGCCGCTGGCTTCAAGATCAACCTCATCCGCGACGTCACGCCCGTTCCCCACAACGGCTGCCGGCCCCGCAAGCGTCGCCGGGTCTGACGGATACCCAGGGAACGGAAGGACAAGACGATGGCTCGCTACACGGGACCTGTTTGCCGGCTCTGCCGGCGTGAGGACATGAAGCTCTTCCTCAAGGGAGAGCGTTGCTACACCGACAAGTGCGGCTACGAGCGCCGCAGCTATCCGCCGGGTCAGCACGGCCAGTCGCGCCGCAAGAAGCGCAGCGACTACGGCGAGCAGCTCCGCGAGAAGCAGAAGGTGAAGCGCATCTACGGCATCGCCGAGCGCCAGTTCCGCGGCTACTACTTCAAGGCCGTTCGCAGCAAGGGCGTCTCCGGTGACGTGCTCATCCAGCTGCTCGAGCGCCGCCTGGACAACGTGGTCTACCGCATGGGCTTCGCCTCGGATCACGCCGAGGCGCGCCAGCTGGTCCGCCACGGGCACTTCAGCGTCAACGGCAAGAAGGTCAACATCCCGTCGTACCTCGTCCGCCCCAAGGACGTCGTCGCGGTCCGCGACTCGTCCAAGGCGGTCGCGCGCATCGGCGAGGCCCTCGCGGCCGTCGATCGCCGCGGCGTGCCGCAGTGGATCGAGCTCGACAAGGAAGGGATGCGCGGCGGCATCAAGCAGCTGCCGGCGCGCGAGGACGTGACCCTGCCGATCCGCGAGCAGCTCATCATCGAGCTCTACTCGAAGTGACGTCCTGAACCTCGACCGTAGGATTGCGACGACTGTGACGATGACCGACGAAGGAGCGACGATGGAGCCGACCCCCGAGCAGACCGCCTTCATGGCCAAGAACTGGCGCGACTTGATCCGTCCGCGCTTGCTCGAGATCGAGGAGCGGTCGGAGACGTACGGCAAGTTCTCCTGCGAGCCGCTCGAGCGCGGCTTCGGGACGACGCTCGGCACCGGCCTGCGCCGCGTGCTGCTCTCGTCGCTGCAGGGCGCCGCGATCACGCAGATCAGCATCGAGGGCGCGTTGCACGAGTTCTCGTCGCTGCCCGGCGTCGTCGAGGACGTGACCGACATCATCCTCAACCTCAAGGAGACGCTGTTCAAGGTCGAGGTCGACAAGACCTACACCCTGCGGCTCGACAAGCAGGGTGAGGGCGCGGTGACCGCCGGCGACATCACGCTCGTCGACGGCATCTCGGTGCTCAACCCCGAGCACCGCCTGTGCACGCTCGCCAAGGACGGCAAGATCGCCATGGAGATGGTGGTCCAGACCGGCCGCGGCTACGCGCCCGCGGAGCGTCACTCGGCCGGCCTGCCGGTCGGCACGATCGCGATCGACGCGCTCTACTCGCCGATCAAGAAGGTCAACTTCACGGTCACCAACGCGCGCGTCGGTCAGCAGACCGACTACGACAAGCTGACCCTCGAGGTGTGGACCAACGGCGCCGTCCGCCCGGACGACGCGGTCGCCTTCGCCGCCAAGATCCTGAAGGAGCAGCTCAACCTGTTCATCAACTTCGAGGAGATGGCGGAGCCGGCGGAGCCGATCCGCGACGAGGAGCAGGAGAAGCTCAACGAGAACCTGTGGCGGACCGTCGACGAGCTCGAGCTGTCCGTGCGCTCGGCCAACTGCCTCCAGAACGCCAACATCAAGTACATCGGCGAGCTGGTGCAGAAGAGCGAGAGCGAGATGCTGAAGACCAAGAACTTCGGCCGCAAGTCGCTCAAGGAGATCAAGGAGATCCTGGCCGAGATGGGCCTCTCCCTGGGCATGAAGCTCGACAACTGGCCGGGTCCCAACCCGCTGAAGAAGTGATCCCATGCGTCACGGCAACTCTGGACGAAAGCTCTCGCGCACCGCGTCGCACCGCGACGCGCTCTACGCCAACCTGGTGACCGCGCTCTTCACGCACGGTCGCATCGAGACCACCGAGGCCAAGGCCAAGGAGCTCCGCAGGCACGCCGACGCGACGATCCGCTGGGGCGTGGAGGTCGCGGACCTGCTCAAGAAGGGCGACAAGGCGTCGCCGGCCGAGCGCGCCAAGGTCGTCCACGCCCGTCGTCAGGCCCGCAAGGTGCTCAAGACCGACGTGGCGATGGAGCGGCTCTTCGGCGAGATCGGCCCGCACTTCAAGGCCGCCGAGGACAAGCGCAAGGGTGGTTACACCCGCGTGCTCAAGACCCGGTTCCGCGCCGGAGACGCCGCGTCGATGGCGCTGGTCGAGCTCGTCGGCCTGGCTCCCGCGGTCGCCTGATCGCCAACCCCGGGTTGCGGCGATCTCGTCGCAGTCCTGCCAACCCGAGTGTGACGCCCGCTTCACCGCGGGCGTTTTGTTTTGCGGTATGACGCGGGCTTCGGCCCCAGGAGTCTGCCCATGAAGCGCCTCGTCTCGTCCTCCGCCCTTTGCCTCTCTCTCCTCGCTGCGTTCGCGGCCTGCCGCGGTAGCGGCAACGGCGACGACGACGACGGCACGGATGTCGACGCCGCCAGCGGCGACCAGACCGTCTACGAGGTGCAGAACGACGCCATGCCGCCGGGCACGCCGGTGACCCTGCGCGGCGTCGTGGTGACGGCGATCGACAACTACGGCCCGCGCAAGGGCAACTTCTACGTCGCCGAGCCCGAGGGCGGGGCGTACTCCGGCGTGCTGGTCTACGGCGCGCCGCTCGGTGAGGTGGCCGCGCTCGCGGTCGGCGACCTCGTCGACATCACCGGCGCCGAGAAGGACGAGTTCTCGCTCGAGACCGACGACGCGACGGTCACCGAGCTGGCGCCGATCGCGGGTGGCCAGATGACCGTGACCAAGGTCGGCACCGGCACCGTGCCGGCGCCCCAGGTGCTCGACGCGCTCATGATCGGCCAGATGGCGACCGCGGCGCGCGAGGCCGAGTACGAGAAGTGGGAGGGCGTGCTCGTGCGCGTCGAGAACATCTCGGTGACCTCGGAGATCCGCCCGGTCAGCTCGTCGAATCCCGATCCGATGTTCGTCGCCTTCCGCATCACGGGCGTCCTCGAGATCGACTCGAGCCTCGCCGAGATCCCGTACTCGGAGACGCCGCCGCCGTACCTCACCGGCGGCGACTGCCTCGCGTCGATCACCGGCATGGGCGACTACTTCTTCAACTACAAGATCCTGCCGCGCGCGACCGCCGACATCGTCCTCGGCGGCGCCGGCTGCCCCGCCGCCGAGGCGCCCGGGACGTGCACCGACGGCATCGACAACGACGCCAACGGCTTCATGGACTGCGCCGACCGCGGCTGCGCCACCGAGCCGACCTGCACGTCGGACACGACGGTGGCGAACATCCAGATGGGCATGCACACGGACGGCAGCCAGGTCCGCATCGCCGATGCGGTCGTGATGGCGATCGGACGCGGCCCGACGAACATCCAGAACATCTGGGTGGCGGACTCCGCGACGGCGGGACCCAACAACGGCCTGCAGATCTACAGGGGCACCAGCGCCGGGCTCCTGCCGGCCGGCGTGGTCGTCGGCTCGCACGTGACGATCCAGGGCGAGGTCGACGAGTTCAACAACGGCTCCGGCACGGGGACGCTCACGCAGCTCCGCAGCCCGACGATCACGCTCATCGCGGGGTCGCCGTCGACGCCCGTGCCGGCCACGAACGTGCCGCTCGCGACCCTCATCGACGACACCACCGGCGAGCCCTACGAAGGCGTACTCCTCGAGCTCACGAACGTCCGCGTGACCGGCACGCCTTCGGGGATGATGACGTTCGGTGTGCGCTACTTCGGCACCCAGGCCGCGCCCGCCACGATCTTGTTCCAGTCGGACGATGACATCCGCAGCGCGCTCACCGAGGCGAACGGCACGTGCTTCTCGCTGATCCGGGGCATCTGGAGCTACGGCGTCTACGACGATCGGTGGGCGATCCTGCCGCTGGCCGGCGCCGGCGATGTCGTGGTGGCGTCGAACCAGGGCGACTGCCCGTAAGCGCGGCAGGCTCGCCACGAGCTCCGCGATGTCGTTCCTCGCTCGGTCGGCCGCACGAATCGGGACGCTCGTGATCGCGGCCTGTGGCGGTGGTGATGCCGCGCCGGCGGTGCCCGCGAAGGGTCCGCCGGTCGCAGCGATCGTGGCGCCGAGCGCGCCACCCACGTGGGTCGTGCCGGAGGGCTGGCGGACGGAGACGATCCCGTTTCCGCTCGGGTTCGCGCCCGGGCTGCCGTACCGCGGGATCGAGGAGCTGCGCTTTCCGAAGGGGTTCTTCGAGGCCGGGGACGACTGGTACTTCTCGTACGCGTTCATCTGGTACGTGCTCGCGCCGGGGCCCGCGGACGCCGACGCGCTCGAGCGCGACCTGGTCGCGTACTTCCAGGGGCTCGCGGTGGCGGTCGGCGGGGCGGGGCGGGCCGACATCGCCGCGCATGCCTTCTCGGCGGACCTCGAGGGGGACCTCTCGGCCGGGGAGGTGCGCGGGACGGTGAGCGCGTTCGACGCGTTCAAGGCCCAGGCGCCCGTGAGGCTCGGGGTTCGCGTCCGCGGCGTGCCGTGCTCGGCGGCGCACGAGCGCGCATATGTCTTCATCGCGTCGCCGCGCCCGGCGGGCGCCGGGGACGCCGTGTGGGCCGAGCTCGAGCGCGTCGCGGCGGCGTTCCGCTGCCCGTAGGCGCCGCTCCGGCCACGGGCGCGGGCCTTGAAGTTCGTGTGAGCCATGAAGCCGCTGCACAAGACCGTGGAAGACGGCTCGTCGGACGAGCCGGATCTCAGCTCGCCCATGCCCGTGGTTGCCATCGGCCTGCTGATCGTCGCGATCGCCGTGCTCGTCGTGTGGGGCATCGTCGCCCTCGCGAGCGCGGGTGACGCCGCCGTCAGCACGTGAGAACTTCGTCGCCGTGTGGGCGACGGATCGGACGCCCCTGTCAGGAGCTCCCCAGCCTCGGTCATCCGGGTCACGAGGTCGAACCGTTGCCTCGGCGCGAAGACGCCAGGTTGCTCTACGTGGGGGGGGGCGGCTGCGGGCACGCGACGTGCTCGTGACACGCGCATGCCCTTCCCACGGACGACGAGGATGCTGCTCACAATGGCGCTGGGCCTCGCCGTCGCCTCGTCCGCGGTCGCGCAGCCGGCGCTGGCGCCGCCGTCTCCCACGAGCGCGCCGGCGCGGCCGAGACCGAAGTCGCCGGCCACGGCGTGGACGATCTCGACCGTCGCGACCGCCGCGTCGATCGGTCTCACCGTGACGCACGAAGCGACGCTCGTCCCCGGGCTCATCGGGCTGACCATCTCCCCGACCCTCGGCCACTGGTACGCGGGAAGTGGCGACGGGTGGAACCTGCTCGTGCGCGCGGGCGCCTCGGTCGCGTTCGTGAAGGGTTACATCGTGATGTCGGGGATCATGCCGTCGGACTGTGACTACGTGCCCGGCGCCACGCCACCCTTCCAGAACTGCGTCGAGCGACCTCATCCACTGCGCTACAAGCTCGCGTTCTTCGGCGGCGGGGCGCTGCTCCTGGGCTCGACGATCTGGAGCATCGTCACCAGCCCTCGCGCCGCTCGGCGATGGAACGAGAAGCAGGCGCTGTCGATCGGCCCGATGGTCGCACCCGCGTCGAGCGGCGGCTCCCTCGGCGTCGTCGTCGGTGGCCGCTTCTGAGGTGACCGGCGCCTCGGGTACGTCGGGCGGCGGCGTCAGAGGCGGGTGATACGCCGGTGCCATGGAC
>DDTA01000015.1:0-7472 GCA_002344285.1 Myxococcales bacterium UBA2376
CCACCGCCGCCGCCGCCACCACCGTAGCCACCGCCACCCGCGCCACCACCGCCGCCTGCGCCACCCTTGGCTTCCTTGACCTGATCGACCGCGGCGCCGCCCTTCTGCCCCGCGCCCGCCGCGCCGCCACGTCCACCCTGAGCCGGCGACGCGCCCATGTTCAGATTCACCATCGCGCCTTCGATGACGATCGTGCCGCTCGCCTTCACCTCGAGCGCGCCATCGGTCGAGATCTTCTGGTCGGTGCCCGCCTTGATCGTCGTGGGGCCGCCCTTCGACGTCATCTTCACGGACTTGCCGTGGATGAGCACCTTGCCCTTCGCCTTGATCGTGATGTCACCCGAGCACTCGATGCTCGTGACCTTCTCCTTGACGTCGAGGCTGACCTTGTTCTTCTTCGTCGAGTCGACGACGACGACCTTCTCCGCGCCGTCGGTGTCGTCGAAGATGATGCGGTGACCGCTCTTCGACTTGATCACCTTGTGGTTGTTCTTGCCGTCGGCGTTGGTCTCCGGGGGCGGCTGCTTCTGGTTCCATAGCGAGCCGATCACCACCGGTCGCTCGATGTCGCCGTGCACGAACACGACGAGCACCTGATCGTCCTTCTCGGGGAGGAGGTACGTGCCGCGCTCCGGGCCACCCATCGGCATGGCGACACGCGCCCAGTAGGTCGTCTCGTCGCCGGGGAGCCACGGGTACTTCAGCTTGACCAGGAACGGCCGCGTGTCGTCCTTGTTGTCGACGACGATGGCGAGGTGCACGCCGCGCACCTTGTCGGCGCGCTCGCTCGGCTGCTGGAACTGGTCGCGGCTGATCACGGTGGGCTCAGTTGACGTCGATCTTGCTGCCCTGGAACTTCGCCGGCTGCCCTGCCTTCATGTCGAGCGTCGAGCCGGCCTCGTACGTGAGCTTGGCCGACGCGTTCACGTCGATCTTGTCGTCGGCCGAGATCGCGACGGTGTCGCCCTCGATCGACAGCTTGCCGTCAGGGCACAGGATCTGGAGCTTGCCGCTCATCGACACGGTGGCGACGCCACTCGTGGCGGCGCTCTGCGGCGCCGCGATCTTGTGCTTGTTGGCGCTGCTGCCGCCCTCCTCGAACGAGCCGATCGTGAGCTGGAGGTTGTCGGTCTTGTCGGCGAGCGAGATCTTGCCCTTCGCCGAGTCGTCGAGGAGAAAGCGGTGGCCGCTGCGGCTCTTGTAGCCGCGGAACTCGTTCTTGCCGTCGGGGATGGTCTCGGGCGGCGCGTCGGTCTTGCTCCAGATGCCACCGAGCACGACCGGCTGGCGGATGTCGCCCGCGATGAAGACGACCGCGACCACGTCCCCGACCTCGGGCAGCGTGTACCAGCCCCACTTGTTGCCCGACATCGGCGTCGCGAGCTGCGCCCAGTGCGCCTGATCCTGATCGCCGCCGTCGAGCCACGGGAACCGCACCTTGATGCGGGCCTGCTTCAGCTCGTCATCCTTGTTCTGGCAGACGATGGCGTAATAGACGCCGCACAGGGTCCCATCGTGGCTCCACGGGCGCTCGCCGCCAGCGCGCATCAGGCGCCTTCCCCGTCGCGGGTCAGGCGCATGACGATCGAGTAGCCGCCGCCGGCCGGCCCGGCGGCGGGCATGAGCCGGTGGGTGACCCCCGCGACGAGGTACTTGCCGTTGAAGCGATCGCTGGCCGTGGTCTCGTTGACGATGACCTTCACGACGAGCCCCGGCTTGACGCGGTTGTCGCCGTGCGCCTCGGCCTCGGCGGTGACGAACCCCATCGCCGCCTCGCCGAGCTTGGCCTTGGCGATCGCCTTGGCCTCCTCGACGGAGAAGATCGGGTAGTCGACGTAGAACGTGGCCACGTCACCGAAGTCGGACAGCGACGCGGCCGCGTTCTTCGACCCGAGCGGCGTGCTCTTCGCCGACTCCTCGCCGACGATCTCCTGCTTCTTCTCCGGATCCCAGCCGCGCACCGTGACCTTCTTGACCACGTGCGAGTTGGACATGCGCCCGTTGAACGCCTGGAGCTTGAGCTTGCTGTCGCCCTGCGGTCCCTGCGGCCCGAGGACGAACTCGAGGCCCGAGTCGCTGTCGAGCTTGGGCGCGTCGAAGAAGAGCTTGGTGTCCTCGCACCAGACGTTGAAGCCGAGGCGCTTGGCCCGCACGCGCAGGAACTCGAGGTTGGTCTGGTTGTGCTGGTAGACGTGCTTGTGCGTGATCTTCGGCGACGAGCCGCACTGCGCCGAGAGGCCCGCCTCACCGGCGATCGCCGACGCGATGTCCTGGTCGGACTGGTCCTGGAACGTCTTGGACTTCCGGCCGCGGAGCAGGCGGTGCAGCTTGTCGTACGCGCGCAGCGAGAACCGCGACTCGCCGCCCTGGCGGTACGACGGCTCCTGGCCGACGAGCTCGCCCTTGAAGACCGTCGCCTTGTCGCCGCTGCCGCTGCCTTCTTCGTTGTATCGCGAACCGCCGCCGATCTTGACCTCGACCGAGGCGCCGAGCTTGAACTTGTCGTTGTAGTCGTGGCTCATGTTGCGCAGGGTCACCACGCACATCCCCGGCTGATCGAGATCGAGGTCGATCGTGAAGCCAACGACGTCGCCGTCGGGAATCTCGGTCCCGTCGACGAGCACGTCGAAGTCTACGGTGGACGCCGTGTTGCCCATGGCTCAGCTGCCTTTCTTGAACGAGAGGCTGCTCGCTTCCTTGACCTTGACGTTGCAGGTGGCGCGGCAGGGCGTGCCGTCGGGGAGGAACATCGTGTACTTGGTGCCGACCGACTCGATCACGCCGAGGAACTCGGGCAGCGCGCCGTTGGCCCACTTGACGCCGACCTTGGGCGGACGCTTCTCCTCCTCGGAGCCGTCGGGGTTGCGCACCATCGACAGCTTGACGAGGTTGGCGACGAACATCGTGTGGACGTTGCCGCCGATCTCGTAGGTGTCGAACAGGAGCTCGAACGACATCGAGCGACCCTCGGCCGAGGTGAACTCGAGGTCGGGGACGTTGCCCTTCGAGTTCGGCGCCTTGGTCCAGGGCGTCGACTTGTCGACGGAGAGCTCCTTGGGGTTGTACATCGCGACGACCTCGATCTTCGGCCCCTCGACGGAGTAGATCGTGAGTTTCCCGATGTTCGTGTACTCGATGCTCATGCTAGCTCCTCGCGGCTGCCGCTCACTGGTACGGATCCCCGCCGCGCTCACGCGCGATGTCGATGAGTCGCAGGACTTCCTGGAAGACGTCGTACGCCAGCTTCTCGACGTTCGGCTTCTGGCCACCGGCTGACTGCGCGGCGGTCGAGGGCGTCGAGGCGACGGCGGTCGGCGACGATCCGCGCGTCGACGCGGCGATCGCCTTGGACGGCGTCGCCGCGCTCGTGACCAGCACCAGCTCGGCGAGCGACATGCCGGCGCCGGGGCTGCGATCGTCGAGCATGCGGCGGGCCGCCGCCTCGAACCACGCCGGGATCTCGGGCTCGCCGCCGCCGGCCTGGGCGAACGTGCGCCCGGGCCGCGACATCGAGGAGCGCGACGACGACGACTGCGACGACGAGGACGACGTGTCGACGTAGACCGGCAGCTCGGCGCGCGCGGCGAGCGCGGACGTGCCGCGGTCGTCGGCGCCCCAGCTCGACACCTCGCGGGCCGACGGGGCCACGAACGAGCCGAGCGATTCTCCGGCGCGGGCGGCGAGCGCGGCGAGGCCCGGGCGCGACTCGACCGGCGAATCGTCGGCGACGCCATCGCGCGGCGCGACCACGTCCATGCCGCCCTGGTACACGTTGGGCAGCATCGACCACGCCGCAAGGGCGCGCTCGCGCGCGGAGGTGGTCCCCCCGTCCTCGCGCGCGAGGAGCGCCATGGCGCGGGCCGCGCGCGCCGACGGCGACAGGTTCTGGCCGTCGCCGGTGCGGGCGAGCGCGACGTAGATCGACTCGAACCGCGCGCGCAGGTCGCGCGGCGCGCCGCCGAGCGCGGGGATGGCGTCGAGGTCGGGCACCTCGCCGTCGACCGTCGACGGCGGCGCACCGGCGATCGACGCGGTCGCGCTGGGCGCGCCGGCGGGCGCGGTGGCGAACGAGGGCAACGGCAGGCCGCCCGGCGTCGTCGCCATCGTCGTCGGGACGGTGCCGCCCAGGCCGCGGATCACGTTGGCGATGGTCGACTGATCGGCGCTCGGGAACGCGGTGACCCAGGTGCCGAGGTCGGCGACCGCGGCCGCGGCGAGGAGCTCGAGGGCGACGACCGGCATGCCGGCGACGCCCTCGGGCGAGAGCGCGCGCAGGCCGAGCGCCGCGACGGTCGCCTCGGGCCAGAGGAACGCGCCGCGGGGAAGGCGCGGTGACGAGAGCACGGAGCCGGCGAGCGACGGCATCGGCGGCGCGCCCGACGTCGCGGCCTCCTCGCCGCCTGCATAGCTCGGCGCGGCCGCGGCCGCGGGCACGAACGACGGCGCGGCGGCGGAGCCGGTCACGTCGAGCGGCGTGCCATCGGGCGCGAACGCCGGCGCGGCGGTGCCGGGCGCGGTGGCGCGCTGGACGGCCGACGCCGACGTCATCCCCTGCCCTTGCTGCGCCTGCGCCTGCTGGAAGCCGCGCAGGAACGTGAGATCGACGGAGGTGGCGAGGCTGGCGATCGCGCCGGGCCCGGCGACCGCGAGGCGCGCGGCCTGCGCGGCGGCGCCCGGCGAGAGCCCGTAGACCTTCGCCGCGAGCACCATCTCGGGTGCGACGAAGTCGAAGCTGAGATCCGTGACCGCGCGCTCCTCGGCGACCGACCAGCTGAGGATCATCTCGGCGAGCGAGCCGGGACGCCCGGTGCTCGTCGCGGCGACGGGCGCGTGCAGCGAGACCAGCGACGCGAGCGCGTCGCGCGCGCCGAGCATCCCCGGCAGCGCGGGCGCGGCCCTGGCGACGTCACCCGCGTCGGTCCCCGCGTCGCCGGCATCGAGCGTCTCGACGCCGAGCCGCGACATGCGCGCGCCGGGCGCGGTGGTGTGACCGCCGACGGCCGGCAGCGCCAGACCCCGGGAGCCGGCAGGCGTGCCCAGCACGCCTTGCGCCGCGGAGGTCACGAACGGCAGCGACAGCTCGGCGGCGGCGGCGGTGCCGACGGACGGCGCGGCTCCGGTGACCGCGGGCGTGGTGGCCGGCAGCGACAGCGACGGCGCGACGTCGTCGGGCGCGGTGGCCCCGAGAGGCGCGGCCATCGCGGCGCTCAGCATCGGCAGGTACTCGGCGAACGCGAGCGGCACGCTGGTCGCGCCGCCGGCGAGGAGCGCGGCGCGCAGGCCGACGAGGTCGTGGTCGAGCGCGGACGCCGGCGGCGCGGACGCCGGCGGTGCGGGCGCCGCGGTCGGCGCATCGATCGCGGCCGGCGCGCGCTCGTCGGGCGACGGCGCGTCGGCGCCGACCGGCATCGGCAGCGAGGGCGCCGCCGGCGCGACACGAGCCGCTTCGGCACGCTGGATCATCGTCGCGCGGCGAGCCTGATCCGCGGCGAGGACGACGCGCTCGGGTGCCGCCTCGGCGAGCCGCAGCGAGCTCGGCGCGATCGCGAGGTCGCGGGTCGTCCACGCGCGCGCGTCACCCATCGCGCGCGAGACGCGCTCGAGGCCGACGTACGGCAGCGCCGACGGCGCGCCCGCGAGCGCCGCGCTCACCGGGAAAGCTGCCTCCGCCGATGCCGCGGCGCCGGCCGCGGCGACGAGCGCGCTCAACGTCGGCGCGGCCGAGACCACGCCGACCGTCGCGGCCGAACGCGTGAGCAGCCCCCCGAGGTACGCGCTGCCGAGGGTGTCGGGATAGAGCGAGCGCGCGTCGAACACCGGCGCGGCAGGCAGCGGCAGCATCGCCGCCATCGCCGGCGCCATCGGCGACGACGCGAGCCCCGGCGCGAGGCCGGCGCCGGGCGCCGGCGGCGGCGCGATCGAGACCAGATCGGCGATGGTCGGGCGCGAGCCGGCCCGAACGACGTCGGCCGGCGTCAGGATGCCGGGCTCGGGTGCGACGCGGTCGGTGGGGCGCACGCCCTCGTCACGCGCGGCGGGGCGCGCACGCGACGGCGCGACGGCGGCCGCGGCGATCGCGGCGAAGATGTCGTCGGAGACCGCCTCGTTGTCGTCGATGCGCAGCGCGCGATCGGGCGACGCGGCGACACGCGGCGTCGCCGGCGCGGCGGCCCGCGCCTCGGCGCGCGCGTCGAGCGGCTGGACCTGGGCGCTGGCGCGGATGGCGGCGGCGAGCGCGCTCGCGGGCATCGGCGGGCGCAAGTACGACATCTCGGGCGCGGCGACGTCGAGCGTGCGCGGCGCGCCGGCGATCGCGGCCGGGCCGTGATCGAACGCGACGTCGAGCGAGGCGAGCGCGAGCGGCGAGGCCCCGACGAAGCGCGCGAGCCAGCGATCGCTCCACGCGACGTGGTCGACGGCGCGCGCGCGATCGGCGGCGATCGAGCCGATCGCGGTGGCGGGCCTGGCCCACACGGGCGCGAAGCCGGGGACGTCGCGGGTCGCGGGCGCGGCGACGTCAGCGTCGGCCGCGGCTGGAGCGCCCGGCACGCGCGGCATCGCGGCGCGCGCGAGGGGCATCTCGAGCGCGCGGGCCGACGCGGCGAGCGCCGGCGGGAGCGGCGCCGGCATGCCGCCGACGCGCACCATCGGGTGGGTCGTCGTGTGCCGCGCGTCGAGCGCGGTGACGAGGCCGCCGAGGCCCGCGGGCATGGTGACGCGCGGGCCGACGGCCGGCGCGAAGGTCGAGGCCGGCCCGGGGTCGGCGGCGGTCGCTGCGACCGTCGACGGCGACGGCGAGGACGCCGAGAGGAGCAGGTCGACGGTGCGGAGCGCACGCGCGATCTGCGGCGACGTGGTCGCCGCGTCGGCGACCGCGCGCTCGGAGGCCGAGGCCGCGGACGGCTCGACGCCGACGGAGGCCACGGCCGGGTCGACGACGGGCGGCTGACCAGGCGCCGTGGCGGGCTCGACGACGCTGTCGATTCCCGGCTGCGCCGGCGCGGGCGCATGGCGAGCGTCCTCGATGCGCGTGACCGCGGCGCGCGCCGCGTCGATGAGCGCGCGCGTCGACGATGGCGTCGGCGGGGACGTGGTCGGCGACGCCGTGGACGGCTGCGCCTGGGCGTGCACCTGCACCGGCAGCGCCGAGCGCGCCGGCGAGATCGCCGACGGCGCGACGACCGCGAGCGCGCTCAGGATGGGCGAGCGCCCGGCGGCGCCGGCGACCGACGCGAATCCGCTGTCGCGCGCGAGCCCGATCGTGCCCGCGACCACCTCGGCCGCCGCCGCGGCGGCGAACGGAACCATCGGGCTGTACGCACGCAGGCCGTGCTGCACCTGGCCGTAGCCGTCGTCGACCGAGGCCGGCGAGCCGGCGAAGCCCGGCGGCATACCGTAGGTGCCCATCGACGGCGCGACCAGATCGGGTGCGACCATCGGCATCGCGACGTCGCCGGCCGACGAGCGCGCCG
>DDTA01000015.1:7479-29610 GCA_002344285.1 Myxococcales bacterium UBA2376
TCGCTCGTCGGCTGCGCCATCATGCGCGCGCCGCGCGTCCCCATGGCGGCGGCCATCCACGGGCCCGCGATGCGATCCGCGAAGCCGAGCGTGCGCAGCGATCCGGCGCGCGTCGCCTTGGGCCCCTCGGGCGCCCAGCGCTCGACGTGCCGCTCGCTGGCGTGCAGCGCCGAACGGGCCGCGGCCCCGTGGAACACGGGACCCGACAGGGCGGCGTTGAGGGCACGGGTCTCGCTCATGGATCAGGGTGCTCCGCGGTGATGGTGCGGGGGCGAATCAGGCAGGGTCGATCAGCCGAAGGAGAGTCCTTCGTGGGCGATCTCGAGCGTCTCGATCGAGACCTCGCTCTTGGACGCGTCGAGCTCGGAGAGCTCCCACTTGACGGGCCAGCCGTTGCGGAAGGTCCACTTGGCGACGACGGTCTTGCCGTCGGCGGAGAGCTGCTCGATCGTGCCGCTGCGACGCATGCTGGGGCCTGGGCCGACGGGCTTGAGCCATCGCTCGCGCCACTCGATCAGCTCCTTGCTGGCGAAGCCGCGCTTGAGCGTGATGTTCTTCCACTTGGTGGCGCCGACCAGCTTGTGGGTCGAGTTGTTCTCGCCGCCCTCGCGGTGCTCGACGACCTCTGTCTCGTACGAGAGGCCGCCGACGCTCTTGAAGAAGGCGACCTTGCCGTCGACCTCCTTGTCGATGGTGACGCGGAAGCAGAAGGCGAGAAACGGATCTTTTCTGGTCATCTCACGTCACTCCTGGGCGGCGTCGGTCAGCGTCGTTCGCGTCAGCCAGGAGTCCCCATCTCCTGGACCAGCGACACCATGATGAACTCGGTCGGGGAGACCGGGGCCACGCCGATGTCGCAGACCAGGATGCCCTGGTCGATGTTGTCTTGGGGGTTCGTCTCTGCATCGCATTTTACGAAGAACGCCTCCTCGGCCTTCCCTCCCACCAGCATTCCACGCTTCCACAGATCCATGAGGAATTCCGACGTGTTACGATTCAGCGCCTCCCACGTCGTCGAGTCGTTCGGCTCGAACGTCACCCAGGCGAAGCCGGTCTCCAGGCTCCTCCGGAGCATGATGAACAGCCGGCGAACCGTGAGATATCGCCACATTGGGTCACTGGCGGCGGTGCGCGCGCCCCACGGGCGCACCCCGCGCTGGATGCGGAACGTGTTCACCGCGTCGTGGTTGAGGAGCCCGAGATCGTCCTCGCTCACGCGCAGGCTGAGGTCGCTCGCGCCGACGAGCTCCTGGTTCGCCGGCGCCACGTGGACGCCGTGCGCCTGGTCGCGCGAGCCGATCACGCCGGTGATGTACCCGCTCGGCGGAAGGTTCCGCTCGGCGTTGTTGACGGTCGTGCTCTTGATCCACGGCCAGTAGTACGCGCAGAACGACGAGTCCGTGCGACGACGCCAGGACTTCGCCCACTCGACGACCTGACTCGGCGGCACCTGCTTCACCGGTGGGTGCGGGATGTCGAGGATCGCGAACCGGTCCTTCTGGTTCTCGCAGATCGAGATCATCTGGTCCTGGATGCGCTGTGCCTTCATCTCCCCGGCCGGGCCGGGCTCGCGCTCGTAGAACAGCATCGCGTCGGGACACGCGAGGACGGCGACCTCCTCGATCGCCGCGAGGCCGAGCAGCCCCTTGCGCTCGGCGGGCCCGAAGTCGACCCCGATCACGTCCTCGGTCGTGAGCTTGTCGGCGCCGTCGCGGCCGCCGGCGAGCTTGGTCATCGGCAGCGACTCGGGCAGGTTGTGCGGCACCGGCGACTTGGTGAACAGGTCGACGAGGCGCACCAGGCGCGAGCGCTGCTCGACCACCTTCGGCGCGTAGTGACGCGACGACGGGTGCATCTGCAGGCCCTTGAAGACCTCCTTGCGGTCCTTGAGCGTGACGTGGAGATCGAACTCGAGCACCTCGAGGTGCGTCGGCGCCGCGGCGCGGTGGCGGCGGTTGACCGGCGTCTCCTTGCCCCACTTCACGATGCGATCGCCGACCTCGGTGAGGACGACGTAGTCGCTGTTCTCGCGACCGAAGATGCGCACGAGGCTGCCGACCTCGAAGCCGCGCGTCGACTTCACGTGCGCCTCGCCGGCGCCGATGTCCAGGTCGCGCGTCATGAGCGTCGTCGGGCCCGGGTGGTGCTCGCACTTCACCCAGATGTTGTTGCCCCAGGTGCCCTCGTCGAGCGCGCGGATCTTGAGCGACGGCTTCTTCCAGTCGTCGGCCTGGACGTGCTCGGCGCACGCGGCGTGGTCGTTGCCGGCCGGCTCCTCCGCGGACGGCATGTGGGCCGCGCGGGTGATCCAGCAGGGGCCGCCGCCGTTCCGGAAGTGCGCGTAGACCGCGTCCGACGTGTAGAACTGCTCGGTGTAGCCGAACGTCTCGACGAACTCGTCCCAGTTCGAGACGCGCACGGGGACGTTGATGGGCCCCTTCTGCGTGAGGCCGACCAGGCCGGTCACGCGGGTGTCGGCGATCTCCAGCGCCGGGCGCGGCGGCGGGGTGAACGTGGCGTAGACGCCTGGAGCACGAAAGTCGGCGGCAGATCGCATGACTCCCTCGGGGTCAGAGACGTGGAACGGCGCGATGTGACGTGATCATGGGCGGCGGTCGGCGGCGGCTCTGCACTACTGCTGGCGGGCTTCGTTGATCTCGCGGTTGATGCGGGCGATCTCGCGGAGCCAGAGGTGACGTTCCTCGTGTTCCATGTCGAGGATGTCGTCGATGGGCCAGTGGAAGTGGTAGGCGATGTAGGCCATCTCCTGGTAGAGCTGCTCGCGGGGATACGTGGCGATCGCCGCCCAGGCTACCCCGGGCGGTTTTCGGCCCCCTGCCCTTCGGTGATGACGGCGCCGGTCGCCATGTCGATGTCGAACTCGTGGGCGCACTTGGGGCACGCGACGTGGTGCTTGGGCGTGCCCGCCTCCTCGTTGATCTTCCGGTAGAACTCCTGGAGGTACGCGAGGTCGGTCGAGAACAGGTTCTCGACGACGTCGACCGTGATGCGGTCGAGGTCGCCGAGCTTGGTGATGACGCGCGAGAGCAGCACGATCACCAGGTAGGCGCGGTTCGACTGCACGCGGTAGTCGGACAGCGGCAGGATCTCGTCGCGCGCCGTGGCGAGGCGCATGACGCCGTCGCGGTGAACGGTGCCGTCGCTTTCGACGAAGCCGCGCGGCAGGCGGAATCGATGCTCGGTCTTGATTGCAGCCATGTCCCTTCAGCTCGTGTGAAAGGTGAAATCGTCGTCGCCCCCAACAAATGCGACGGCCCGCCTCCGACGAGGAGGCGGGCCGAGAACGTATCACGGAAGTTGTGGAGACGGCCTGCTCAGCCCTTGTGCATGTTGTTCACGAAGCACTCTTCCAGGACCCATTCGAGCGTGCAGGTCGCCATGCCGTCCTGGCCACCCTTGAGCTCGGGGGCCCAGGTGAACTTCTTGGGCGCCGTGTACTTGAAGGTGAACTCGCAGAGGTCGGTCTTCATCGTCTGATCTTTGATCATGACGGCCCAGTCAGAGTACTCCTCGTCCGTGAGAGCGCCGTCCATGATGACCTTGTTGACGTAGTCTTTCACGGCGTCGAAGCCGGTCGACGAGTGCTCCGTCTTCAGGCCGGCAACCTCCCACGCCGCGTAATGCAGCGTCGGGAGTCGCATCATGCCGGTGTGCTCCTGCGCCGGCTTCGTCGTGAACTTAGGAAGGTCGAGGTTAATCACTGACTGCGCCGGAATCCCACCCGGCATGCCGCTCGGCTCGAAGTTGGAGACGAGCCAGTTCTTGGCCTTCTTGCTGATGTTCCCCTGAATGGGACTGCTGTCAGGCTTGAAGTCGACCTTCTCGGCGACACACGTGATGGTCATCTCCATGTGCTTCTTGCCGTCCTTGGCGTCGAGCTTGGGGAACGAGAGTTCCTTCACCAGGCACCCGGTCATGTCGATGCGGCGCTTGCCCTTGTAGTTCTGGTCGGCGAGCACGACGCCCATCTGGAACTCTTGACAGTTCTTCTTGAGCACCGACTCCATGATCGTCCACAGCTCGCCGGTCTGCGACATGTTGTAGGCGAACTTGATGTCACCGAGCTTCAGGTTACCGAGCATGACCTTGGTCTCGCCACCTGGACCGAGGGCCTGCTTGATCTCCTCGACCTCGACCGTCGGCGCGGTGAACGACGAGAGGTAGCCGCCGTACTGGCCGTTAATGTCCAGGGCGAAGTTGGTTACGTTGTAGCCTGCGTTGAGAGCCATCTGATTTCTCCTGCTGTGGGGTTCTGAGTCCCCTCGCGTCACGGAGGCTGCCGAGATTCCTCAAACGCCCGCACTCCCACTCGCTACCCCCACCTTCAAGGACTCGCGGCGGCCCCCCTGTCATCGGGGTTGTTACGCTGCCTAGTACGGGGGGTGGCAGCGGAATCTTCCCTGCCACCCCGCCGGACCTCACTCGATTCTCTTACTCCTCGAGACCGCCGCCGGACGCCATCTGACCGATACGGAAGATGACGAATTCCGCGGGCTTCACCGGCGCCAGACCGATCTCGCAGATCAGCTGACCGGCATCGACCACCTCGGGCGGGTTGGTCTCGGCGTCGCACTTCACGAAGAACGCCTGCTCCGGCGCCGTCCCCATCAGCGCGCCGTTACGCCACAGGAGCGTGAGGAACGACGAGATGGTGCGGGTGACGCGCTTCCAGAGGCGGTGGTCGTTCGGCTCGAAGACGACCCACTGGGTCGCGCGCTCGATCGAGACCTCCACCATGATGAACAGGCGGCGGACGTTGATGTAACGCCAGCTCGGATCCGACGAGAGCGTGCGAGCGCCCCAGATGCGGATCGCGCCGCTCATGAAGCGGATCGCGTTGATGCCCTTCGGGTTGAGCAGGTCCTGCTCGCCGCGGCTCACGTTGTACTTGAGGTTCAGCGCGCCACGGACGATCTCGTTGGCGGGCGCCTTGTGGACGCCGCGCTCCGAATCGACGCGGGAGTAGACGCCGGCGATGTGGCCCGACGGCGGCACGAAGATGTTGCCCTTCTCCGGGTCGTAGACCTGGATCCACGGGAAGTAGTACGCGCCGTACTTCGAGTCGCGCGGCTTGGGCAGCTTGTCCACGCCGCCCGAGATGGTCTCGGGCGAGTCGAGGATCGCGAAGCGGTCCTTGCGGGTCTCGCAGTGCGAGAGGAGCGCGTCCTGGACCGCCGGCGACGTCTGGCCGGGGGCCGCGACGAGGGCGATCTCGTCGATCTCCTCGAAGCACTTGAGGCCGGTGCGGGCGCCGGGGCCGCCGTCCTTGCCGATCCACAGACCGTCGCGGCCACCGCCGCCGGTCGACGGCGCCTTGGCCGGCTCCTTGCCGTCGCCGCCTTTGGCCGCGACCGGCGCCGACGAGCCCTCGGGCGCGCCGATGTTGACGACGAAGCAGCGCGAGCCGCCGTTGTTGAAGAACCCGTAGACGCCGTGCGCGAACGCCTCCGAGCACTCCTTGAAGTCACCGAAGGTCTTCACGAACTGCGACCAGTTGGTGCACAGCACCGCCTCGTTGAGCGGCCCCTTCGACGACTCGCCCAGGAAGCCGACGGTGTTGGTGCCGACGGCCTCGATGGGCTTCGCGCCGCGATCCACTTCCTCTACGTAGACACCTGGTGACAGATAGCTGGTCGCCATTTCGAAAGTCCTCCTCTTGCTTGTTCCCGAAGGCGGTCGGCCGAAGCCGCCGTCTGTTGTTCTCGTTCCGGTTCGCCCCGATCAGTCGGAAGGCTCCGGCCGAATCACTTGGTGCCGCCCCGGCCCCCTCCGCCGAGGTCGAGGCGACGCGAGAAGGGATTGCTACTCGGCCCCTTCTCGTTGACGCGCGGGTCGTGCACGTTGCGGTAGTTGAGCTCGCGGCTGCGGACGCGCGTGAGCTCGTCCATCTTCTCCGGAATGATCGGCACCGCGGTCCACATGTGGATCGCGGGGCGCACCGGCTGGTTCAGGCTGCCCCAGAAGCGGGACAGCGTGCCCTCGTCGAGACGCAGTCCGAGCAGGAGCGGCAGCCCCTCGCCCTCGCCGAGCGACTCGGCGAACGAGGTGCCGCGCAACTGCGCAGGCGTGATCTCCGGGTTGTCGATCGTCGTGCGCAGGACGATCCCGAGGAGGAGCTGCTCGTCCTCCGGCGTCTGCGCCCACGCCGACACGAGATAGTCGCAACGTACCCAGACCCGACGGCGACGATAGAACTCCTTCATGGAGCCATCGTCCTGCGCGACCTCGACGATCTCGTGCGAGGCGTTCGTGTACATGCCTTCGGGGTCGACAGCGATCTGGTACAGGTAGATCGAAACCGCCGGAAGCTTGCCCTCGATGGCATCGGGCTTCGGCGCCACGTCCACGACGTGCACGCGCTTGTACCCACTGCGCTTGAATTCCTCCTGGAACAAGCGCGACAAGGAGTCGGACGTCTCCTTGATGATGTGGTGCTGTGGCGTTTGCGGCGTCGTCATGGTGGGTTGTTACGATCGCGGTACGCGGCTCCTACCTAGCGGCTCCCCCCGGAGCTCACCTCGAATTCGCTCGATGCTGTGATCGAACGGATGTCTGCGTGGCTCGCGAATCGTGGTTCAAAGCCACGATCGCCACAAGAGCTGTGCGCGCGTTTTTTTGACGAGGAATCCGACGGCAAAAGACGGATGCGAACCGGACGCGAATGACGCGTCACATCCACCGATCGGTGTCTCTCCCGTGACCTTCGCGCGCGCGTCCGCGCCACCTGCGAGGTGGTAGTGTTCGGACCAGCCGTGCTGTTACGTCATCACGTCTTCGTCTGCACCAACGCCCGCGCCGAGGGAGGGCGGCCCTCCTGCGGCGGGCGCGGCAGCGAGGCGGTCCTCGAGGCGCTCACCAACGAGCTCCTCCGGCGAGGGCTGGGTGCCGACGTCGCGATCACCCATTCCGGGTGTCTCGGCCCGTGCTGGGACGGCCCCAACGTCGTCGTCTACCCGGACGGCGTGTTCTACACCGGGGTCAATCCGGACGACGCGCCGGCCATCGCCGACCACCTCGCTGGCGGCGAGCCGGTCGCGCGGCTCCTGCGGACGCGTTGAACCGTTCGCCCTGTGCGACCCTGAGCGAGTCGAAGGGGAGTCGAAGGATCAGTACGTGAGGAGCGCGTCGAGGTGCGCGCGCTCCCAGGCACGGGCCTCGTCGTAGCGCTCGAAGCGCGCCTCGTCGGCGAGGAACGCCTTGGAGTGGAACTCGCGCCGCCCGTTCTTCACCTTGATGTCGTGCACCTGGTGCAGCATCTCGTGGAACACGATCCACTCGACGAAGAAGCGGGGCACGAACGCGCGATCGAGCGAGCGGTGCAGGCGGATCAGGCGCTCCTCGACCGAGTAGCTGCCCATCTTGATGCTGTGCCGCCGGCGCGGGCGGCCGGTGCGGGCGCCCCACGTGATCGCCGCCTCGATCGTGTTGTCGAAGTACCGCGCGTTGAGGTCGTCGAAGATCTCCCGCAGGTCGTGGTGGTCACCCGCGGTGAGGATGACCTGCTGCGGGCTCTTGCGCGCGCGGCCGCGGACGACGTCCTGGTTGGCGTCGATGAAGTCGCCCAGCACGCGCGACGCGTCGCGATCGTTCTCGGCGATGTAGCGCGCGAGCGCGCGCGTGATCACCGGATCGGCGTCGGCGAACATGCAGTGCAGCCGGACGTCGTAGTGCCGGGGCCCGTGCCGGCGCGGCTGACGCCGCACGGAGATCATCGTGTAGCGGTTGTCGGTGAGCGTGACGCGCACGTTGCCGCGGACGATGTGCGCGCGGATCCGGCGGGCGAGGCTGGTCTCGGCGCTGGCGAGCTCGTCGTTGACCGCGCTCGCCGCCGCGCCACCCTTGCGTGCCCGGCGGAGCGCTTCGGTCAGGCGTGTCACCTGCGCGACGGCATCGCCGTTCACGGAAGGGACAGGCTCGGAACACGGAGCAGCTCGCATGGGCACGACGAACGGTGTGACTTCCGCGCCGAGCGAGGCGATGATCGGCCCCGTGTCGGCGTCCGCAATATCGGTAAGTCGCACTCTCTCTCCTTATATAAGCAGACCTGGGGCAGCCGGTCTCCCCGCCACAAGACGGACGGACGACCGCTTCGATGCGATGACGCGACCCGTCATCCCCGTCCCCGCTCACCTGAGAAAATGCTATCAGCCGCGTTTCGCGTGGATCAAGTTATCCACAAGGGCCGGGATCGGATCATGATCGCATTCACCTGAAATCATTCCGAAACAAGGGATCGGCGGGATCGGATCGGGTTTCGCGCGAGCACGCGTCGACGCCCGGATCAAGTTTTCCGCGCGCGGGTCGATCCCTGACGTTTACGCGGCGCGATATGTTCCCGCGCCTCATGGCCAGTTTCCTGGAGAAGTACCGGCGGTCGCACACCTGCGGCGCGCTTCGCGAGTCGGACCTCGGCGCACGCGTCATCCTCACCGGCTGGGTCCAGAACTACCGCGACCACGGCGGCCTCGTGTTCATCGATCTCCGCGACCGCGAGGGCGTCACCCAGGTCGTCTTCGATCCGGGCCTCTCCGAGGACGCGCACCGGCTGGCCGGCGAGCTGCGCAGCGAGCACTGCATCGGCATCGTGGGCAAGGTCGTGGCGCGCGGCGCCAACAAGAACGAGAACCTCGCCACCGGCGCGATCGAGGTGTGGGCCGACGAGCTCGAGGTCTTCTCCAGGGCGGAGACGCCGCCCTTCCCCGTCGAGGACAAGCTCGACACCAACGAGGCGCTGCGCCTCAAGTACCGCTACCTCGATCTGAGGCGCCCCAAGCTGCAGAAGAACCTCATCACGCGCTCGCTCATCACCAAGACGGTGCGCGAGCACCTGTCGGCGGATCGCTTCCTCGAGATCGAGACGCCGTTCATGGTGAAGTACACGCCGGGCGGCGCGCGGAACTTCCTCGTGCCGTCGCGCCTCAACCCGGGCAGCTTCTACGCGCTCGCCGAGTCGCCGCAGATCTTCAAGCAGCTGCTCATGGTCGCGGGCTACGACCGCTACTTCCAGATCGTGCGCTGCTTCCGCGACGAGGACCTGCGCCTCGACCGCCAGCCCGAGTTCACGCAGATCGACATCGAGATGTCCTTCATCGACGAGGTCCAGCTGCAGACCACGATCGAGGGCATGATCGCGGCCCTGTGGAAGGACGTGCTCGGCCTCGAGGTCACGCTGCCGATGCGGCGCATGACCTACGCCGAGGCGATGGACAAGTACGGCGTCGACAAGCCCGACCTCCGCCTCGATCTGGTGCTGTGCGACGTCACCGCGCCGTGCAGGACCAGCGGCTTCCGCGTGTTCGAGAACGTCGTGAACGGCGGCGGCATCGTGAAGTGCCTACGCGTGCCCGACGGCGAGAAGCTGTCGCGCTCGATGCTCGACGGCCTCACCGACTACGCCAAGCAGTTCGGCATCAAGGGCGTCGCCTTCGCGCGCGTGCAGGAGGGCGGCGTGTGGCAGGCGCCGTTCGCCAAGAGCTTCAACGACGCGGCGCGCGACGAGGTCAACCGCATCGCCGGCGCCGGCCCCGGCGACGTCCTCATCTTCGTCGCCGAGAAGGCCAAGGCCGCCAACACCTGCATGGGAGCGATCCGCCTCCACATCGGCGACAAGCTCGGCCTCATCCGCAAGAACGAGTACCAGTTCATGTGGCTGACCGACCCGCCGCTGTTCGAGGTCGACGACGACACCAAGGAGGTGGCGGCCGCGCACCACCCGTTCACGTCGCCGCGCACCGCCGACGAGGACAAGCTCGAGACCGCGCCCGGCGAGGTCCTGGCACGCGCCTACGACCTCGTCCTCAACGGCGTCGAGGTCGGCGGCGGCTCGATCCGTATCCACCGCTCGGACCTGCAGGCCCGCGTCTTCAAGACGCTGGGCATCTCCGATGAGGACGCCCGCGCCAAGTTCGGCTTCCTCCTCGAGGCCTTCCGCTACGGCCCGCCGCCGCACGGCGGCATCGCGCTCGGCCTCGACCGCCTCGCGATGATCATGGCGGGCGCCGACTCGCTACGCGACGTCATCGCCTTCCCCAAGACGCAGAAGGGCTCGGACCTCATGACCGACTGCCCGACCGGCGTCTCGAAGAAGCAGCTCGACGAGCTCTTCATCCGGGTCGTCGAGGATCTGCCGCAGAAGGGCTAGGCGGACCCGTCGCCGGCTTACCGCTGATGTGAACCGGAGGCTCGTCGCGCGTCGCGCGTCCGGTAGTCGGCGAGCGTCTTCTCGAGATCGGCCAGCTCGGCGGGCTCACACCCCTTCCGGCATTGTTCGTAGCCCTTCTCCATCCGGGCAAGCCCTTGCGCACGGCGCCCCGCCCTCACGTCGCATCGACCGAGCGTGAACAGCGCGGTACCGGCGTACGGAGAGCCCGCGGCGTCGAGCACCGCGAACACGTGCGTGGCGTACGGAATGGCAGACGCGCAGTCGTCGTCGTTGACCAGTGCACTCGCCAGCGACTGTTCGATGTTCATCGTGTCGATCGAATCGTCGCCGAAGATCTTGCGAGACTCCTCGAGCGCCTCGAGAAACACGGGACGCGCCGGCTCGAACCCTTCTTTCGCGTAGATGACCTCGGCAAGCGTCAGCAACGTGTTCGGCAAGCTCTGCGGCACGGGATGCTCGCGCAAGATCGCGAGCGACCGACGAAGCAGCTGCTCCGACGCCTCGTAGTTGCCGCGACGCGCCTCGATATTGCCCATCGTGGTGAGCGTCTCGGCCTGCGCGCCGTGATCCTGCCCGAACGCGCTCTCTCGAATCGCGAGCACCTGCTGACAAGCCTTCATGGCGCCGTCGAGATCCTCGCGTGCCATCAGGACGATCGCGTAGTAGTCGAGCACGGCCGCGTACGCGGGATGGTGCGTGCCGTACACATCCGCCGCGACCGAGAGCGCCTCGTCCAGGGACGACACCGCCTCATCCGTCTTGCCGGCCACCAGGAGACTGAAGCCCAGGTTCTTCAGGGCAGCGGCTCGAGATCCTGGAGTCGGAGCCTCCGCCACAGCCACACGAAAGTGGGCGCTCGCATCGGATGGGTCACCGGCGTTGCCGGCGCGGTTGCCGAGCGACATCGCGAGCTGGTAGCGCAGCTCGTGGGACTGGGGAGCGCGTTTGACTGCGGCTGCCGCCACGGACTCAAGCGAAGCGGCCTCCTCTGGCTTCCCCGCCGCCATGAGCACACGGATCAAGTGGATCCACGCGTACGCCATCGCGGCGTCGTCCTTGGCGTGAGCCGCGGACGTGGCCAGCTCGCGAAGCCAGGGCTCAGGTTCTCCAAGAACGGTCGTCTCGAGCCGAGCGAGCAGCTGGAGTGCGCGAAGGTGAACGGGTGCGTATCCGAGCGCACGTGCTGCCCCGATCGTCTCCTTCGCCCGAGCGAGCGCCCGGCTCGAATCGCCCGCGACCTCGAGGCGCTCGACGTCGTCCAGGTCTCCTTGGAGGTCTGAGATGCGCCGGCGCGCCGCCGCATCCCCCGGGAGGTCGACGACGCGGGCCAGGGCCTCATCGTCGAGACAGTCGGCGATGGAGGGCAGCTCCTCGGTGCGCCTGACGGCATCGCGCGCGATGGAGGCATCCACCTTGGAGAACGCGTCGGTACGCGCCCGGAGTGCGGCGAGTCGGCGCTCCAGACACGCTCGACGTTGGTCGATCAAACCTGGCGTAGCTTCTTGCGCGACGCGCCCGGACGCCCGGCAGGTGGCGATAGCGGCCGCCTGCCACTCCTTCGCGTACGCGTCGAGCGCCCGCGTAACGCGCTCCAAGGTCTCCTCCGCTGCGGGAGACGCGAGCGCGGAGAAGGATCGACGCATCGACACTTGCGCCTCTGCGCTCCACACGGCCTGGACACGAGCGCCAGCGAGCGCGCAGGAGTCCCGATCGTCGCCCCCTCTGGCAACGACGATCGCCCCGAGGGTCGCGATCACGACCGCGCCGACGACACCGGCTAAGGCGACGCGTTTGCGTCGCCGTAGCCGAGCCTCCAGAAAGTCGACGAGCTGCGACATCGTTCTCGTTCGAGCCAGCGTGCTCGATGAACGTCCTTGTTCGATCGCCTCACGCAGCCGAGTCGGCGCGTCGGAGTCGCGGAGCGCGACGTCGAGGTGGACACAGAACTGTCGAACATCGTCTTGCAACGCCGCTGCGTCCTCGGCAGGAACCGCCTGCAGGTGCGTCAGGAGCGTAGCGGCGCCGTCGACGAACACCTCCTGCGGATCGAACTTCCCATCCACCAGCCCCGCCCCATGCGCCGTCGCGAGGCCCCGGCCTGCCGAGACGAAGCGCGAGACGATCTCCCGCCAGGATCGCGGCGCCGATCTTAACCAATCCTCGAGTGTGCCGCCCTGCACGAGAGGCATCACCACGTAGACCGCCCCCTCGTGCGTACCGATGTCGAACACCGGCACGACCCGCGCATCCTTGAGGCGCGCCATCGATCTCGCGCTCGCGAGAAGGAGCTCGTTTCGCTGCGCGTCCGCCGCGGGTGTCAGACGCACGAGCACGTTCCGTCCGAGAACACGATCCCATGCCTTGCGCACGCCCCCGCGCGGCCCCTCACTGATCACCTCTCCGAGAACGAAGCGCTCCTGAAACGTCTCGCCTAGCGTTCCTTTCGCCGGGCTGGACGCATCCGTGGGCCCGCGCTCCGTGTCCGCGTGCTCGAGATTCGACACCGTTCCTAGCCTACGCGGAACGTGCCAGCGCGTCACCGCTCGACGGGCGTCACCGCGATGGTCAACGCTTGGCCTCTGCGCAGGATGCCGAGCGTGGTCGGCTGCCCCGGCGGGACGTCGCGCAGCGCGCGAACGAAGGCGTCGATCGATGGGACGGCTCGGTCGCCGAGGCGGTAGACGACGTCGCCGTCGCGCAGGCCGGCGCGTGCGGCCGGCGTGCCGCTGTCGACCGACATCACCTCCACGGCGGTGGGCGCCTCGATGCCGTGCGCGCGCGCCAGCCGGCGATCGAGCGGGCGGGTCGCGCCGCCGACGCCGAGGAAGCTGCGGCGCACGCGGCCGCGCGCGAGGAGCTGAGCGAGCACCCAGGCCGCGATCTCGGCGCCCACGGCGAAGCCGATGCCCTGCGAGCGCGCGATGATCGCCGTGTTGATGCCGATGACGCGCCCACGCGTGTCGGCGAGCGGGCCGCCGGAGTTGCCCGGATTGAGCGGCGCCGTGTGCTGGATGACGCCGTCGATGAGGCGGTTGTCGCGGCCGCGCAGGCTGCGCCCGAGCGCGGAGACGACGCCCGCGGAAACCGTCGACGCGAAGCCGAGGGGATTGCCGATCGCCACGACGAGCTGGCCGGGTCGCACCTTGCGCCCGCCATCGACCGCGCCGACCCCGACGGCGCCGAGCGCGGCGATGTCGACCTTGATGACCGCCAGATCGGTGGCCGGATCGTCGCCGACGACGGCGGCAGATGCGGACGCGCCCGTGGACGCGCGCACGCGCAGCTCGCGGCTGCCCGACACGACGTGGCTGTTGGTGAGCGCGAAGCCGTCGGGCGTGACAATGACGCCAGAGCCCGCGCCGTCGGGGGTGCCACGACGTCCGCGGCGAACGTCGACCGACACGACCGCCGCGCCGAGGGTGTCGACGACGCCGGTCACGGCGCGCGAGTAGGCGTCGAGCGCCTCCTCCTCTTCGGCTTCCTCGGGCAGTGGCGGTTCCGACACGGCGTGGAGGCTCGTCACGAGCGCGTTCCGATGGTCACGGAGACGTCCGCCCGCGCGCCAGCGCGAACGAGCGCGACCACGACCGTCGCGCCGGCGCGATCCGCGAGCACGAGCCGGAGCTCGTCCGGTCCGCGCACCGCGTCACCGTCGATGGCCACGACGATGTCGCCGACCACGAGGCCGGCGGCGGCGGCCGGCCCGTTCTCGTCGACGCTGGCGACCAGCGCGCCACGCCCGCCGCCGGGAACCTCGACCGGGTAAACGCCGACGCCTAGGTAGCCACGCGGGACGCGCCCGTGCGCGAGCAGCGCGTCGACGACGCGCTGGATCGTCGCGACCGGGACAGCGAGATCCACGCGGGCGAGCAACGTGCGGGTGTTCATGCCGATCACCTCGCCGCGGAGGTCGACCAGCGGCCCGCCGGCGAAGCCCCGCGGCAAGCTCCGATCCGTCTCGACATACCGGTCGAGACGACCGCCCGCCGGCGTCCGCACCTCGGGCCCGACGACCCCGACGGCCCGCAGCGAGGCGCGGATCGCGCGCCCGGGCCGCGCGACGGCGAACGCGAGGTGCCCGGCCGCGAGCCCGTCGAGCCCGCGGGTCGGCGCCGCGGTGAGCCCGCCCCCCTCGACGCGGAAGAGCGCCAGGTCGGTGCCCGGATCGCGCCCGACGAGCACGGCCGGGCGCTCGGCCATGGCCCCGTCGAGCCCGGGCACGCCGATCACGAGTTCGTCGGCGGCGTGGAAGCTCGAGGTGATGACGAGGTCCTCGGCCCATGCGAGCCCGCTGCCGCCGCCCCGGCGCCGGGGGATGCGCACGACGGAAGGGGCGACGCGGGCGACGGCCGCGGCGAAGAGGGCGCTGGGGTCGAGGGCGGACGGAACGCTGCTGGCAGACTGTGTTTCGCTCATGGAACCGAGCGTGCCCCTCGTGGGCAACGCCGCCCATCGAGCGATCGGCCAGGAAGGACGAGGTTTTTCGGGCAGGTCGCGCGTGGGCGGGAGTGCCCTCCTACCTGGATGGGGAGGGGTGATCTCCGGTTGACCTGGCTATCCTCCGGACCCACGTTGAGTTGATTCCCGCCACCCGGGGAGCTGCCATGACCCGCAATCCAACCCTTCCGCTCTCCCTCATCACTGATGATCCGGTCCTCGTCTCCGTCAAGAGCGAGGACCCGTTGCTCCGCCGCGCGCTCATGACGCTGCTCGGGCAGATGGGAGAGGTGCGGGTCGTCGAGGAGAAGGCCGACGTTGTCTTGTGGGATCCGGGGCTGGACGGGGAGCGGGCGCTCGCGCGGATGCGCGAGATCAAGGAGCTGGGCGCGCCGGCCGTCGCGGTGATCGCGCGTCCCGAGCACCTCGGTCCGGCGCTCGCGGCCGGCGCCCGCGGCGTTGTCCTCCGCGATGACGTCGGTCCCGAGATCGGCGCGGCGCTCACAGCCGTGAAGAGCGGCCTCACCGTCATCGATACGACCCTCTCGTCGACCCTGGTGGCGTCGTCGCCCTCCCTGGCCCGCGCGGACGCGCGCCCGGTCGAGCACCGGACCCGCGGCGGCGGCGGCGAGCTGACGGAGCGCGAGCGCCAGGTCGTCGCGCTCCTCGCCGAGGGCCTGTCGAACAAGCTCATCGCGGACCGCCTGGGCATCAGCGACCACACCGCGAAGTTCCACGTGAATGGCGTCATGGCAAAGCTCGGCGCCGGTACGCGCACCGAGGCGGTGGTCGAGGCGGTCCGTCGCGGTCTCGTGACGCTCTGACGAGGCAGGCGTCAACTGTTCGCGCTTGTCTGACGGCTGAGAGTGGGCCAGGATCGGCGGCCCCATGCCTCTCTTCGATCTCGAATGCCAGTCGTGCCAGCACCGCTGGGAAGACATGGTTCGTGGCGGCGTGATTCCCCCGTGTCCGCAGTGCGCCGCGAACGACGTCAACAAGCTGCCGTCGTTCGGTCACGCCAAGGTGCCGCTCGTCCTTTCGCCGGGGGGCGGTTCGATCGAGCTCAAGACCACCGAGCGAACGAGCAAGGGCTGGAAGGTGCAGCCGGTGATCACGCACAACAAGCCCAAGCCGTGATTCCGTGGAGGACAACCCGGCGTACGATGTAACGGTCCGCTCATCCGAACCGGCGAAGGCCGGGGTGGTCACGGAGGGAACGCGGGTCGGCCGCTATCAGCTGGGCGAAGCTATCGGTGGCCGCGCCACGAACACCGTGTATCGCGCAAGGGACACGGAGCTCGAGCGAGACGTAGCGATCCGTGTCGTCGCCGGCGGCGCGATCGAGAACCGGGACCGCGTGCTGGACGAGGCGCGGGCAATGGCCAAGGTGAGCCACCCTGCGCTCGTGCCGATCTTCGATGTCGGAACCATCGGTGACGACGTCTTCATGGTGATGCCGCTCCTCTCCGGTGGCACGCTGCGCGACTGGCTGGATGCCGAATCCCGCCCGTGGTCACAGGTGCTCGAACGGTTCCTGCGAGCCGGACGTGCCCTGGCTGCCGCTCATGCTGCGGGGCTCGCCCACCGCAATTTCACGGCGGACAGCGTATATCTCGACGGCGACAACGTCCTGGTCGCCGACCTCGGCATCACCGAGGACGCCACGACGTCGTCACCCGGTCAGGATACCGAAGCGCGCGCCGACCAGTACAGCTTCTCCGTCGCGCTGTGGGAGGGACTCCACGGCCAGCCCCCGAGAGTGTCTGGCGCGCTCGCGCCCCCTGCCTCACCGACAGAAGACAGGGCACCCAGGGGCGACCGGCGCGTCCCCCGCGGGCTCGAGGCGGTGATCGCGCGAGGGTTCTCGCCCGCCGAGGTGAAGCGCTGGCCGTCGATGGCCGTGCTGCTCGATCAGCTCGAACGCGCACGGTCTCGACGCAGACGTGGAGCATTGGTCGTCGCGGCCGGCGCGGCGCTGGGATTGGGAGCCGTCGCCCTCTGGGCGACGAGTCCAGATCGCGAGGCCGCGGTCTGCTCGCTGCCCGAGGAGCGCCTCGTGACGGTGTGGAGCCCGGAGGTTCGCGCTCGCCTCACGCAGTCATTCGAAACGGCGGACCAGAGCGCCGCTCCGATCGCCCAGCGCGTCGCTTCGGCTCTCGACACCTACATGACGTCGTGGAGAGAGATGTATGTGAACGCGTGCCGAGCGACTCGCGTGACACGCACGGACGACGCCGCGCTTCTCGACCGACGGATGTCATGCCTGGATCGGCACCTCTCTCTCATGAGAACGCTGGTCAACACCCTGGCCGACAGCCGCGATCCGAAGCTCGTGCAACGAGCGGAGAAGCTCGTCGAGTCCCTGCCGAAGATCGAGAGCTGTGGCGATCGCGAGCGGCTCATGGCCGTCGTCGCATCTCCGACGGACGCCACGGTTCGCGCGCGCATCGCGGAGCTCCATGGCGAGCTCGACGCGATCACGGCCTTGAAGTGGCGCGGTGAGCACAACGAGCAGCTCAGACGTGCAGAGGCTGCCGTGCTGGCGGCACGAGAGGTCGGTGACCCGCCCATCCTTGCACGCTCCCTCGAGGTTCTCTCGAAGGCACTCACCGACAACGGCAAGGACGACGAAGCCACGGTGCGAGAACTGGCCAAGGTGGCCGCCGCAGCCGGCATGGACGAGATGTCCGCGGTCGCCTGGCTCAAGCTGCTCGCCGGCTTGACCACGCACCAGGCTTCCTTCGAGGAAGCGCGCATACTCGAGGAGGCCGCGCACGCGGCCGTGATCCGGGCGGGCGCACCAGACTGGCTCCGGTTCCGCGAGCTCTACTTCGGCGCAATGCGTGCGGCCAACTCCGGGGAGTACGCACTCGCCCGCGATCGCTTCACGCAGGCCATCCCACTGGCGACGAAGCCCGACCTGCGAGCCGAGCTTCACTCGAATCTCGCCCGCGTGACGATGGTCATCGACGGTCCGAGCGCCGCGTTACCCGCAGCACGGGAAGCCGTGAAGACCTTTGAGGAGCTCTTCGGTCGCGACCACACGCTGATCGTGGATCCATTGATCTTCCTCGCTCAGGTACTGCGCCAGACCGACAACCTCGAGGAGGCGCGTTCGACCGTACGACGGGCCCTCGAGCTCCAGGAACGATCGGCAGCGCTCGATAGCGTCGACCGGGCGATGTCATTGCAGCTGCTCGGTGAGCTGGAAGGCAGCCTCGGCAGTCCGGCGGAAGCGATCAAGCTCATCGAGGAGGCAGCGACCATCTTCGAGAACGCGAACGACACCGTTCGCCACGCCCTGGCGCTCGACGCGCTCGCGCGGCAGCGACTCGCGACGAGCGGACTCGCCAAGGCACGACCACTGCACCAGCGAGCGCTCGAGCAGGTGGAGCGCGCGATGGGCAAGGAGTGGCTCTACTACGCGCACCTCGAACTGCACTACGCCGAGTCTCTCGTCACGGGAGGGTCCTGCCGCGAGACGCCGCACCTACTCGACCACGCCGCGAAGGTGCTCGCCAAGGAGGCCCCGCCCTCCGTGGCGGCGGTTCACTGGCTCCGGGCGCGCTGTCTCATGAGCGCTCGCAAGACCGAAGCCGCGATGGCGGAGCTGGAGCGCGCAGACGCGTTGTGTCGTACCGGAGACTGCAGCGTTGCCCCGTCCGTTCGCTGGGAACTGGGCAAGCTTCTGCTCGATCGCGGTGACGATCCTGCGCGAGCAGCCAAGTTGATCGACGAGGCACGCTCACGCTGGGCATCGAGCGGCCTCACGGCCAAGGTCCGCGAGGTAGACACGTGGCTCGCCAAGCGGTGAGCTAATCTCGGGACGTCGTGGTTGGACAGGACGACGAGACGAAGACTGCAGGGCCGACCTCGTCGGATCCCGCGCTCGACGTCACGCTGCCCGCATCCTCCGACGCAACACCGCAGCAATCGGCTGGGCAAGCGTCCGACCTGCCCCCCGGGTCCTCGATCGGCCGGTATCGCGTCCTCGACGTGCTGGGGCGCGGGGGCATGGGTGTCGTATACCGGGCCAGGGATCCGGATCTGGACCGCGAGCTCGCGCTCAAGGTCGTGTTACCGGGTAGCGCGGCTCCGCGCGCCCAGAAGAGACTCCTGGAGGAGGCGCGGGCGATGGCGAAGCTCCGCCATCCATCGGTGGTTCCTGTGTTCGACGTCGGGAGCACGGAACGTGGCGTGTACATCGTCATGCCGCTGGTGAGCGGGGGGACCGTCTACGACTGGCTGCGCGCGGCGAAGCGTTCCTGGCCGGAGGTACTCGACTGCTTCCTGGCCGCTGGGCGCGGGCTCGTCGCTGCGCACGATGCCGGTCTGATTCACCGCGACCTCAAGCCACGGAACATCCTCGTGAGCGATGCGGGAGAGGTCCTCGTCGCCGACTTCGGCATCGCTGCGCGGGCCGATGAATCGAACGACCCGATGTCGGGGACGCCGGGGAGCGCGCAGGTATCGTCCATCGCGGGCACGCCCGCGTACATGGCGCCGGAGCAGGCCGCGTCGTCGACGATCGACGCGCGCGCGGACCAGTACAGCTTCTGTATCAGCCTCTGGGAAGGCTTGTGCGGTGAGCGACCGACGGATGCGGAAACGCGAACGGCTGGAGGCGCCGGCAGGCTCCTCGACTCCGGTGAACGCAAGCGCGGTGATGCACCTGCGTGGCTGCTCAGAGCGGTCGCGCGCGGCTTCTCCGCGGCGCCCGAGCGACGCTGGCCGTCGATGGCGGCGTTGATCGCGCACATCGAGGCACGCAGAGCTCGCCCCAAGAAGCTTGCTTTCCTGACACTTGGGGCCGTGATCGCAGCAGGGAGCGCCGGGCTCGTCCTCATCGCACCGGGTAGCAACGCTGATCCCTGCCGCGATGCGACCGGCCGACTCGCTGGGGTATGGAGCCCGAGCGTACGCGCGCGCGTGGAGGCCGCGTTCTCTGCGACGGGCGTGTCGTATGCTTCCGAGTCGCTGTCGCGCGTTATCCCCGCCGTCGAGCGCTACGCGAAGGAGTGGCGAACGGCCCGCATCGAGACCTGTCGTGCCGGCCTCGTGACGCGCTCGCAATCCGCGGAGCTCCACGACCGTCGGGTCATGTGCCTCGAACGCCATCTCGACGTGCTACGCGCGAGAGCTGAGCTGTTTCGGGATGTCGACGTGGAGACGCTGCCGCGCGCCATCGAGCTCGTGGAGTCACTCCCACCGCTGTCGGATTGCAGCGACATCACCACGTTGCTCGCCGGCGTGCCTACCCCGTCGGAGCCCAAGGCTCGGGCCCGCATCGTCGACATCGAGCGACGGATCCGTGACCTCGATACCTTCGCCCTCAGGGGCGCGCCCAAGGAAGTGCTCGAGCGGGCGACGGCGCTGGCGGACGAAGCTCGTGGGATCGGACACCCACCGACGTTGGTGATGGCGCTGCGTACCCTGAGTGAAGCCCAGCGGTCGAGCGGCATGAGCGCCGAGACGGCGCTCCGGGAGCTCGCCGAAGCCGCCGCCCACGCGCGCGACGATGGGGCGCTCGCGACCGCTTGGAGCTCGCTCGTCCACGACCTCGCGCTGGCACGCCAGCTCAAGGAAGCGCGCGCGCTCGAGCCGGTCGCCGAGGCCGCGCTCACACGAGCTGGAGCCGCCCAGCCGCTCGTCTTTCGCGTGAACAGCGACCTCGGCGCACGTGCGTACGCGGAAGACGACCACGATCTCGCGATCGCGCGATACGAGACGGCGCTGGCGGCGGCGAGCACACCGAGCGAGCGCAGGAGCGCGCTGACCTCGCTCGCCTCGGCGCTGCGCGCCAGCATGAAGATCGACAGAGCTCTTCCGTTGATCGAAGAAGCGGTCGAGGTCGCCGAGGATGCGCACGGCATGAACCATCCGGCGGTTGCGGACGCACTGGAGATGCTTGCGGTCACGCTCCAGGCGACCGGACGCGCCGAGGACCTCACGCGGGCAAGCGCCGTGCTCGAGCGCGCGCTCGAGATTCGCACCGCCGCGTTCGGCGCCGAGAGTCAGCAGGCTGCCAAGACGCTGTCGGTCATGGCGTCGACCGCGACCCAACGCGGAGGGTACGCGGAGGCCGATACCGTCCTGCGCCGCGCGATCGCCATCGTGGAACCCAAGGGCGACTCGTTGCTGCTCGGAAAGCTCTACCGACGGCTCGGCGACAACGTGACCTTCCTGGAGAGCTTCGACGCCGCACGACCTCACTTCGCGCGAGCCCTCTCGATCATGTCGACTGTCGTCGGCACGTCGAACATGGAGTATGTCGCCTCCTCACTCAACTACGCTGTGGAGCTCTCCGATCGCGGCGAGTGCGACGCAGCGCTGCCGTACGCGAAGAACGCGGTCGATGTGCTCGAACCGCAAGGTCACCCGTACGTGGCATCGGCGTTCCTGATCTTCGGCAAGTGCGGGCTCGCGGCGAAGCGAAACCAGGAGGGGTTCGAGTGGCTCGAGAAGGCGCTGTCCACCTGCGAGCGCGCCAAGTGCCACACCGGTTACCTGGAGGATGTCCAGTGGTATCTCGGCTCGACGCTCGTCGAGACCGGCACCGACCGCAAGCGAGGAGTGGAGCTGGTCAAGAAGTCACGGGAAGGTTTCCGCGCCTTGAGCCGCACGGAGGCCGTCGAGTTCATCGACGACTGGCTGACGAAGAACGGGCGCTGATCAGGGGCCCAGGCCGACCCAGATGGCGCCGTCGTCGCCGAGCTCCTTCTTCCAGATCGGGACGCGGTCCTTGAGGCGGTCGATCATGGCGCGGCAGGCGGTGAAGGCCTCGGCGCGGTGGGGGGCGGCGGCGGCGATGACGACGGCGGCGTCGCCGATGGCGAGGGTGCCGGTGCGGTGCTCGACGGCGAGGCGGGCGCCGGGGAGCTCGGCCTCGATCTCGGTGACGAGCTCGTGCATGACCTTCTCGGCCATCGGCCCGTAGGCCTCGTACTCGAGGCGCTGGACGGTGACGCCGCGGCTGTGGCGGCGGACGAGGCCGGTGAAGGTGCAGACGCCGCCCATCTCGGGGCCGGTGACGGCGGCGAGGCAGCGGTCGAGGGAGAGGGGCTCGGCGGTGAGGAGGACGTGGCGCGCGTTGCCGCCGGCGACCGGCGGGATGAGGACCAGCTCGTCGCCGTCGGCGAGCGGCGCGGTCGGCTCGGCCATCGCGTGGTTCACGGCGATGCGGTAGCGGCCGCGGAGCTGGGCCACGACGTCGTGGCGCGCCTCGAGCGCGGCGATCGCGTCGGCGACGGTGGCGCCGGTCGCGAGCTCGAGGGGCTCGCCGTCCACGCCGAGGCGCTCGCGGAAGACGGCGAAGTAGAGCACCTGGATCCGCATGTCCCCATTAGGTACCGTCTCGACGCGATGCCGTCCAGCGACGTCCTCCGGCTCTACAAGCTGATCTGGAAGGTCGTGCGGAAGATACCGCGGGGGAAGGTCGCGACCTACGGGCAGGTCGCCGAGCTGGCGGGGATCCCGGGCGGCGCGCGGGTGGCGGGCGCGGCGATGCGCGC
>DDTA01000015.1:29678-46208 GCA_002344285.1 Myxococcales bacterium UBA2376
GCTGCTCGAGGCCGAGGGCGTCGAGGTCACCGATCGCGGGTTGATCGATCTGGTGCGGTTCGGCTGGGTGCCGCCGCGCTGATCAGCGCGTGTCGTCGGTGCCGATGCTCGGCTGCGGCGGGCCGCCGCTGCCGGACTCGGGGCTGTCGGGCGGCGGAGGCGGCATCGTCTCCACCTTCGGGCCCTCGCTCGGACCGCCGGGGGACGGCGGCATGGGCTCGGACTCGACGGCCTGCGAGCCCATCGCCGCGCCGGGCGTGCCGTTGCCGTCCATCGTGTTGACGTCCGGTGTCGACGGCGGGCGGCCCATGTCGGGCGGCTCGATCGTCGGCGGCGTGGGCGTCGGCGTGGGCGTGGGCGGTGGAGGCTCGGCGATGTTGTCGAGCGACGGGCGCGTGCGCGGGCGATTGCGGGCGTCCTCGTCCTTGACGAAGATGTCGTCGCTGCCGTCGTCGGCCTCGCACACGGAGCCCAGGCGGCGCATCTTGTCGAGCTTGCCGGTCAGCTTGATGTTGCGGAAGCCGTCGGCGTCGACCGCAGGGCTGCCCAGCTCGCACGCCGCCGGCGACTTGGCGAGGTAGTCGCCGGAGCACCTGTACTTGATGCAACCGTTGATGGTCGAGTCGTTGATCTTCTTGGCGAGCTTGATGTCGAAGTCGATGGCGATGTCACCGTCGGGCGACTCGAACTCGAACTTGTCGCGCTTGGCCTCGCCCTTGGCGATCGCGATCCCGAGGACGAAGCGCGAGATGTTGATCGTGTCGACGGGGAAGCCGTCCTTCACCATCAGCGCGTCGGCCTCACGCTTGGCCTTGGGGTAGACGCGCGCGACGCCGTCGCCGACGGTGCACCCCACCGTACACGACAGATCGACGCGGCCGCTGGCCTTGCTCCAGTCGTTCTTGGGCAGCGAGAGCCGGATGCGACCGTCGCCCAGCCCGCCGAGCGGCAGGCCGACGGCGTCGGCGATGCCCGGGATGGTCGAGAGCGGCATGCGCTTGAGGCGGAAGTCGACGCTCAGGCTCGACTTCGACATGCGCACGTCGCCGGTCATCCCGCCCGAGCCGGTGGCGATGTCGAGGCCGACCTCGGCGCGCCCGCCGAGCAGCGGGAGAAAGGCGACGTCGACCTCGACGGACTTGAAGAACATCGTGGTCACCGGCTGGCCGACCACCGAAGGCCGCGACGTGAGGGTCAGGCCCTTCATGCGAAAGCGGCCGGGGACGAGGCTGCGCTCGACGTCGACGACGGTCACCTCGTACTTCGACGAGAGGGCCTCGACCATGCGCTCCTTCACGCGCCCGTAGGGGAACGTCAGGTGGAGCGCGTAGACGAACGTGAGCAGGCCGAGCGCGACGTAGCCGGCGATGCGAAGCGCGAAGCGCGCCCGCGGGGACAGGTGGATCGGCGCCATGTCAGCCGCCTCCCTTCTTGGACGTGCCCGTGCCGGTGCCCATGCCGTCACCGCCCTCCTCCTCCGCCGCCGCGACCTTCGACCAGGTCACGACCTCGATGTTCAGATCGAGCTTCTCCTTGTCGCGGAAGTTGCGGCGGATCTGCAGCGAGCTCACCAGGACCGTCTTGTTCTCGGTCTCGATCGCCTCGAGGAAGTCCTTGATCTGGATGATGCTGAGCTCGCGGATCTCGACGGTGGCCGCGTGGGCGACGAAGCTGCCCTTGGGCGACGGGCTCCGCGTGTTGACGCCGGGGACCGTGACGTTGGCCTTCTCGCCCGCGCGGTAGATGTAGCTCTCGAGCTTCACCGCCTCGGCGCCGATCAGCTTGGCCGGGTCGTCGCCGGTGACCGCCTTGGCCTGCGCCTTGTAGGACGTCAGCCGCTGCAGCGCCTGGCGCGACTTCGCGTTCTTGACCTCGAGCGCCTGGAGCCCGTCGCGGATCTGCAGCGACACGTAGATGATCATCACGAGCACGAACGAGACGCCGAGGAGGAGCACCATCCGCCGCTCGCGCGGCGTGATCGACTCCCACTTGTCGCGGAGACTGTCGAAGGCGGCCATGGCTACATGCACTCCGTTCGGATCGAGAACGAGAAGTTCTTCTCGCCGTTGGGTCCGTTCGTCGTCGAGCCGCGCGTGATCTCACCGGCCTTGATGCACGGGATGTCCTTCAGCGCGGCCTCGATCTGGTCGATCTCCTCGGGGGTCTTGGCCGAGGCCTTGATGTTGATCTTGTTGTCCTTGATGTCGAGGTCGGTGACGTCGAGCGTGACCTTGTCGCGCGCCGGGAGCTTGGCGTTGATCGCGAGCAGGAGGTCGTACGCGCTCATCTTGGGCAGCGGTGACTCGCCGGGCCCGACGTCGCCGGTGGTGAGCGCCAGAAGCTCGGGCACGCTCTTGGACTTGCCGAAGTACTCGGTGGACTCGACGGCGACGCGCTCGGTCAGGACCTTGTCGGCCGCACGCAGCTTGCGGAGCCCGGCGTACGCGGCCGCGCCCGCGAAGACCAGCACCACCAGCATCGCCACGGCGACCTGTGTGAGCTTGGCCTTGACGAAGGACATGTCGACCTTGAACGCCAGGGGCCCCTGACGCAGGTCGAAGGTCGGGCGCGCACCGCCGACGTCGTGGACGGCGGCGATCGCGAGGGCGGCGCTGTCGGTGCCGGCGATCTCGGCGGCACGCGGGCCGACGAGCGCCGACGGATCGTCGCCGGCGAGGGTCGAGACCGGCAGCGCGAGCTGCTCGGCGACGAACGGCGCCAGCCCACGGAGGCGGCTGCCACCGCCGACGAGGAGGACGCGCGACGCGGTCACGCCGGTCTTGGCGCGGCACGCGGCCAGCGTCTGGCGCAGCTCGCGCGCCCACGGCCCGACCTCGCCGATGAGGACGGCGTGGACGCGGCCCCACGCTTCGCTCGGCGCCGGGTTGGCGGCCGACGCGACGAAGCCGTCGGAGTGCTTGGCCTGCTCGGCGGCGATGCCGTCGAGCTTCCAGTTCTTGGCGACGGCGTCGGTGACGTGGCGTCCGCCGCGGCCGAGCGTGCGCGAGAAGACCGGCTTGCCGCCGTGGGTGACGACCACGTGGGTGTGCTCGTGGCCGACGTCGACGATGGCGACCGACGCGGCGCCGGCCACGGACGGCGCGCGCTCGGCGAGGCGCGACAGGACCGCGACCGGCACGAGGCCGCGCGCCTCGGAGCCGGCCTCGCCGGTGAGCTCGAGGAGCTCGCGGGCGCGGTCGAGGCGCATCGAGTAGGTGAGCACGCGCATGCCCTCGGTGGGCGGCGCCACGCGGCCGCGCACGGGCGGCGCGCCGGGCTCGACGGGCGGCGAGGCGCCGGCGCTCGCGGGCAGCGGCTCGCACGCGTAGACCAGCTCCTCGAGATCGACGGGCACGATGCCCTCGAGCTCACCGCCGACGACCTTCTCGAGATCCTGGCGACGCACCGCCTTGAAGCCGAACTCGAGGACGTGGACGAACACCTGGGCGCCGCCGACGACGAGGTAGCCGGTGTCCTTCTCGAGGCGGTGCTCGCGGATGATACCCGCGAGGACGCGCGCCGCGCGGTGCTCGACCGGCTCGTCGCCCGCGGGGATCACGCGCTCGATGACCTCGGTGACCGCGGCGTGCCGGAGGCCCGCGTGGGCGATCGCGACCTTCACGCTCCAGGCGCCGAGATCGATGGCGAAGATGCGACTCATGTCATTCCTCTCGGAGGTACAACCACGCACCCTTGCGCGTGAGCTGGATGTTGCGAACCTGCTGGTTCTGGAACTCCTGGTCCCAGTTGGCGCGGATGGTGCGTCGCGCCGGCATGAACGGTGGGCGGGTGACCTCGCCCCACGCCTCGACCTGGTAGTTCTCGATCGCGGTGGTCGCGGCCACCTGGCCGAGCTTCTGGACGTCGAGCTCGACGCCCTTGAGACCCGGCGGCACGCCCGGCATCGGCGGTGTCGGCGCGCTCTGGCCGCCCTCCTCGCCGCCAGCGGCGAAGCCCGCGAACGCGGCGGCTGGATCCTTCACGAACTGGGCGAACATGTTGAGGCCGTCCTGGCCGGAGAAGTAGAAGCCGAACTGCGGCGCCTGGAGCACGAGGTTGGCGAGCGCCCAGAGCGCCGCCGGATCGCGCAGGACCGGGTCGTTGGGGTCCTTGGCGGCGAGCGCGATGATCGCGGCGGCGACCTTGGCGTCGTCGAGCCCGCGCAGGTTGACCTTGCAGCCGCCCTGCACGCGGAAGGCGTTGCCGAAGAGCGTCCAGAAGCGGTCGTCGACGCCGCGCACGAGCTTGAGCTCGGACACCGAGTCGAGCTTGTCGTTCTTGGGCTTGTACTGGTCTCGCAGGTTCTCGTAGCCGTAGTCCTCGGGGCCGCCCGTCGACTCGACCGCGTCGTCGCGGATCTCGATGCGGCTCTGGTTCCGGTCGACGTAGTCGATGATCGCCGCCACCTGCGTACGGCGATCGCGGCGCCAGCCGTCGGCGTCCGGCTCCTCGAAGATGGGATCGAACGCCACCGGGTAGAGGAGCGACTGGATCGACCGCGCGACCAGCGAGACCTCGGCGGGCGTACCCGAGGCGGCGCAGTTCACGTTGATCTTGCCGTCGATCGGCGTGATGCGGACGCCGAACGTGCCGATGTCCGAGCCCAGGCCCTTGGTCTGGCTCATCGACAACCCGATCGCGGCCTGCACCTGCTCCTCGTCGCCGCCGAACGCCGCCATGAGCGGGTCGGCGAAGTCGGTGATCTGGACGCCCTCGAGGCTCGCGAGCGCGTCGGCGCCGAGCCCCATCTGGCCCGCCTGCCCCGGCGCGTTGTCGAGGCGGCGCTGGAGGCGGACGATCAGCTCGGTCAGGTTGAGCGACGAGCGGGCCAGGAAGTGCGCCCGCATCTGATCGAGGTTGTTGCGCGACTGCATCATGTCGATCGTCGTCGCCGTGCCGAACTCGTTGACGATGACGAGGCAGATCGCGACCGCGGTGATGACCGCGAGCATCGCGACGCCGTGCTGGCGCCGCCCGCGACGTCGACGGATCCGGAAGCCCCGCTGCCTCATCGCGCCACCAGCTCTTCCTGGAGCAAGAGGCGCGCCTGCGTCGCCAGCTTCAGCTCGTCACCCCGCGAGTTCTTGTACTCGAGCGCGATGCGCACGCGCGTGGGCAGCCGCTTGGCCTCGGCGTCCTGCTTGGTCGAGTCCCAGCTGTCCTGCCACTTCTTGTCCTTCCAGTCCCAGTACTGGAGCGAGAGCTTGTCGACGCCGCGCAGGAGGATGTCGTGCTCGGCCGGCTCGCCCTCCCACGGCTCGTTCGACGTACGCCGCAGCTCCTTGCGATAGAGCGCCTCCTTGCCCGGGTTGGCGCGGTCGCTGTCGAGGTAGTAGACGATCAGCGTCTGGTCGGACTCGTTGGCGTCGGCCCACAGGGTCTGGTGGCCGAACGACGAGAAGCGCAGCTCCTCGCTCTTGCCGACGAAGAGCGTGCGCCGGTTGTCGAAGTTCTGGTCCTCGTTGGAGGAGAGGTACGCGCTCTGGAGGTCGTGGACCATGCGCGCCATGGCGACGCGCACCTCGTGGTTGCGCTCCTCGAGCGCGGTGAAGGTGACGCGCGCGTTCGACGCGTTCGAGATCGTCGACCACGCCATCGCCATCATGAAGCCGATGATGGCGAGCGAGATCATGATCTCGATGAGGGTCATGCCGCGCTGTCCGGCCCTCATTGATCGGCCCCCAGCATGCCCATCGCCTTCTGCATGCCCGCCGGGTCGGTGACGTAGAGGATGACCTTGAAGGTCTCCTTGTGGACGCCGGTGTCGTAGTCGATGGTGAGCGAGATCTTGCGCACCGAGGCCTTCAGCACCTGCTGCACCATCGGGTAGCCCATCTGGAGGAACCCTGCGGTCGCCGAGGCGTTGCCGCCGCTCTCGGTGGCGGCACCGCCGCCCATGCCGAGCATCCCGAGCATCCCGCCCAGCGCGCTCGACTGGAACTTGTCGAGGTCGCTCGTGCCCTCCTCGCCCTCGCCCGTCCCGGCGCCGGAGCCCTCGCCTTCGCCCTTCTGCTCCTGCGAGAGGTTCATGAGCGTCTCGAGGTTGGGTAGCTCGACCGGCTCGACGAGGTACTTCCACTTGATGTTGGGCCAGCCCTCGTCGGAGAAGTCGCCCTCTTCCTCCTCCTCGGTCTCCTGGAAGCCCTCCTGCAGCAGGTGCTCCTCGATGTCGAACATCTTGCCGCGCGCCAGGTCGGTCGCGACGCCCATGTAGAACGAGTCCTGCGCCGCGGTGATGTTGCCGGCGACGCTGCGCACCAGGATGACGAGCGACAGCCCGAGGATCGCGAGCGCGAGCATGACCTCGACGAGGGTGAACCCCCCGTTCGTCCTGAGCGACCTCATCGCTCCGCCTCCCGCTCGCCCTTCACGTCGCGCAGCATGTGATCGTCGGGATCGCGCAGCGCGCCCGCGCGGATCTCGACGCGGCCGGTGACGCCGTGGACGAGGATCGTCTCGATGTCGTCGTCGGAGGTCCCGATCTCGACGATCGCCTTCTCGGCGAAGCCGAGCGGGAAGAACGAGATGGTGACCTGCCCGCTCGAGACCGACTTCTCCAGGTGCTGGACCCAGACCTCGCGGAACTTCACCCCGCGGTGCTGCTGCAGCGCGCGGGTGAGCTCGCGCCCCATCGAGTCGCCCGAGAACATCGGCCCGAGCTGGTCGGCCGCGGGCCCGGTGCCGAGCGGCCCGCAGATGCGACCGCCGACCTTGCGACCGGCGAGAGCCGCCGCCATCTTGGCCTCCTCCTCGGGCGACGACGCCTGCATCTGGCCGCCGGGCAGGGTCGCGAGGCGCTGGCGCGCCTTGTCGAGCTCCTCCTGCGCGGTCTCGACGTCGGCCTTCTCCTCCTCCTTGGTCCGCCGCAACGTGGGGTCACCGGTGCACGCCTCGACCCAGTAGGCGTGCTTGTCGAAGTCGATGACCACGCGCGTGGGCACACCGCCCTCGATCGACATGAGCTGTGCGCGCCGCAGCACCAGCGCCATGTCGGAGGTGTCGTCCGACAGCGCCGCGCCGCTCAGGAAGCGGAAGCCGCTGACCGCGAGGTAGGCCATGAAGCCGATGATCGCGAGCACGATCATGACCTCGAGCACGGTCATGCCGACCTGGGCGCCAGGGCGCTCCCCGCGCCGCGCCCAGCCCAGCCGATGTGCACGAGGCCCGGTCATGGCTCAGCTCACTGCTGGTCCCACGACTTGATGTCGTCGCCGGTGCCCTCGCGCTTGTCCTCGCCCTTGGAGAGGACCGCGATGCCGACGGCGCCGGCCGGCAGGTCGTTGCACTTGATGACGTACTCCTCGCCGAACGGGTCCTTCACCGAGCCGCCGTACTCGGCGAGCTGCTGGACCGTGGGGCACTTGCCGGTGTTGGCCGGACGCGAGGCCCACTGCGGGTACGACTCGTAGGCGAGCTTCTTCACGCCGGCGCGGGCGATGTCACCCTTGCCTTCCGTGAAGAGCTTCATGACCTGCGGGCCGACGAGGAGGCCCATGACGAGCGCGAGGATCGCGAGGACGATCATGATCTCGAGGAGGGTCATGCCGAGCTGGCGGAGGCGGCTGCGACGACGGTTGGAGGCGGCGGTGCGGAACATGGCTTCGATCTCCTTACTCACCAGAGGTCACTTGAACTGGCCCATCGCCATGATGGGCTGGAGGATGGAAAACACGATGAAGGCGACGGTGCCGCCCATGCCGACCAGCATGAGCGGCTCGAGCATCGCGGTGACGCGGCCGAGCCGCATGTCGACCTCGGTCTCGTAGGTCTCGGCCACGCGTTCGAGCATCTGCTCGAGCGCGCCGGCGCGCTCACCGACCGCGATCATGTGGGTCATCATCGCGGGGAACTGCCCCGAGCGCTTGAGCGTGACCGCGAGCGACTCGCCCTCGGTGACCGCCTTCTTGGCGTCCTCGATCGCCTTGCGCATGATCACGTTGCCCATGATCTCCTTGGCGGTGTCGAGCGCGCGCAGCATCGGCACGCCGGCCTGGAGCATGGTGCCGAGGGTGCGCGCGAAGCGCGCGACGTTCACCTTGCGAGCGAGGTCGCCGACCATGGGCAGGCGCAGGACGAAGCGGTGCCAGGTCGGACGTCCGGTCGGGCTCTTGATCCACGCCCGGAAGCCGAGGATCGCGCCCACCCAGAAGACGACGATGAAGAAGAGGTAGCCACGGATGACGTCGGCGACCCAGATGAGGAAGCGGGTGTTGAGCGGCAGGGTCTTGCCCTGCGACTTGAACATCTTGGTGATCTCGGGGACGACCGCGACCATCAGGATGCCCATGATCACGACGCCGACCACGACCATGATCACCGGGTAGATCATGGCGCTCTGGACCTTCGACTTGAGCTTCTGCGAGCTCTCGAGGAAGTCGGCGAGGCGGTTGAGCACCTCGTCGAGGTTGCCGGCGACCTCGCCGGCCTTGACCATCGAGACGTAGAGCTCGTCGAAGATCTTGGGGTGCTTGCCGAGGGCGTCGCCCAGCGAGCTGCCCTCGTTGACCATCGTCCGCACCTCGCCCAGCGGCACCTTGAGGCGGATGTTGTCGGTCTGATCGAAGAGCGCGCCCAGCGCCTCGGCGAGCGCGATGCCGCTCTTGAGGAGCGTCGCGAGCTGACGCGTGAAGTTGGCGACGTCGGTCTTCTTGACCCCGCCGAAGATGGCGCCGAGGTCGACCTCCTTGGACAGCGCGCCGCTGCCGCCCTTGCCCGCCGCGGCCACCGCGCCCTTGGCGCCCCTGGTCGACACCTCGCAGTCGGTGACGATCACGCCCTCCTTCTTGAGGAGCTGGCGCAGGAGCTTGGGCGACTCCGCGTCGCGGACGCCGGCGGTGGCCTTGCCGTTGGCCCCGATGCCCTTGTACGCCCACATCGGCATCAGAGATCGGCCTCCGCGGTCATCAGCATGACCTCCTCGGTCGTGGTGAGGCCCTGGATGACCTTGCGCGCGCCGTCGAGGCGCAGGCTCACCATGCCGGCCGCGGCCGCCGCCGCGCGGATCGTGCCGGCGTCGGCCTTCTCGAGCGTCAGGTGGCGGACCTTCTCGTTGATCATCAGCATCTCGTAGATGCCGGTGCGGCCGCGGTAGCCGACGTCGAGGCACGACGGGCAGCCGACGGGCTCGAGCACCGTGCCCGGCGGCGGCGGGCGCTCGCCCTTCACCGCCGGGAAGTGATAGCCGCCGCGGTAGAAGGTCGCCGGATCGAGGCCGAGCTGGAGCACGATCTGCTCGTCCGGACGGACCGGCCGCGCGCACTCGTAGCAGGGACGGCGCACCAGGCGCTGGGCGAGGAGCCCGACCAGCGACGACGCGACGAGGAACGGCTCGATGCCCATGTCGACGAGGCGGGTGATCGCGCCGGCGGCGTCGTTGGTGTGAACGGTCGAGAAGACGAAGTGACCGGTGAGCGACGCGGTGATCGCGATCTCGGCGGTCTCCTTGTCGCGGATCTCGCCGACCATGATCACGTCGGGATCGTGGCGGAGGAAGGAGCGCAGCCCGGTGGCGAAGGTCAGATCGATCTTCGGGTTCACCTGGGTCTGGCTGATGCCCTCGAGCTGGTACTCGACCGGATCCTCGACGGTGAGGATGTTCTGGTCGGGCGAGTTGATCTCGGAGAGGCAGGCGTAGAGCGTCGTCGTCTTGCCCGAGCCGGTGGGGCCGGTGACCAGCAAGATGCCGTGCGGGCGCTTGATGATGCCGCGCACGACCTCGAGGGTGTCCTCGGCCATGCCGATGTCGGCGAGGCCGAGGAGCACGGAGCTGCGATCGAGGAGGCGGATCGTGATGCGCTCGCCGCCGGCGGTCGGCACGGTCGCGACACGCATGTCGACGTCCTTGCCGGCGATCTTGCGCCGGATGCGGCCGTCCTGCGGCAGGCGCTTCTCGGCGATGTTGAGCCCGGCCATGATCTTCACGCGGGCGATGATCGAGGCGAGGAACTTGCGGGGGGCGCGCTTGGCCTCGCGCAGGACGCCGTCGATGCGGTAGCGCACGAGGACGTCCTTCTCGCCGGGCTCGATGTGGATATCGGACGCCCGCTCCTTCACCGCCTGGAACATGAGCGAGTTGACCCAGCGGATGATCGGGGCCTCGTCGTTCAGATCGAGGATGTCGACCAGCTCCTCGGCCTGGCCGAACTCGTCCTCGCCTTCGTCCTTCTTGTCGCCGTGCTCGAGCTCGGCGCCCTGGCGCAGGCGGCCGTAGACCTTGTTGATGTGATCGACGATCTTGCCCGGCGCGGCGACGATCGGGTCGACGCCGGCGCCGATCATCACGGCGATGTCGTCGATGACCTCGAGGTCGGTCGGATCCGCGAGCGCGACCTGGACACGGCCGGTCTCGGGATCGCGGGCCAGCGGCAGCACGCGGTGCTGCTTGGCGAAGTTGATCGGGATCGCGTCGATCAGATCGGCGGTGACGTCCTCGGCGCGCGGCAGGTCGCGCATGAAGGCCATCTCGGCCTGCTGGGCCAGCGCGAACGCGAGCTGGTCCTCGTCGACGAGGCGCAGCTTGAGCAGCACCTCGCCGAGGAGACCGCCCTCCTCCGCCTGCTTCTCGAGCGCCTTGGCGACGGCCTCGGGGCGCAGGCCGAGCTCGCGCACGAGGATCTCGCCCAGGAGCGGGGTGCCGTAAGCCTCCGCCGGGTTCACTTCTTCGGCTCCGTCTTCGGGGCCGAACCCGTGCCCGTGCCCGTGCCCGTCTCCGGCTTCGGCGCCTCCGGCTTCGGCGCATCCGGCTTCGGCGCATCCGGATCCTCGAGGTCGTCGGCCGCGCCCTTCAGATCGTACTCGATCGCGCCCTCGACCACGCCGCCCTCGCGCTGCTGCAGCGAGTGGAGCAGGTCGCGCTCGACGTCGACGGCCAGGATCGCGCGGTTGATCTCCTCGACGACGCCGCGCTTGCGGCGGTAGTCGACGCGCGGCAGGTACGCCGCCTTGTCGAGGTTGTAGAACGCGCGCAGGAACTCGTTGCGCTCGCGCACCTTGCGCTCGACGATCGCGTTGAGGTCGAGCTGGTCCTGGATGACGTAGGGCGTGAGCAGGACGAGCAGGTTGGTCTTCTTCTTGTCGCGCTTGGTGTACTTGAACAGGTAGCCGAGGATGGGGATGTCGCCGAGGAACGGCACCTTCGACTCGCTGTACGAGACGCGGTCGGAGATGAGGCCGCCGATGACGATGCTCTGCTGGTCCTTCACGACCACCGTCGTCTTGATCTTGCGCTTGGTCCACGACGGGCCGAGCTGCGGGTCGCGATCGCCGATGTCCTGGATCTCCTGCTCGATCTTGAGCGTCACCATGTTGCTCGCGTTGATCGCGGGCGTGATCTTCATCGACAGCTGGATGTCCTGGCGCTGGATCGAGACGTTGCCGAAGCCGGGGATGCCGCCGGTGCCACCGGTGGGCAGGCCGAAGTTGACGCCACCGACGTAGGGGATGTTGGTGCCGACCGCGATCTCCGCCTCCTGGTTGTTGGTGGCCAGGATGTGCGGGCTCGAGAGCACGTTCACGTTCGACGACTTCGCCAGCGCCTGGAACAGCACCGCGTACGACGGGATGCTGGTGCCGAGGAGCTCCTGCGACTGCGGCAGGATCGGACCGAGCAGGCCGCCGATGAGGCCGGTCGCCGAGATGAGGGTCGACAGCTGCAAGGACTTCAGGTCCGAGCCCTGCACGCCGCCGAAGACGATCGCGTCGTCGTTGTCGCCGATCGGCAGGCCGCCGTGGAAGCTGGTGCCGAGGTCGAGGCCGTTGCCGATGTTGAGCTCGAGGATGACCGCCTCGATGAAGACCTGGCGGCGCGGGGTATCGAGCTGGCGCACGACCTCCTTGAGCGCCTGGAAGTCACGGCCGCTGGAGAGGACGACGAGCGAGTTGGTCGGCGCGTCATGCGTGATGCGCACCTGGCCCTCGAACGACGACCCGCCGCCGCCGCCGCCGCCGTCGAACTGCGGCGCGGGCGGGGGCACCTGACGACCGGCGGGCGTGCGGGTCGCCCCGCCGCCGCGCTGCGCCTGCTGCGAGACGCCGGTGAGCGCGGCGTTGAGCGTGGTGGCGAGCTCCTCGGCGCTCGCGTTCTCGAGCGCGTAGACGTGGATCGAGCCCGAGTCGCCGCCCTCCATGCCGACGTCCAGGCGATCGACGAGCGCCTTCACCCGCAGGTAGCCGGCCTCGCTGGAGAGGAGGATGAGCGTGTTGGTCCGCTCGTCGGCCATGATCTTGGACGGGATCGCCGCGGCGACGCCCTCGTCACCGCCGCCACCACCGCCGCCGCCACCGCCACGCCCCGCGGCGCCCGGAGGTCCGCCCTTGGGGACCGGCGCGCCACCGCCACCGCCGGTGTTGGTGCCGAGGATCTCGCTGAGCTTGGCGGCGAGCTGCACGGCGTCGGCGTACTTCACCTGGATCGTGTAGATGCCCTCCCCCGACGCCGGCCGGTCGAGCTCCTTCGAGACCGTGACCATGTCGCGGATGTGGCTCGAGTAGTCGGTGATGACGAGAACGCCGGCCTTCTGCACGGGCTGGATCACGCCGATGTTCGACTTCACCACCGAGAGCGCGTTCGACAGGTCATCGACCCCGACGTGCTGCGGGCGCAGGATGAGGCGGACGACGTCGTCGGAGTTGCCGGGCGAGCCCTTCTTGTAGATGGGCACCGTCTCGCTCTTGGCGTTGGCAGCCTCGACCACGCGCAGGACGTTGCCCTTGGGCACGACCGTGAGCCCCATCGTCGACAGGCCGACGAGGAACACGCGGTACGCCTCTCGCGGCGTCATCTTGTTGGGCGCGATGATCGTGAGCTTCTTCGAGCGCTGGAGGATGCTCGACTCGTAGATGAAGTTCTTGCACGTGAAGCTCATCGCCCAGGTGAGCAGGTCCTTGAGCTCCGTCTCCTGCTTGAGGGTGACCGAGAAGGAGGCCTTGGCCTTGCCGCAGGCGTAGAGCTGCGCGTCCTCGCCGGCGGGCGGGTCGGTACCCAGCGGCGGCGAGGGCTGGGCGGACGACGGCCGGGCCCCGACCACGAGGAGCGTGGCGGCGAGGAGGAAGCCGAGGACGAGGGCGAAGCGAGACTGACGTGTGTGCATGGGACGATACCGATCGCGGTCGCTGGTCAGCGAATCGTGTAACTGAGGGTCACGGGCTTGCCGCGACGGGTGACGTTGACCTGGAGGCTCTGGGCGTCGCGCACCTTCGAGTAGACCTCCATGGCCTTGTCCATCGAGTTGAGCTCCATGCCGTTGATGGCGTGGAGCGTGTCGCCGTTGGCGAAGCCGAGCTTGGCGTAGACCGAGCTGGGGCGGACCGCGTACAGCTTGAAGCCGTTGGGCTCGCCGTTCTTCGACGACGGCATCACGCGCGCGCCCTTGGCGACCGCCATGGGGTTGGCGAGCACCTTGTCGACGAGCGAGCGGTCGATCTCGTACGTGGTCTCGTCGATCTTCTTGATGCCCTGATCGATCGCGGCGGTGAGGTCGTCACCGCTGCCCGCCGACGTCGTCGGGACCTCCGCGACGACCGCGGGGGTGGTGGGCGGCGGCGGCGCCTCGCCGGTGATCGAGATCCGCTCGGTGCGGCCGGTCGCCTTGTTGGTGAAGTCGACGTACTTGTAGTGGATGGCGACGATGGGGCCGGCGCCGGGGATGTCCTGCTCCATCCAGTACGCGCCCTGCTTCTGGGTCGCGGTGTTGAGGATGGTCGCGAACGCCTGCTTGGCGTGGCGCTGATCGGTCACGTGGGTCGCGACCAGGAGGAGCGGGAGGCTCGTCATCTGCACGGAGTTGGGATCGACCGGGCCCGTCGGCGACGCCGCGAGCGGCACCGGCGGCAGGCAGGTCGAGCAGAACATGTTGCGATCGATGAGGGGCTTGCCGTCCTTGGTGCGCGAGGCGATGGGCGCCGACGGCGACGGCGCGGGCGGCGTGACCTTGGGGCTGCGCTTCGCGTCGGCGAGCAGCTTGGCCTCGGCGACGTTGTTGACGAGCTTGGCCGCGAACACCGCCGACAGCGAGATGGCCAGCGCGACCACGACCCAGAAGTAGCGCTTCACGTACGCCTGCATCAGACGCTCCCTTCGGGCTCGCCGTCGTCGCCGTCGTGGCCGTCACCCGGCTCGTCGGACGGGACCTCGTCGTTGGTCGCCTCGCCGACCTCGGCGAGGCGGCGATAGATCGTGCGGGTCGCGATGCCGAGCAGCTTGGCGGCCAGCCGCTTGTCGCCACGGGTGTGGCGCAGGGTCTCGCGGATGACGCGCATCTCGATGTCGGCGAGGGGCGTGCCGATCGCGAAGCTCATGCCGGGCGCGCCGGCGGCCGCGGCGTCGCGGATCTCGCGGGGCAGCGCGTCCTCGTCGAGCGTCGTGCCGCGGGTGAGGACGACGGCGCGCTCGATCGCGTTCTCGAGCTCGCGCACGTTGCCGGGCCACGGGTAGTCGGCGAGGCGCGCCAGCGCCGCCGCCGTCGTGCCGGTGATCTGCTTGGCGTTCTTCTCGGCGTAGAGCTGGACGAAGTGCTGGGTGAGCAGCGGCACGTCCTCGCGGCGATCGCGCAAGGGCGGCACGTGTACGGGGATGACGTTCAGCCGGTAGAACAGGTCCTCGCGGAAGCGGCCGGCCTTCACCTCCTCGCCGAGGTCGACGTTGGTCGCGGCGACGAGGCGGATGTCGATGCGGCGCGGCTTGCCGCCGGCGCCCAGGCGCTCGATCTCGCCCTCCTGGAGGACGCGCAGGAGCTTCACCTGCACGTGGCGCGAGATCTCGCCGATCTCGTCGAGGAAGAGGGTGCCGCCGTTGGCCGCCTCGAAGCGTCCCTCGCGGGTGACGGTGGCGCCGGTGAACGCGCCCTTCTCGTAGCCGAAGAGCTCGGCCTCGAGGATCGACTCGGGGATGGCGGCGCAGTTGATGGCGACGAAGGGCCCCTTGGCGCGGTGGCTGTTCTCGTGGAGCGCGCGGGCGAGGAGCTCCTTGCCGGTGCCGCTCTCGCCGAGGAGGAGCACCGTCGCCTCCGACGGCGCGGCCTGGTGGACGATGTCCATCGTGCGGCGCCATGGCAGCGACGTGCCGATGATCGCGCGGCGGCGGCGCTCGGCGAGCTGCGCCTTGAGCGCGCGGTTCTCGGTGACGAGCGATTGCTTCTCGAGCGCGTTCTTGACGATGCGGACGACGTGCGCGCGCTTGAGCGGCTTGGAGACAAAGTCGTACGCGCCCTCCTTCATCGCGTCGACGGCGGTCTCGACGGTGCCGTACGCGGTCATGAGCACGACCTCGGTCTCGGGCGCGATGGTCTTGGCGGCCTTGAGCAGATCCATGCCGCTCGTGCCCGGCATCATGAGGTCGCAGAGCAGCACGCCGACGCGGTTGCGGCGCAGGAGGTCGAGGCCGGCCTGGCCGTCGGTCGCGGTGAGGACGGAGAAGCCCTCACGGCGGAAGATCTTCTCGAGCGACTCGACGATGCTCGCCTCGTCGTCGACCACGAGGACCGCGCGCGTCGGGTCCCACGCGCCGCGCTCGGCCGGGGCGTCGCGGCGCGGGTCGCCGTCGTCGCTACCCTCGCGCGGATCGCGGTCGGGCGAGCCAGCCCAGTAGCCGCGGGGGACCCCGCCGGGGTGGCGCATGGCGTTCACGGGACGACGTGACCTGGCTGGGGCGGGCGTGAGCATGTGGGCACCGATACGGCTGATTACAAGCCGGGTGCCATCCCTATTCCTCGACAACTACCTGATTTCACAGGATGGGAACGGTGTCAGCCACCTGCACCGGCTGCCAGGGTGACACGAACCGGGGGGCCGAGTGCCAAAATGACATTGCCCTGAGGGATAGGCCTCAGCGCCGGTCCGTGACCCGGCGCTGCGGAGGCGCGGCCAGCACGTCGGTCCGACGGGGCAGCGTGACGGTGAACGTGGTCCCGACCCCGACCTGGGTGTCGACCTCGATCTCCCCGCCGTGGCGCTCGACCAGCTCGTGCACGATGGCGAGGCCGAGACCGGTGCCCTCGCCGACGTCCTTGGTGGTGAAGAAGGGATCGAAGATGCGGGGCACGACGTCGGGCGGGATGCCGGGCCCGTTGTCGCCGATGCGGACCTCGACGTGCTCGCCCTGCGCGCGGGTCTGGATCGTGATGACGGCGCCGTCGCGTCCGGTGAGCGCCTGCGCGGCGTTGGTGAGCAGGTTCATGAAGACCTGGTTCACCTGTCCGGCGTGGCCCCGGATCTTGCCCACCTCGCCGTACTTCTTCTCGACGCCGACGTTGCCCTTGAGCACGTGGCGGAGGAGCTCGAGGCTGTCGTCGAGCGAGCGGTTGAGATCGAAGTCGACGACCTTCTCGTCGTCGGTGCGCGAGTAGTTGTGGAGCGCGCCCACGATCGCCTTCGTGCGCTGCGCGCCGCGCTGCACGACCTTGACCATGTCGCGGATGTCGCGGGCCGCCTCGCTGCGCTGGGCCGCGTCGGCGCTCTCGAGCTCGGTGATCGCCTCGTCGAGTGGACCGACGGTGTTGACGATCGCGTTGACCGGGTTGTTGATCTCGTGCGCGA
>DDTA01000015.1:46284-56688 GCA_002344285.1 Myxococcales bacterium UBA2376
CGCATCTCCTCGAGCGCGAAGGTGAGGCGGCCGATCTCGTCGCCGTCGCCGCCCGAGCTCACCGGATCGACGAGCTCGCCGCGCGCCATCGCGTCGGCGCGCTGCTCGAGGCGACGGATCGGCATCACGAACTGGGCGACGGTGATGACGACGATGCCGCCGCATGCGCCGAACAGGACGATGAAGAAGACGAGCAGCTCCTTGAGCGGCCGCACCAGCGCGTCGCCGCGCCCGCGGTAGTTGGGATAGAACACCGCGACGGCGCCGAGATCGTAGGCCTGGCGGCGCCACGAGACGACCAGGCGCCCGCTCTCGCCGGCGAGGTACGCCGGCCCCAGCTCGATGCGCATGCCCTGGCCACGCCGGATCTCGCCGAGCACGTACCACGGCAGCGCGGGCGCACCCATCGGTCCGCCGCCGACCGAGACGACGTCGTCGGGCTCGACCGTCGCCGGCAGCGGGACGTCGAGATCGTCCACGTAGTAGAGGACGGTGGAGCTCTCGGGGTTGCGCGCGTGGATGTCGCCGAGCGCGCCGCGCACGAGCGCCGGCGTCGGCGGCTCGGCGTGGGCGGCGGCGGCGGCCTGGACCTCGGAGCGCACCCACGCGAGCCCGACCGACGCCTGCCGCGCCACCGCCTCCTGCGACAGGTTCTTGTACTGCACGAAGCCCCAGAGGAGCGCCATGCCGCACGCGAGCACGACGACGCCACCGAACGAGAGCATGAGCTTGGCGCGCAGGCCGAGCGACGGCGCGATCGCGCGCACCGGGATGCGGTACCGCGCCGAGAGGTGCGCGAGCAGCGGGCGCAAGATCTCGCGGTGGCCGAGCGTCTCGTAGATGCCGGCGGCGAGCGCGACCGCGACGATGGCGACGGCGCTGACGATCGTGTTGTCGAGCTCGATCGCGAGGTACCAGCGGGCGAGGAGCGCGGTGGCGAACGTGATGAGCGCCCACGCGCCCAGGCCGACGAGCGCGAGGCGATACGGCAGCGACTGCGCGAGGCGGTAGACCTGCGTCGCGTTGCCGGCCTGCGCGGCGTCGCCGCCGTCACCGGCGGCGGCCTCGAGGTACCGTCCGAGCGGGCGGGTGAGGCGGCGCGCCGCCAGCGTCCAGGCGCACCAGCCACCGGCGGCCATCGACGGCAGGTAGGTCTCGAGCGCGAGGTACTGCTCGTGCGTGATCGGCACGAAGTAGTAGAGGAACGCGGCGTGCATCGCGAGCCCGCCCGCCGCGATCACGAGCGACATGAGCAGGAGGCGGCGGAAGTGATCGTCGGCGTAGCCGCGGAGCGGCGGGTTCACGACGAAGAGCCGCGCGCGCACCGCGTCGAGCACGCGGCCGACCCAGAGCGCGCGCGCCCCCGCGATGGGCGCGGCGTGGAGCCCGGCGAGCGACGCCATGGCCAGCGCCTGACTGGAGTCCCAGCCCTGGTACCGGACGAAGGAGACACCCGCGGCGCCCGCCATCGCGATCCAGAGCGCGGTCCGTCCGAGGAAGACGCGGAGCGGGGTCTTGAGGACGCCGCGATAACCGCGCGCCGCCAGATCCTTGGAGACGCGCTCGCCGCGACGACGGGCGGCGGCACACGCGCGGATCGGGAGCAGCCAGGCCGTGATCGCCGTGCTCCACGCCAGCGCGGCGCCGACGAGCACGGGGATGCCGACGCGCGCGAGCGTGCCGGTGGGCAGCTTGCCGAGATCGAACAGGCTCCACAGCGGGTAGCCGACGAGGATGGCCTCGGCGGCGCCCAGGACGAACGCGGGCAGGACGAGGTGGCGGCGGAACGGAACGACGGCAGCCGTGTCGCCGTCGGCGGGTGACACCCGCACGTGGTCTCGCTCGCGACCAGCCATCACGGCAACTGTAACCGGTACTATCGGTCCGTGCGCGCTTCACGCGGGATCGTGGCGACCGCCCTGGCCATGTCGGTGACGATGACCGTGATGGTGCGGAGCGCCGCCGCCGAGGACCCGGTGCCGATCACCGACCGCGACTGGACGCTCGACCTCTACCGCGGCGCCGCGCTCGGCAGCGCGCGCATCGTCGGCATGGGCGGCGTGCAGGTCGCGCTCGCCGAGGGCTCGGCCGGCACGCTCGGCAATCCCGCGTCGCCGGCGGTGCGCAAGGCGACGTCGACGAACTGGTGGGACTGGGACTTCCACCTCGACGCGATGGAGGCCGTGTACGCGAGCGACTTCGACAACAACGGGCGTGTCGACGATGGGCGCGCGTCGACGACCGGCAGCGCGGGCCTCGCGGGCATGTACTACGGCTGGGGCGTGGCGCTCGTCGTGTCGACGCAGCGCGAGCGCCTCACCGACACGAGCGGCGGCGAGATGTCCGCGGTCGCGACGGTCGCGAAGTTCGCTGTCGCCGACACCTGGGGCGACGAGACGTGGACCATTGGCGCGGCGATCCGCGCCGGCACCCTCGACGTGGCGCGTGTCGGGTCGCTGTTCACGATCGCCGGCGCGGGCCTCGAGGGCGGCCTGCTCTACCGGCCGCACGGCGAGGACCTGCGCATCGGCGCCACGCTCGGGCTGCCGGTGACCGGACGCAACGTGAACGTGGCCGCGTGCGACCCGCTCGACTGCGAGGGCTACATCCTGCCCGAGCGCGTCGCCGTCCCCTGGGAGCTCGCGTTCGGCGTCGCGTGGCGCTTCGGGCCGACGCGGTGGAACCAGTTCGTCGGCGGCAAGTTCCGCGACGAGCGCGCGCTCGTCGTCGCCGGCGACGTGCGCCTCGTCGGCGCCGTCGCCGACGGCATGGGCCTCGAGGCCTTCTCGCAGAACCTGTGGCAGCGTTCGGGTCGCGACATCTCGTTCGGCGCCAACCTGGGCGCCGAGTGGGAGCCCCTGCCCGGCCGCCTGCGCCTGCGCGGCGGCACCTACTGGGAGCCGGGTCGCTTCGCCGACGTGCGCGGCCGGCCTCACCTCACCGCCGGCGTCGAGGTCGGCTTCCTCACCTTCCGCTTCTGGTGGAACAAGAAGTACCGGCTACGCCTCGGCCTCACGGGCGATTTCGCCCCGCGCTTCGGGAACGCCGGGCTCTCGTTCGGCTTCTGGGGCTGAGCCCCGGGGCAGCCCCCGCTTGTCGTCGACGGGGACCGACGACGGCAGGACGCCACGGAGGTACCGGTTGGCGCGCTCGCGATGGCTGTCATCGAGCCCGCCCGAGCTCAGGGCCTCGAGCCAGAAGTTCCACGCCTCCTGCGCCTGACCGAGCGAGGTGTACGCCGCGGCGAGATCGTAGAGGCAGCGCCCGCGCTGTCGAGCGTCGAGCGCGCGGAAGCCCGGGTTGCGGTAGACGCGCAGGAGCATGTCGCGCGCGACCCGCTTGTCCGACTGCAGGGCCACCGCGCCATCGATCATCGCGGCGAGCATCTCCGGCGAACGCGGCTCGGCGTCGCCATCGAGGCGGACGGTGTGGATGGCGTCGCGTGCGTTCGCGGCCTGCGCGCCATCGAGGAGCCCGGAGCCGAGCGCCTCCTCGTAGTGCGAGATCGCCTCGCTCGCACGGCCGGCGAGCTGGAGCGCGGCGGCGAAGTCGAAGAGCACCCGCGCACGCACGCGGGGCGAGAGGTGAGGGAACGCGGGGTCGACGTAGATCGCACGCATGAGCTCGGGTCCGCGCGCCGGATCGTTTCGGGCCTCGGCCGTCGCGACGGTGACCCGGGCCTCGAGCGCCGCCACCTGCGCGGCGTCCGGCGCATCGCCCCCGTCGGCGATCCGCCCGCCGCGCACGCGACGGAGCCCTTCGAGCGCGCGCTCCTGCTGGTACGCATCGAGCGCCCCCGAGGCCAGGGCGGCCTCGTACTGGAGCCGCGCGCGGTTGATGTCGCCCAGCGCATGGAAGCTGGTCGCCAGGTTCACCATCACCCGTGCACGCGTGAACGCCGGCAACCCGGGGAAGGCGTCGTCCTGGTAGATCGCGAGGAGCTCCCGATGTGCGTCGCGCGGATCGCGCTCCGCCAGCGCGACCGCGGCGTCGACACGCGCGCTCACCACCGACGGTACGGTGCGCGCGGCGAGATGCAGCGCGAACGGGTCCTCCGCGGTCGCACCTTCCGACGACGTCGACGGAGCCCCCGCCGCATTCGCGGTCGGGGCCGCGAGGAGACCTCCGATGGAAGCGGTGGGAGGTGACGCCCCCGACGTGACCGGACCGCGGTGCCCGGCGCCGGCGGAGGAGGCTGCGCCGCGGTCGGTTCCAACGAGCTCAGCAGAGGCGACTGAGGAACGGCGCTGGCGTGGCATCACCCGCTGGACCGGTGCGGCGCCGACCGTTGCGCCGAAATCGTTCACGGCGTGCAGGAGGCGAACCGCACGCGGCCGCGGGCCGTGCTCCCGCCGTTGACGTACTCGATCCAGGTGACCATCGCGGCGTCTCCCGTCGAGCTGGTGGCGATCGACGGAGCCCTGGAGATCCCGGACGTGCCGGCGATCGGGGTGAGCGCGCTCCGTGCATCGAGCTCGGGGCCGAGCCAGCGATGCACGATACCCCCGCTGACGCCGGCGAGCTGGTATCCGCCCGCGTGGCGCGCGAGCCCGGCGTGCGTCATGGCAACGTCGCCGAGGACACGCGTGGCGCCGAGGAGACCGGTCGACAGGTGCACGACCCGCAGGCGGGCCACGCGCGGCTGCCCGAGCGCGGTGTTGCCCGAGGCCGCGATGATCACGTCGTCGCCAGTCAGGACCGCGGACACCTCTTCCGCCACGATGAAGCCGCTGGAGACCTCGATCACCGACGTCAAGGGACAGCCGGCGGTCGAGAAGCCCTGGTACCTGACCCCGTGCGTCGTGCCGTTCGACATCGACCATGACCACACCAGCCCGACGCCCGCCGACGAGCCGACCAGCGCGATCCCCGTCGGCACATGGGTGATCCCGGTCGTGGGCGTCACATCGAAGCGACGCTGGACGGCGAGCGAGCTGTCGAGCATCGCGGCGCGCAGGTAGACGATCGGGTTGAGCGGATGGCGCGCGATCCAGGCGACGAACGCACCACCCCCGGGGAGCGGCACGAGCTGCGGCCGCTGGCTCAGGAGCGTCGGATCCTCGGAGATCCGGACCGGCGTCCCGATCGTCGTCCCCGTCGCGCTCTTGCGCGCCACCCAGATCTCGCTCCCCTGGGTCTGGTTGGAGTCGTACGCGACCAGGATCTCGGTCCCGACCGGCGCGGCGAACCCGCCGAAGATCGAGTGGATCACGTTGCCGGTCAGGTTGACGGTGCCGATCGACGCCCCCGCGGACGTGAACCCGTGGGAGAACACGTTCCACAGCGCATCCTGCTGATGCGTCGCGATGGCGGCGAAGCCGTTCCCCATGGGAAGCGCGTGGGTCGTGAAGTAGTTGTTGCCGTTGGAGGCGTTCTGGAAGAGCGCGAACGTATCGTCGGGCGTCGCGGTCGGAGCGCAGGTGGAGGTCGCCGCAGGCGGCGCGCTCGTGCGCGCGCCGAAACCGAGCGTCGCGCCGCTCACGGCCGCGGCGTACGCGGTGCCCGTGCGCGTCGTCGCCGCCGTGCTGAAGGGGCCCGACGCCGGTCCGAGACGCAGCGCGACCTCGTCGGGCATGGGCGGCAGGGCACCGAGATCCACGGTGAGCGTCGCCGGGACCGCGAAGCTGAGGTTGCCGGGCCCGAGCTCGTAGACCGCGGTGAGCGCGCGTTCGGTGTGCGCGAGCTCGAGAGGGATCGGACGCAGCGTGATCGTCGTATCGGCGGCGAGGGCGCCGGCCGGCACGACGAGGCGCGCCGCCGCGCCGAGCGCGAGCGTGCCGCCCCCGGCGCCGATGACGGCGCTGGCGGCGGGAGGCGCCGGCGGCGCAGGGCACATGCCGGAAGGCGCGTCCATGCCCGCGTCGATCGCGGCGTCGGTGAAGTCTCGCGCGTCGACGGCGGCGTCGGTGAGATCCTCCGCGTCGAGCGCGGCGTCGGTGAAATCGTCCGCGTCGATGGCGGCGTCGACCATGGGATCACCACCACCTCCTCCGCACGCGCCGACCACCGCGACGGCGACCAGCGCGAACGCGCGCCCGGTCACGGAGCCTCGCGAACGGCGAGGCGGAGGCCGAGCTGGGCGCAGCTCTCACCGACGGGACCGCCGGCGCCGTCGAGCGACCAGAGCGAGAGGTAGATCGGATTGGCGGGGGAGTTGCCGGCCCCCGGCGCGAACACGTACTCCAGGGTGGTGTCGTAGCCGTGGCTGTCCTCGATGCAGCCGGTCCCGGCAACGGCCTGCTGGACGTCGGATTCGTCGACGAAGGCACCACCGCCGCACACCTGCGCGCCGGACAGCGACCGCACGCTCGACACGATCGCGAGCCGCTGGTTCTCGGCCGCGAACCGGATCGGACCGAAGTAGACCTTGCCGGTGCAGGGCAGGACCAGATCGATCACGTCGCCGGCGGAGACCGGCCGCGCAGCGGCGATCGAGGTGTTCGTCGCTGCCGCCGACGCCGGCGCGGGGCCGGGTCCACGCGCCGTGGCGCTGGCGCCTCCGCACGCGACGACGAAGAGGACGGCGATAAGGGTGGCAACGAGGGAAACGACCGGACGCGAGTTCATCGAGGGCTCCTGCCGGCGGAGATCGGCCGGCGCTCGATGGACCGCGGTCGCGGCCGACGTTGCACGGAATTCGTCCGGCGCGTCAGGCGCGCAAGAGGCCGTCGAGGCTGACGTCGAGGTCGCGGTGCATGACCCCGAGCAGGCTCTCCACGTCGTCCGCGGGCAGCCCGAGCTCTCCCCGCAGCCGCTCGGCCGCCGCGGACAGGATCTCGGCGCGACAGCCCGCGAGCCAGCGACTGACGGTGCTCTTGTTGACGCCGTACATGCGCCCGACACTCTCGAGCGAGAGCCCGTCGACGTAGGCCAGGCGAAGGAGCGTGCGATCGCGGGGCGGAAGCGCGGAGATCGCGGCGCGAAACGCCCCCATCATCGCCTCCTGGTAGCGGGCACGCAGCGCACGCAGATCCGCGGACAGCTCTCCGCTCCGCGCCAGCTGATCGAGCTCGTCGTCGTCCGTCCCCGCGGACGTCGGGTGCCGGGCCTGCTCCTGGCGAAGACGCGCGTGCTCGCGCAGGGCGATGATGCGAACCCAGGCCCAGAGCGGGCCGCGGCCGGCGTAGTGGGCGATGCGTGCCGCCGCGCCGTCCTTACCGACGAGCGCGCGGGTCGCGACACGCTGCCGCACCTCCGTCACGATCTCCTGATCGGTCGGCGGCAACTTCAGCCACTGTGCGATCTTCGAGAGGTAGTCGCCGTCGAACCGGCGAAGCGCCTCCTCGTCGCCGCGGGCACAGGCGACCGCGAGGAAGAGGTCGGCCCCGAAGACCTCGTCCGCGCCGGCGAGGTCGGCGACGTGCGGTGCGACGGCGGCGCGGAAGACGGCGGCGTCGAGCTCGACGCCGGGAAAACAGCGCCGTCCGTCCGCGAGCCAGGACGCGACGTGATCGTCAGCCCCCACCGTGTGACCATATGGTACCTCGACGCCCCCGCGGATGTGCAACGATCGCGGCGACCGCGGTCCACCCCACGCCGTGTCTTCCCCCCGCGATTGCCCCGTCGAGGAGAGCCTGCTCGCGTTCGCCCGCGGCCGGCTCGGTGGGAGCGACCGCGCCGAGGTGATCGAACACCTGGACGGCTGCGTGGTGTGCCGCGAGGTCGTGGTGACGGTCGCCCGCGACGAGGAGCCGAGCGGCGCCCACGGAGAGGAAAGGGCGCGCCTCACGCACATCGGCCGGTACGAGCTCGTGCGACCGATCGGCGCCGGGGCGATGGGGGTGGTCTTCGAGGCACGCGATCCCGAGCTCGACCGTTCGGTCGCGCTCAAGCTCCTGCGACGACAGGCCCTCGACGGTGACGATCGCCGGCTCGAGCAGCGGCTCCTCGGCGAGGCGCGCGCGCTCGCGCGGCTCGCCCACCCCAACGTGGTCGCGGCGTTCGAGGTCGCGCGCCACGAGGGCGAGCTCTACCTGGTGATGGAGCTGGTCGAAGGACCGACGCTGACCGGCTGGCTGGAGGCGGGGCCGCGCGCGACCTCGGAGGTGGTCACCTTGCTGCTGCAGGCCGGCCGCGGGCTCGCCGCCGCGCACGCCGCGGGCATCGTCCACCGCGACTTCAAGCTCGACAACGTGCTCGTCGGCGCCGACGGTCGCGCGCGCGTCACCGACTTCGGGCTGGCGTCGGGGAGTCTGTCGGGACCGACGCCCGACCTGCGCGGCGACGCGATCGCGCTGACCATGACCGGCGCGCTCGCCGGCACGCCGGCGTTCATGGCGCCGGAGGTCCTGCGCGGCGGTGAGGCGAGCGAGGCGAGCGATCAGTTCGCGTTCGCCGTGTCGCTGTGGGCGGCGCTCGCGGGCGTCCGGCCATTCCGCGGCGACAGCGTGGCCGCGCTGTTCACCGAGATCGAGCGGGGCGAGCCGCGCACGCCGGTGGGGCGCCACCTGCCGCCGCGCCTGCGTACCATCGCGCTCCGCGGCCTGGCCGCCGATCCGGCGACGCGCTGGCCTTCGGTGCCGGCGATGCTCGATGCGATCGAGCGCGCCGTCCGTCCGCGGCGTCGATGGCTGCTCGCCGCGGGGTTCGCGAGCGCCGCCGTCCTGGCCGGAGGCGTCGCCGCGCTCACGGCGTGGGCCCACGGCGAGCGGGGCGCGGCCTGCGACGCCGACCACGCCGCGGCGGAGCTGTGGGGACCGGCAGCGGCGAGCCGCGTCGAGGCGACGCTCGCCGCCTTCGCCCCGGCGAACGCCCGTGCAGCGACCGCGCGGGTCGCCGGCGCGGTCGAAGCGTGGCGGGATCGCTGGCGTGACGAGCGCGCGAACGCGTGCCGGCTCGGCGGCGACGCCGGCACGCGGCGGATCACCTGCCTCGACCTGCAGCTCTTCCAGGTCGAGACCGTCGTCGGCCTGCTCGCGACCGGCGATCGGGCCATCGCCGAGCGCGCCGTCGACATCGCGCGCGGCCTGCCGGAGCCACGGAGCTGCGCGCGGGCCAGCGTGGCCGCGTCCGACGACGTCGGGTCGGAGGTGCGTGCCCTCGACCAGCGCCTCGCCGAGGCCCGCGCCCTGCACCGGGTGGCCCGGTTCCCGGCCGCGCGCGACGCCGCGGCGGCGATCGTGGCCGACGCGACCACACGTGGCCGCGACGGCGTGCGGCTGCGCGCGCTCGTGCTGCTCGCCGAGTCTCACAGCGACAGCGGCGATCGTGCGGCGGCGATCGCGACGTTCCAGACGGCGATGGAGCTCGCCGTCGCCCGCGGAGACGACCACGCGCTCGCGACGGTCCTCGTGCACCTCGTCAGCGTGTACGCGGCCGGCGGCGACCTTCCCGCGCACGAGCTCGCCGCGAAGCTGGCCGCGGCCGCGCTGCGCCGGGCCGGCGACGATCCCGACCTCGCGGCCATGCTGGCGATGGGGCTTTGCCGCGCCGGGTGGCGCCGTCCGTCCGACCTGGCGCGCGGCATGCGCGACTGCGAGGACGCCGCCCGGCGCTGGCGGGCGCTCCACGGCGCCGACACGCACCAGCTCGCGTGGGTCGAGAACAACCTCGGGCTCATCGCGAAGGTCGGTGAGCGCCACGACGACGCGCTCGCGCACTTCCGGCGCTTCGAGGAGCTGAGCATGCGCTCGCACGGCCCCGAGTACGTGAACGTCGACGTCGCGCGCGTCAACGCCGCCGCCGCGCTCGTCGCGCTGGGCCGGACCGACGAGGCCGAGCCGATCTTTCGCGACCTGCTCATGCGCCGCGCGTGGGGCTCGGCGTGGAGCGGACTCGGCCGTGTGCTGCGCGCGCGGGGGGCACACGCCGACGCCATCGCCGCCTTCCAGGCGGCGGCCGCGGTCGAGCTCGAGCGTGGCTTCGGCGTCGATCGCTGTCACTCGCTCATCGCCGTCGCCGAGGTCGAGGCCGACCGCCACGACGCCGCCGCCGTCGACACCGCCCTCGCCGCCGCCACCCCCGTCTGCGACGAGCACGCGGTCTCCGACGCGCCCGCGCTCATGGCGCGCGTCCGCGCCCGCGTGCCCGCTAAAGTTGTCAAAGTTGACACCGTCCCCAAATAGAACGCGTTCTATTTGGGGACGGTNNTGTCAACTTTGACAACTTTGCGGGTCAGGCCGCGTCCTCGTGGGACTCGAGGCCGTAGCGCTTGAGGCGGCGGAGGAGCGCGCCGCGGGACATGCCCAGGGCCTTGGCGGCGCGGGAGCGGTTGTTGCCGCAGGCGGCGAGGGTCTCGACCAGGCGGTCGCGCTCGATGTCGCCGAGGGTCTCGCGCAGGCCGGCGCGCGGGGCGCCGTCGGCGGTGATCGAGGTGGCCGAGTCGAGGGCGTGCTCGGCCTTCTTGCGGAAGACCTTGCCCGCCATCGGCAGGTCGCGCGCGAGGATCTCGTCGCCCTCGGCGTA
>DDTA01000015.1:56754-56878 GCA_002344285.1 Myxococcales bacterium UBA2376
CTTGGTGCGCTCGGCGATGCGCGCCAGGAAGTGATCGGCGAGCGCCGCGATGTCGCCCTTGCGCGCGCGCAGGGGGGGCACGTTGATCTCGACCACCTGCAGGCGATAGAGGAGATCCTCGCGG
>DDTA01000226.1 GCA_002344285.1 Myxococcales bacterium UBA2376
GTCGGCGCGCGCGGCTCGCGTGAGCCCCCGCCGGCGCGCAGCTCGTCCGGCACCGGCACGTCCTCGCGCAGCCGGCGCAGGCTCCACGCGACGCGCCGTGGATCGCGCGCCCAGCTCCCCACGCACGCCGGACAGCCGCGCCGGCAGCGACAGCGCTCGACCAGCCCGATCGCGGCGTCGAGGATCTCGCCGGCATGCTCGAACGCCGACGCCGCGTAGCCGAGGCCTCCCGGGTGCGTGTCGTGACACACGAGCGCCGTCGCCGTCGGCGCGCCGCGCTCGTCGTGGACGTGGAAGCTCGTGCCGGTCAGATCCGTCCGCTCGGCCATCGTGTGCAGGCGCGCGCACGCGGTCAGCGCGTGCACCATGCCGGCGAGCGCGTCGTCGCGCTCCTGCCCGAGCACCGCGAGCACCACCTCGGGCACCACCAGCCACACCGCCTCGGTCTCGAGCACGAGGCGCAACGGCTCGTGCAGCGCCTCGTAGCCGAGGTTCTGGTGGTTGTGGAACTCGAGCATCTTGTAGCCGACCACGACCTCGTCGACGCGCACGTCGCCGAAGCGCGCCGTCGTCTCCCCCAGCGCGCGCTCCTCCTGGACCAGCAGCACGTCGATCGCGCCGCGCACGTCGGGCTGCGTGTAGAAGTTCTGCTCGACCTCGGTGACGTGGGCGACGTGCTGCACCAGATCGAGCTCCTCGACCTGGTACTGCACGCCGTCGTGCAGGTAGACGGCGCGGGTGTGGGCCTCCCGGTACACCTGCGGTCGGCTCATCTCCGTGATCGTCGTGCCGGTGCGCCGGTCGACGAGCTTGAAGCGATCGCGGTGCACGTTGCGCAGGCTGAGCTCCCCGGCCGGGAACAGCCCGCCGCACCAGTGCCACGCGCCCTGCACCTCGCGCACCTCGCCGGCGCGCGCCAGCACCCCGACGATCTCGCCGAGATCCGGGAACACCGCCGCGTCGTCGAGCGTGAGCGGCAGCTCGGCGGCGGCGGCGCGCACGTGACCGAGCTGGATCGCGAGGTTGTCGCGATCGACGACCGCCCGCTCCGTCGACTGCCCCACGAGCCAGTCGGGGTGCTCCGCGATGAACTGATCGGTGGGTGACACCGCCAGCATCAGGACGCCGTGCGCGACCTGATCGCGGCGCCCGGCGCGTCCGAGCTGCTGCCAGAAGCTGGCGCGGGTCCCCGGGAAGCCGCCCTGCACGACCACCTGCAGCTCGCCGATGTCGATGCCGAGCTCGAGCGCGTTGGTCGACACCACGCCGACGAGCGAGCCGTCGACCAGCGCGCGCTCGACCTGGCGCCGCTCCTCGGGCGTGTAGCCGCCGCGGTAGCCGGCGAGCAGGTAGCCCTCGTCGTGGCCGGCGACGTCGCGCAGCCGGTCGCGCGACTCCTTGAGCACGAGCTCGGTCTCCTTGCGGCTGCGGCAGAACGTGATCGAGCGGTGGCGCTGGGTGACGAGGTGCGGCACGAGGGTCGCCAGCTCCGCCGTCACCGGCCGCCTCGTCTCGTCCTCCGCCAGCGGCGGCTGCCAGAAGTGGATCACCTTGCCCGCCGACGGCGAGCCGTCGCGATCGACCAGGCGGAACGGGCGATCACACAGCGTCTCGGCGTGCTCGCGCGCGTTGGCGATCGTGGCCGAGCTGCACAGGAAGCGCGGCGTGCTGCCGTGGTGGGCGCACACGCGCAGGAGCCGGCGCAGGACGTTGGCGAGGTGGGCGCCGAACGCGCCGCGGTACGCGTGCAGCTCGTCGAGGACGACGTAGCGGACGTTGCGGAACAGGTGGGCGAAGCCGCGCCGGCCGTGGCTGGGCAGGAGCGCGGTGTGCAGCATGTCCGGGTTGGTGAGCACCAGGTTGGCGCGGTCGCGCACCCGCGTGCGCTCCGCCGGCGGCGTGTCGCCGTCGTAGACGCCGGCGCGGACGCGCGGCGCGCGCGCGTCGCTGCGCGTGGCGAGGTGGTCGACGATCCCGACGACGCCGCGGAGCTGGTCCTGGGTCAGCGCCTTGGTCGGGAACAGCATCAGCGTGCGCGCGCCCGGATCCTCGAGCGTCGCCTGCAGCACCGGCAAGAGGTACGCGAGCGACTTGCCGCTCGCGGTGCCGGTGGTGATGACGACGTTCTCGCCGGCCTGCGCCGCCTCGAACGCCTCGGCCTGATGGCGGTAGAGCTGCGCGATCCCGCGCTGCTCGAGCGCCTCGCGCAGCGCCGGGTGCAGGCCGGCGGGGAAGGGCGCCAGCTCGGCGGGGCGCGCCGGGACGGTGCGAGTGGCGACGACGCGGCCGGGGAAACGCGACAGGTCGAGCACCTGCGCATCCTATCAGCAGCTATACGGATGTACAGTATTTGGCAGGGTCAGATCGCGAACGATCTCAGAGCCATGGCGCGTCGGGCACACTCGCCGAGCAGGTGACCATGCGCTGGAAGCGGAAGAGCCGGTCGCGCTTGTAGTCGCCGAGCCACTGGAGCGCGAGGTCGTCGAACGACACCGTGCGCACCCAGCGGTAGCCGCAGTCGGCGAGGAGCGGCGTGATGTGATCGCTGCCGAAGCGCACCGGCTCCGAAAGATCACCGACGAACTGGCGGGTCTCGCGATCACGCTCGTTGAGGTTCACGCCCTCGGCCATCTTCTTGCCGACCGAGTCGAACGACACGAGCGAGCGCGGGTCGAGCCCGGCGGCGAGGCGCGTCGCCGTCGCGCGGACCGCCGCTTCCGTCAGGTACGGCACGACGCCTTCCCAGATGACGAGCGTCGCCTCGCGCGGCGAGAGCCCGGCGGCGAACAGGCGATCGACCGGATCCTCGCGCTCGAAGTCGCACGAGGCGTAGGTCGCGGCGTCGACGGGATAGCCGGGCAGGCGCGCGAGCCGCTCGCGCTTGGCCGCCTGCGTGTCGGGGTGATCGACCTCGAACCAGCGCACGCCGGCGTAGGGCAGGCGCGCGGCGCGCGTGTCGTAGCCGGCGCCGAGGATGACGACCTGGCGCACGCCGAGCCGGTCGCTCGTGATCGCGACCAGCCGATCGAGGAAGGCCACGCGCAGGGCCATCCACGCCTCCATCGCCGGCCAGTGCTTGTCGAAGCCGGCGGCGTACTGCGCGCCCTCGTCGCCGGCGAGCGCCTCGGCCCAGCGATCGACGAACAGCGGCCGCTCCCAGCGGCTGCAACGCGCGCGGTACGCGCACACCATCAACGCGGTCTTGCTCGCTCCCTGCATGTCCGCTTCGGTAACACGGCGACCCCACCCGCCGCCTTACCCCGGCTGTCTCTGGCGGCTACTTCCCCTCGCCGTTGAGGTGCGCCTGCAGCCCGTTGTAGGCGGTGGTCACGCGCATCGAGAGCTCGTTGGCCGCCTTCTGCTTCTGCGGGTTCCCCGCGTGCATGTCGGGGTGGTACTTGCGCATGAGCTGGCGGTACGCGCTCTTCACCTCGGCGAGGTCGGCGCCCGGCGACAGGTTGAGCGTCCGGTACCACTCGTTGACCTGCGCATCGCCCGACGACCGCGCGGCGCGCGCGCTCCCGCCGCCGCTGCCCGAAGACGATGTCCGACTTCCGGACGAGCCGGACGGGCCGCCGCCGCCGCGCGCCGCCTGCTCCTTGATCCGGCGGAACGCCTCGTCGGCGGCCCGCCGCGCGCTCGCCTCGCGCGCCTCCCGCTCCCCCTTCACCTTGCGCGTGCGCTCCGCCGCCTGCCGCGCCCGCTCCGCCCGCGCCTCCGCCGACGCGCCCGCCATCTTGCCGACCCGCGACTGCCCGGGCTTGCCCGTGCGCGCCTTCCGCCGCGCCGCCACCTCGGCCTCGAGCGCCGCGGCCTCGACGTTGGCCAGCGGCTCGTCATCGACGATGACGAGCGACGTGAGCTGCGAGAGACCGCTCTTGGCGCTCTCCAGGATCCGTCGCGTCAGGCTCACGCCACCATCGTAGCAGCGATCAGTCGCGCGAGCGGCCGCGGCCGCCGCGCCGGCGCCGCTTCCCGCCGGCGCCGCGCGCGCCACCGTTGGCGGCCGGCGGCGGGGCGTGGCCGAGCGCGGCCGCCTGCTTGGCCTCCTCGGCGGCGATCTCGGACGACATCTTGCCCGCGACCCGGAACTGGTCCGGCTTCCAGCTCTTCTGCGCCACCACCACCAGCGACTTCTGGAACTTCTTCTCCAGCCCGTCGAGGTAGTCGCGCTCGCGCGCGTTCAGGATCTCGGCGACCTTGGGCGCGCACTCGATCTCGACCTTCTCGTTGTCGACCTGGCCGCCCGAGCGCCGCACCTCGCGCAGGATCTCGTAGGCGACCGTCGTCGTCGACTTCACCACCGCCGCGCCCTCGCACATCGGGCACGGCTCGGTGAGCAGCTGCGACAGCGACTCGCGCGTGCGCTTGCGCGTCATCTCGACGAGGCCGAGCTCGCTGATCTTGGTGACGTTGCAGCGCGCGCGATCCTTGGACAGGGCCTTCTGGAAGGCGTCCCACACCTTCTTGCGGTTGCCTTCCTTGTCCATGTCGATGAAGTCGATGACGATGATGCCGCCGATGTTGCGCAGCCGGAGCTGGCGGGCGACCTCCTCGCACGCCTCGAGGTTGTTGCGCGTGACCGTCTCCTCGAGGTCGTTGTTGCTGCCGGTGAAGCTGCCGGTGTTGACGTCGATCGCCGTCAGCGCCTCGCCCTGATCGATCACCAGCGAGCCGCCGGAGCGCAGCGGCACGCGCCGCGACACCGCCGTGCGCAGCGCCGGCTCGATGTTGAAGTGATCGAAGATCGGTCGCCGGCCCTCGAAGCGCTTGATGCGCTCGGCGTAGCGCGGCAGGAACGTCTCGGTGAACCGCTTCACGCGGTTGTGCTGATCCTCGTCGTCGATGTGGACCTCGGTGGTCTCCTCGCGCACGAGGTCGCGCACGAGGCGCAGCGCGAGGTCGAGCTCGCCGTAGATGAGCCCCGGCCCCTTGACCTGCTCCTCGCGCCGCCCGATCTCCTTCCACAGCCGGAGCAGGTACTCGACGTCGTCGCGGATCTCCTGATCGGCCGTGCCCTCGGCGGCGGTGCGCAGGACGAACCCGCCCTGCTTGCCGCGCGCTTCCATCACGAGCTCGCGCAGCCGCTTGCGCTCCTTGTCGGAGGCGATGCGCCGCGACACGCCGATCTGGTTGACCGCCGGCATGTACACGCTGTAGCGCCCGGGCAAGGACAGGTAGCCCGTGACGCGCGCGCCCTTGAGCCCCATCGGATCCTTCACCACCTGCACCAGCACCTCGTTGCCGGGCTTGAGCAGGTCCTCGATCTTGCGCTGCGCCAGGTGCTTCTTGCTGCGCGCGATGCGGGACGCCGCGGCCTCGGGCGCCTCGTCGCCGTCCTCGATCTCGACGTCGTCGAACAGCTTCTTGCCGTCGTCGGAGCCGAGCACGTCACCGACGTACAGGAACGCCGCGCGCTCGACCCCCTTGCCGAGGTCGACGAACGCCGCCTGCATGCCGGGCAAGACGCGTGTGACCTTGCCCCGGTAGATGTTGCCGACGAGACCTCGATCGTGCTTGCGCTCGACGAAGAGCTCGGCGAGCGCACCCTGCTCCACCACCGCGACCCGGGTCTCGGGTCCCTCCGCGTTCACAACAAGAATGTTCTGTCCCATTCCACGGCTCTGCAAAGAGTTGCAACCGGGTTGGCCGCCCCTGACACGGATGTCGTGAGCAGGTTGCGAGGCTCCCGTGAATCGAGCCGCTCGCGTAACACGGAACTTCCGTGGTTACAAGGTATTGGCGGGCCCCCTGTACGGGTGGCCCGCCCCTTGCTTGCCATTCTGTCCGCGATGGCCGTGCCGGGCTGTCGCGAACGATAGCTAGCTTAGTCTGCGCCTTACCTTTTTCGACTCAGCCTCGACTACGCTTCATCTTGACTGCTACGAGCGCCCTTGGCCACCGGATTTCGGTGCCGAGGGCGTTCTGGTTTTCGGGTCGGCATTTGGCCCCGGATCCCGCTAGCTTGGCGGCGTGATCCGGACCCGCGGCAACACCGACCAGCTCCCGGCGGCCGATCGCGCCGTGATCGAGCGGGAGCGCGTTCGCTTCGTGCTCGCGCTCGGACGCGCGATGCACCGCTACGGCACACCCGCCCACCGCCTCGAGGAGGCGCTCGCGATCGTGTGCCGCGAGCTCAGCCTCCAGGCCGAGGTGCTGTCGACGCCGACGTTCCTCACGGTGCGCTTCGGCGATCCGGCGGAGCTGCGCACGTCGATGATGCGGGTCACGCCTCCCGAGCTCGACCTGGCCAAGCTGGCGAAGCTCGACGCCCTCGCCGACGCCGTCGGCGATCGCGAGATCGATCCGGTCGCGGGCCTCGAGCAGATCGCCGCCATCGAGCAGGCGCCGCGCGCGTGGGGCCTCGTGCCCGAGACCATCACCGCCGCGCTCACGCCCGCGGCCGTGACCGTCTTCTTCGGCGGCGGCGTCCGCGACATCGCGGCGGCGGCGACCGTCGGGCTCGTCATCGGCGTGCTCGCGATCGTCACCCGCGCGCGCGCTCCGGCGGCGCGTGCGTTCGAGCTGCTGGGTGCGTTCGTCGCGGCCTTCGGCGCCGGCGCGATCGCCGGCACGCTCGGCGGCGTGCACCCGTCGATCGTCACGATCGCCGCGCTCATCGCGCTCCTGCCGGGCCTGACGCTCACCACCGCGATGACCGAGCTCGCGACGCGCAACCTGGTCTCGGGCACCGCGCGCCTCATGGGCGCGTTCGTCATCCTGCTCGAGCTCGGGATCGGCGTCGCGCTCGGCGAGCGCCTCTCCGCCGAGCTGTTCACGATCGCCGCCGCCACCCCGGTCACGCTGCCGGCGTGGAGCGTGTGGGTCGCGTTCCTGGTCGCGTCGCTCGGGATGGTCGTCGTGTGTCAGGCCGAGCGCCGCGCCGTCGGCTGGATCCTGCTCGCCGCGCTCGTCGGCTTCGCCGGCGCGCGCGAGGGCACCGAGCTCCTCGGCGGCGAGCTCGGCGTCCTCGTCGGTGCCTTCGCGCTCGGCATCTTCGCCAACCTCTACGCCCGTGGCCTCGACCGGCCGCAGCAGGTCGTGCTGGTGCCGGCGATGATCCTGCTCGTGCCGGGCAGCCTCGGCTTCCGCGGCATCTCGTCGCTGCTCGATCGCGATACGCTGACCGGCATCGAGACCACCTTCGCGATGTTCGTCGTCGCGATGGCGATCGTCGCCGGGCTGCTCATCGCCAACGCGGTGGTGTCCCCGCGCCGCGTGATGTAGCGATCAGAGGCCGCAGGCCTTGTTCACGTCGGCCATGAGCTTCTTCATCTCCTCGGCCTCGGGGCCGCCCTCCTCGCCGAGCTCCTCGAGCTGCATCGAGGCGGACAGGCACATGACGTTCATCTTGTCGGGCGTCGAGTCGGCGATGACGATCGCCGCGCGCTTCCTGGCGAGGCCGATCTTGCACGCGGCGCGGTAGCCCGGATCCTTGTCGGGCTCCTTCACGCCGTTCATCGCCAGGTCGATCGCGGTGCCCATGCACTTCTCGAACGCGGCGTCGATGTCGTCCTTGGTCTTGGCGGCGTCGATCTGCGCCTGCAGCGCCGAGAGGTCGGCGCCGCCCTTCTTCGCAGCGCCGCCGCCACCACCGCCAGTGGCCGTGGGCTTGCCGGACTCGGTGGCCTTCTGGCCATCATCCTTCTTCTTGTCGCCGCAGCCGGTGGCGACGAGAGCGAGAGCGATCGTGACGGACGAGAGGATGCGGAGCGTGCTCATGAGGTTCCTGCTTGCTTGGGTTCGGGTTGTGGCGGACCGCTAGAGCAGGCGGCGTGCCGCTTCCAACTGCGTGACCTCACATCACGTCCTGCCCACGTGCGGGTCCCCCCGGACCCGGCCGCAGCATACACCGGGGCCCTAGGAACCCAGCGCCAGGTGGCACGAGGCGCCCTGGCCGGGTCCTTCGTGGACGGAGACCTCGAGCCCCGTCACGACGCCGGCGGGCAGGAGGGCGCGCAGGCGCGCGAGCAGCAGGTCGGCGACGTAGGCGGCCAGCGGCTCGACGGCGATGTTGTCGATGGGCAGGAGCAGCGCGTCCTCGCGCGGGAACACGTAGCGCTTGCCGCAGAGGGTGAGCTCGAGCTCGGCGTCGTCGTCACGCACGATCGTCAAGAACGGGTTGCGCTCGGCGAGCAGCACGCGCTCGCGGAGCTCGAGGCAGATCGCGGCGAGCGCCTCCTTGATCGGCGCGAACGGGATCATGTGCGCGAAGCTCACGTCGTTCACCTCGAGCACCGCGCCGACCTGGTAGTTGTGGCCGTGCAGGCGCTCCTTGGTGCCGTCGGGGAACACCGTCATGTGCGCGCACGAGAACTTGTACTGCTCGCGCGCCACGACGAGCCGGTGGCGACGCTGTGCTGGTGCGACCACGGACGACATGCGCGCAGCATCCGCCGAGCGCGCGCGCTGTGCAAGGTCCGTACAGTCTCACGGCGCGTGACGATCGCTTGCGACCGCGCGCGTTCCCTCGGGCATCATGGGACCATGCGGTCCGATCCGATCGTCGTCGTGATCCTGGTTGCGGTCGTCGCCGGTTGCCAGTTCCAGCCGCGCGGAGCCGACCTCGACGCGGCGGGGAGCGACGACGCCGCGTCGGAGATCGACGGCGACGTCTCGACCGGCGACGCGTCCACGATCGACGCCGCGAGCGCGATCGACGCCGCGAGCGCGATCGACGCCGCGTCCACGATCGACGCCGCGATCGCCATCGACGCCGGCCTCGACGCGTCCCTCTGTCCGCCCGCGTGCACGAGCTGCCGCGCCGACGGCACCTGCGTGATCGACTGCGGGCCGGCGCAGTGCGGAAGCGGCGTGACGTGCCCGCCGGGTCGTCCCTGTGAGGTCAACTGCGTCGGCAACCGCGCGTGCGAGACCGGCGTGGTCAACTGCCTGCAGGCGACGAGCTGCGTGATCACGTGCAACGGCACCGACGCGTGTGACGCCGGCGTCGACTGCGCCGGCACGTCGTGCGCCGTGACGTGCATGGGCACCGCCGCCTGCGAGGACGGCGGCGTCGACTGCACCGCGCTCGCGTGCAACATCACGTGCAACGGCACGAACGCGTGCGACGCGCACGTCTGCTGCAGCGGCGCCGATTGCCCGGGAGGCTCGTGCCAGGCGAGCGGCGGCGGCTGCTGCGACTGCGACGGCTGCAACTGACAGGCGCGCGCCGCTCGGCGCCCCGGGAATCCTCAGCGTCGCAGCGTCAGCACCGCGAGGCCGGCGCACAGCGCCGCGTTGCCGGCGAGCCACAGCGAGTCGAGCATGCCCGCGGTGCCCGGCACCCAGCGCAGGTCGAACACCGGCACCACCGCGAAGAAGAGCAGGTGGGCCGCGACGCCGACGGCGAGGCCGGCGACGAGGCCACGCAGCTTCGGGTGGCTGGCGCCGAGCGCGATGAGGCCGAGCGGGATGAGCACGCTCATGAAGAGCGGGCTGCCGTGCGCGGTGCCGCCGAAGACCGCCATGTCCATCGACGGCAGGCCGCGGGTCAGCATCTCGACCACCGGCCACGACGCGATCGAGCCGGCGATGAGCGGCAGGAAGAAGAGGCCGCCCGAGCCGGCGAGCACGCCGCCGAGGTAGCCGGCGCCGAGCTTCACGCCCAGGCCGCGCCGGCGCGCGCTGCCGGCGACGGCGGCGGCGAGCAGGAGGCCGAGGCCGAACTGCCACGCGCCGTGGTGCGAGCGCGCCTTCTGCACGGCCGCCGGCGCGTCGATGATGCCGGCGCCGTAGCGGTCGCTCGAGTACGTCTTGCCCTTGGGCCGGCGCGCCGACTCCTTGAGGATCTGCTCGACCATCACGGGGTTGGTGACGCCCTCGCCGACGACGAGCGCGGCGACGCCGGCGGCATGCGGGGCCGCCATCGACGTGCCCATGAAGCCGAAGTAGCCGCTCTTGGTCGGGTCGCCGATCTTGATCGTGTTCTGGAGGACGCCACCCGCCTCGCCGCCGCGCGTGTTGCCGCCCGGCGCCGCGATGTCGATGTCCTTGCCGTAGTTGGAGTAGAACGCCGTGCCCTCGTCCTCCTGCGTCGACGCGACGGCGACCGCGCCGGGATACGCGGCCGGGTAGCCGACCTTGTTGCGGCCGTCGTTGCCGGCGGCGCAGATGATGACGACGCCCTTCTTGTGGGCGTACGCGACGGCGTTCTTGAGCGCCTTCGACGGGAACGGGCCGCCGAGGCTCATGTTGATGACCTTGGCGCCGTTGTCGGCCGCGTAGCGGATCGCGTCGGCGATGCCGGCGACCGACCCCGAGCCGTTACCGCCCAGCACCTTGAGCGGCATGATCTGCACCTTGCGCGCGACGCCGGTGACGCCGACCTTGTTGTTCGTGACCTGCGCGATCGTGCCGGTCACGTGCGTGCCGTGGCCGTGATCGTCGTTGGCGTGGGTGTCGTTGTCGACGAAGTCGTACGGCTTCACGAAGGTGATGCCCTTCAGGTCCTCGACCTGGTGGAAGCGCCCGTGGTCCTCGTACGCCACGCCGGTGTCGAGCACGGCGACGATCACGCCGTCGCCGTCGGCGAGCTTCCACGCCTCGGGCATGCCGATCTGCCGCATGTGCCACTGGCGGCTGTACATCGGGTCGTTGGGGAAGCCGTCCCACGTGCCCTCGGGCGGCAGCACCTCGTAGCCGGCGATCGGCGCCGCCGCGAACATCGCGTCCGGCTCGGCGACCTCGACGTCGCTCCGCCGCTGGAGCGCGGCGAGGATGGCGTCGCGGCGCGCCGGGTCGACGTGCGCGCGATAGAACTGCTCGTCGCGCGACTGATCGCTCACGAGGACGAGGTCGATGCCGAGCTCGCGCTCGATCTGCGCGACCGTCGCCGCCGAGACGTCGTCGCGGAGGTCGACGAGGATGTCGTCCGGGTCGGTGCCGATGGCGGCGGCGCGGTCGGCCTCGATCATCGCGCGGCTCGCGCCCTCGTCTTCCTCTGGCCGCAAGTACCACCAGAGGAAAACCACGGCGATGAGCAGCAGGATCCAGATCAGCGTCGACCGCTTGGACTGGGGAGCGTGGTCCATGAAAAAATTGTAGCGCGGCGCGGCGGTAGCGCTCTCCCATTTGTGCGACGCTGAACCCCACAAGGCACGGGCCAGGGAGACGACTGTGAAGAAGTGCACCAACTGCACGAAGGATCTGCCCGACGCGGCGCTTCACTGCGTGTTCTGCGGAAGCAAGCAGCCACCGGCGCCCGCGGGCGCCCAGGCCAAGACCGTCATGGGCTGGCAGGCCTCCGATCTGCTCAAGGACATGCAGTCGAAGGGGGCCCAGCCCGCGCCTGGTGTGCAGATGCCGCCGTCGCCGGCGAGCCCGCCGCCCGCCGCGCGGCCGCCGGCAGGGCCTCCGCCTGCAGGGCCTCCGCCTGCGGGGCCTCCGCCTGCCGCGCACTCGCCGATGGCCGTCGCCGCGACGATGGTGCCGCCGAGCGGCCCCGGCCCGATGGGCGGAGGACCGGCGCAGATGCCTCCCGCCGGAGGACCGCCGCCGTCGGCGCCACCGCACTCGTCCCAGCAAGCGACGATGATGGTGCAGGGGCCGCCGCTCGGGCACGGCCCGGGCCCGATGGGTGGAGGACCCGCGCACATGCCGCCCGCGTCGGCGCCGCCTCCCGCGGCGTCGCAGGCGGCGACGATGTTCGTCCAGGGGCCGCCGCTCGGCGGTCCCGGCGCGGGCCCGCTCCCCGGCGCGGGGATGCCTCCGGGTNNGGCGGGCACGGAGGCCCGCCGCCGATGGGCGGGTACGGAGGCCCACCGCCGCCGATGGGCGGCCCGATGGGCGGCCCGATGGGCGGCCCCGGCGGCCCTCCCGGCTACAACCCGCAGCCGATGGGCGGCCCCGGCGGCCCTCCCGGCTACAACCCGCAGCCGATGGGCGGGTACAACCCGCACGCCGGCGCGCCGCCGATGAACCCGCCGTACCTCGCGTCGCGCACCGCCGCGCGCGTCGGTGCGCCTGTCGAGCCGTACAAGGACGGCATCAAGCTCATCCTCATCCTGTTCGGTGTGGCGCTGCTCATCGCTGGCGCCATGCCGTTCACGATCGAGCCCAACCTGACCTTCCGCTGGGACGCGCTCTCCGCCGAGGGCGTGCCGGCGCTCGAGAAGTTCAACCTCATCTACGTCAGCGCCGCCGCGATCCTCGCGCTGGTCTTCGGCCTCGTCCCGCTCGCCACCGTGCCGCGCGGCGCGTTGACCGCCGTGCTCGGCCTCGTGCCCATCGTGCTCGGGCTGGTCACGTACCTGAAGGACGCCAAGGAGATCCAGTGGCAGGTGATCGTGCTCTTCGTGAGCGCGTTGACCATCGTCCCCGGGCTCTTGCTGCGCAACGAGTACCGCTCGCAGATCCTGCCGCGCATCATCGCCACGATCGGCGCCGCCTGTGTGCTGGTGACGATGCTGGTGCCGTCGGGCGGCGGCGATCCGCCCATCGTCGGCATGTTCGAGATGATCGGCGACGCGCCGGGCAAGGCGAAGGTGGGCGCGATCCTCAACCTGGTGCCGTTCGGCCTCGCGATCGCGACGCTGCTCGTCTGGATCCCGCCGCCCTCGTCGGCGGGCGCCAAGGTGATCGCGTTCCTCTGGATCCTGAACGCCGTCTACACCGGGTACGTGACGATGCTCGTGAACGGTCACCTCGGCGACGTGATCAAGGCGGCGCCCAACGCGGTGCTCATGGGCCCGTGGGTGCTCGCCGCCTGGTCGGCGTTCATCGGCTACGGCCTCGCGACGATCCTCGGCAAGAACCTCGAGCACTCGTAGCGCGCTCGTGGCGCGCGCCTGCCACGCGCTATGCTCCGCGCGTGGCAGGAACCGACGAGATCATCGGCACCACGGTGCTCGGTCGCCCGATCGAGGCGATCTGCTTCCGGCCGCCGACGTACGCCAGGCCGCGGCCGCCGGCGATCATCTTCGGCGCGCTGCACGGCGACGAGCCGTCGAGCGCGCTGCAGGCGCAGCGCCTGATCGAGGACCTGCTCGACCGGCCACCCGGACGCGAGACGTGGATCATCCCGGCGGTGAACGTCGACGGCCTGCTCGCCGGCACCAAGAACAACGCCAACGACGTGGACCTCAACCGCAACTTCGCGTCCGCGAACTGGACCGCCGAGCACAAGGGCGGCTACTTCCCGGGCGCCACGGCGGAGAGCGAGCCCGAGTCGCGCGCGCTCGCCGCGCTCATCGAGAGGCGCGGGGCGGAGCGACTGATCGCGCTCCACGCCACCTTCAAGGTGATGAACTGGGACGGCCGCGGTCGCGAGCTCGCGGAGGAGATGGGGCGCCTCGCCGGCTATCCCGCTTCCGGCGAGATCGGCTACCCGACGCCTGGTTCCTTCGGCTCCAAGTACGGGGTCGACCGGGGCCTCGAGGTGGTCACGGTCGAGGTCCCCTACCTGGAGGTGGACGAGCGGGCCTGGACCGAGACCCGCACCGCGCTGCGCTGGGCCGTGGACTTACCAACCTGACAACACTGGCCAGAATGTGTCAGCCGTCACGAGGGCTTGCGCTTGTTGTGCCGTTTTGTCACACTGCCGCCCGTGCTGACCCCGACCTCCGCCATCGACTGGGACCGCGTGGTGGATCTGGAGCTGCTGCGACACCTGAGCGCCGTCGCACGTCGCAGGGGCCTCGTCCTCGGGTGGCTCGACGTGGCGGGCGAGAGCTCGCTGCCCCACGCCAACCAGGATGCGTCCGGGACCTGTCCGTGGGCCCATGGCTCGACCGATTGCGAGGTGCGGCTCCTGTCGGCGCTGCACGATCCCGGCGAGTGGCAGGTCGTCGAGGTGCACCCGTCGGTGCGCGAGGTGGTCGCGCCCGTCCGCGTCGGTGGCGCGGTCGCGGGTGCGCTGCTCGCCGGCGCGTTCGCCGCCGACGACACCAGCGACCTGCCGGTGCTGGGCGAGGGCGAGATCGCGATCATCGGCGACCTGCTCGCGCTCGCGGCGCGCGAGGTCGCGTCGCTCGTGCGCGTCACGACGCCGTCGTCGATGAGCGCGATGCCGGCGGCCGAGCGACAGGGCTACGACGCGATCATCGGGAGCTCGTCGCCGATGCAGGCGCTCTACGCGACGCTCGATCGCGTCGCGCGCTCCGACGCGACGGTCCTCGTCCAGGGCGAGAACGGCACCGGCAAGGAGCTGGTCGCGCGCGCGATCCACAACGGCTCGAACCGCGCCGACAAGCCGTTCGTCGTCACCAACTGCTCCGCGTTCAACGACAACCTCCTCGACTCGGAGCTGTTCGGCCACAAGCGCGGCGCGTTCACCGGCGCCGTCGCCGACAAGCCGGGGCTGTTCGAGATCGCCGACAACGGCACCTTCTTCCTCGACGAGATCGGCGACATGTCGCCGGCGCTCCAGGTGAAGGTCCTGCGCGTGCTGCAGGAGGGCACGTTCAACCGCGTCGGCGATACGGAGACCCGCAAGGTCGACGTGCGCATCATCGCGGCGACCAACCGCGACCTGCGCGCGATGGTGGCGCAGGGCCTCTACCGCGAGGACCTCTACTACCGCATCCACGTCATCAACCTCGTCCTGCCGCCCCTGCGCGAGCGGTCGTCGGACGTGGCCGTCCTGGTCGAGCACTTCCTCGAGCGCCAGCGTCGCGGCTCGGGGCTGAAGAAGACGCTGTCGGCGAGCTGCGTCGCGCGGATGACCGCGTACCCGTGGCCGGGCAACGTGCGCGAGCTCGAGAACGAGATCGAGCGCCTCGTCGTCCTGTCGGGCGACGACCCGGTGATCGGCGAGGAGCTCCTGTCGCCGCGCATCCGCCAGCACGCGTCGGGGATCGTCGTGCCGGCGGCCGAGACCGATCTGAAGAGCCTGCCGGCGGCGCTCGAGAGCCTGGAGCGACGCATGATCGTCGACGCGCTCCGCCGTCACCAGGGCAACAAGACGCGCGCGTCGGCGGACCTCAAGGTCTCGCGCCGCAACCTGATCCGCCTGGTGCAGAAGTACGGGCTCGATGACGCCCGCTCCTGACGACGTGCCCGCGCTCCCCGGCCCTGGCCTCCACGTCGTCGACCTCGGCCTCTGCGCCTACCGCGAGGCGTGGGAGCGGCAGCTCGCGCTCGTCGAGGCGCGCAAGGCCGACCCCGACGGCGTCGACACGCTCCTCCTCGTCGAGCACCCGCACGTGATCACGGTCGGGCGCTCGCAGCAGGCGCTGGCCAACGTCGTCGCGCCCGGCGGCGTCGAGGTCGTCGCGGTCGAGCGCGGCGGCGACGTCACCTACCACGGCCCCGGCCAGCTCGTGGCGTACCCGATCGTCTTGCTCCGCGAGGGCGAGCGCGACCTCCACCGCTACCTGCGCAACCTCGAGCAGGCGGTGATCGCCACCTGCGCCGCCTTCGGCCTCGACGCCGGCCGCGAGCCGGGCAAGACCGGCGTCTGGCTCGACGCCACCACCGGCACCCGCAAGAAGCTCTGCTCGATCGGCGTCGCGTGCCGCCGCTGGGTCACCTTCCACGGCCTCGCCCTCAACGTCTCCACCGATCTCTCCTACTTCTTCCGCATCAACCCCTGCGGCTTCGAGTCCACCGTCATGACCACCATGGCCGAGGAGCTGGGCGCCGGCCTCGCCATGATCGACGTCAAGCACCGCCTCGCGCGCGAGCTCGCGTCGACCCTCGGCCGCCGCCTCCTGTAGCGATCGGCGACACCGCGGCCGGGCACGGGCATTGCTCGTGTCTGCCATGATGTCCTCCATGCGGAGATTCGCGACGCTGATGCTCGGCCTCGCCGCGGCGTGCGGCGGCGGCGACGACGACGGCGCCCAGGCCGACGCGCCGCCGGGCGACGGCGACGCGGCATGCCTCGCGGGCAGCGGCCCCGTCGGTGAGGTCGTCGCGACGACGAGCGGTCGCGTGCGCGGCGCGCAGGCCGGCGCGACGTGGGCGTGGAAGGGGGTGCCCTACGCGGCGCCGCCGGTGGGCGAGCTGCGCCTGCGCCCACCCGCGCCGCCCGCGTGCGCGGCGACCGAACTCGACGCGCGCACGCTCGCGCCGGCATGCCCGCAGCTCGACGCGAACGACGCCTACCTCGGCGACGAGGACTGCCTCTACCTCAACGTCTGGGCGCCGGCGGCCGCGTCCGCGTCGCCGCGCCCCGTGATGTTCTGGATCCACGGCGGCGGCAACGCGGTCGGCACCGCGTCCGACCCGATCTACGACGGCCGCCGGCTCGCCGAGGCCGGCGACGTCGTGGTCGTCACCATCAACTACCGCCTCGGCCAGCTCGGCTTCCTCGCCGACGCGTCGCTCGCGGCCGCCGACGGCGCGGTCGGCAACTACGGCACGCTCGACCAGATCGCCGCGCTGCGCTGGGTGCACGACAACATCGCCGCGTTCGGCGGCGACCCCGGCAACGTGATGGTGTTCGGCGAGTCGGCCGGCGGCCGCAACACGTGCACGCTCCTCGCCGCGCCCGCCGCCGCCGGGCTCTTCCACCGCGCGCTCGTCCAGAGCGGCGCCTGCAAGTTCCTCGACAGCAAGACCGACGCGCAGACCACCGCCGACGCCGTCGCGACCGCGCTCGGCTGCACCGGCGACCGCGCCGCCTGCTTCCGCGCCGCGACCGCCGAGCAGCTCACCCGCGCCAACGCCCAGCCCGTCGGCGCGCTCGCCGCCGGCACCTACGGCTCGGTGATCGACGGCGTCACCCTCGTCGAGCAGCCCGAGGCGGCGATCGCCGCCGGCCGCCACCACCACATGCCGTTCGCGATCGGCGCCAACGCCGACGAGACCGCGCGCGAGGCGCCGCTCAACCTGACCCAGGCGCAGTACGAGAACCTGGTGCGCGCGCAGTACGGCGCGCTCGGCAACGCCGTGCTCGCCCAGTACCCGGCCGCGAGCTACCCGACCCCGCGCGCCGCCTACGTGCGCGTCACCACCGACAGCCGCTTCGTCTGCCCGTCGCGCGAGATCGCCGCGCATGCCGACGCCGGCCAGACCGAGCCGGTCTATCGCTACTTCTTCCGGTACGCGCCCACCGCGCTCGGCGCGCCGCACGGCATCGACGTCCCGTTCGTCTTCGGCACGTTCGACGCGATCCTCGTCGGCGGCACGCCGTACCAGCCGACCGCGAACGACCTCGCGCTGGCCGCCGCCGTCCAGGGCTACTGGTCGCGCTTCGCCCGCACCGGCGATCCGGCCGGCACTCCCGCGTGGCCCGTGTACGACGCCTCGGACACCGCGCTCGTCCTCGACGACCCGCTCGCGACCGAGGCCGCCATCCGCGACGCCGACTGCGACTTCTGGCGCCCGTACTACAACGCGCTCTGAGCGCATCGCATAGAATCGAACGACCTCATGGGCGAGGTCATCGGCAACTACGAGATCGTCTCCGAGCTCAAGCGCGGCGGCATGGGCGTGGTCTACACGGCGCGCCACCGCACGATGGGCCAGACCGCGGTCGTGAAGAAGCTCCTGCCCGAGCACACGGGCTCGGCCGACGTCGTCGATCGCTTCTTCCAGGAGGCGCAGGCCGCCGCCGCCCTCGACGATCCGGGCATCGTGCGCATCTTCGATCAGGGCGTGCTCGCCGACGGCAGCGCCTACATCGTCATGGAGCTCCTCCAGGGCGAGTCGCTCGCCGATCGCCTGCG
>DDTA01000028.1 GCA_002344285.1 Myxococcales bacterium UBA2376
CATGCGCATGATCCTCATCGGACCACCCGGCGCCGGCAAGGGTACCCAGGCCGCGCGCCTCGTCGACAGGCTCCAGATCCCGCACATCTCGAGCGGTGACATGCTGCGCGCCGCCGTCAAGGAAGGCACGAAGCTGGGGCTCGAGGCCGACGGCTACATGAAGGCCGGCAAGCTGGTCCCCGATGACGTCGTGATCGGCATGATCCTCGAGCGGATCGCCAAGCCCGACGCGGCCGGCGGCTTCATGCTCGACGGCTTCCCGCGCACGATCCCGCAGGCGGAGGCGCTCGAGGACGCGATGGCGAAGGCCGCGGTCACGATCGATCGCGTGCTCCTCATCGAGGTCCCGGACGAGCTCCTGGTCGAGCGCGGCGTCGGCCGCCGCAACGATCCGCTGACCGGCAAGATCTACCACCTCAAGTTCGATCCGCCGCCGTCGCAGGACGTCGCCGACCGCCTCGTCCATCGCAAGGACGACACCGAGGAGGCGATCACCGAGCGCCTCAAGTACTACGGCTCGTGGACGTCGCCGCTCATCCCGTTCTACGAGGCGAAGGGCATCCTCCGCCGCGTCGACGGCGTCGGCACGCCCGACGAGGTCACCGCGCGCATCACCACCGCGCTCGCGAGCTAGCCATGCCCGCCTTCGATCACAGATCCATCGACGCCAAGTGGCAGGAGCGATGGGCGCGCGATCGCGCCTTCGCCACGCCGACCGATCGCACCAGGCCCAAGTACTACGTCCTCGACATGTTCCCCTACCCGAGCGGGTCGGGCCTCCACGTCGGGCACCCCAAGGGCTACACCGCCACCGACGTCGTCGCGCGCGCGCGGCGGGCCATGGGCTACAACGTGCTGCGCGTGATGGGCTGGGACAGCTTCGGCCTGCCCGCCGAGCGCCAGGCGGAGAAGGAGAACATCCATCCCCGCATCATCACGGACCGCAACATCGCCACGTTCAAGGCGCAGCTCTCCAAGCTCGGCCTCTCCTACGACTGGGAGCGCGAGCTGGCGACCAGCGACCCGCGCTACTACAAGTGGACGCAGTGGATCTTCCTCAAGCTCTGGGAGAAGGGCCTCGCGTACAAGGCCGAGGTCCCGGTCAACTTCTGCCCTGCGCTCGGCACCGTCCTCGCCAACGAGGAGGTGAAGGACGGCAAGTACATCGAGACCGGTGACCCGGTCGAGAAGCGGATGATGTTGCAGTGGATGCTGCGCATCACCGCGTACGCCGATCGCTTGATCGACGACCTGGAGGGCCTCGACTGGCCGGCGGGCACCATCGCGCAGCAGCGCGACTGGATCGGTCGTTCGATCGGCGCCAACGTCGACTTCGCGGTCGCGGACTCGAGCGAGGTCATCCAGGTCTTCACGACTCGGCCCGATACGCTCTTCGGCGGAACGTACGTCGTGCTCGCGCCCGAGCACGCGCTCGTCGACGCGATCACCACGCCGGCGCAGCGCGATGCGATCGAGGCGTATCGCGTCGCGACGAGCAAGCGCAGCGAGCGAGATCGCACGACCGAGGCGGCCGACGCGCCCAAGACCGGCGTGTTCACGGGCTCGTATGCCGTGAGTCCGGTCAACGGGAAGCGCATTCCGATCTGGGTCGCCGACTACGTGCTGGCGTCGTACGGCACGGGCGCCGTGTTCGCGTGCCCCGCGCACGACGAGCGCGACTGGGCGTTCGCGAAGAAGTTCGAGCTTCCGATCATCGAGGTCGTCAAGGGTGGCAACGTCGACGAGGCGCCGTACCTCGGCGACGGTCCGCACGTGAACAGCGACTTCCTCGACGGGCTCGCCAACGAGCCGGCCAAGGAGAAGGTCATCGCGTGGCTCGCCGAGCGCGGCAAGGGCGAGAAGAGCATCCGTTACCGCCTGCGCGACTGGCTGTTCTCGCGCCAGCGCTACTGGGGCGAGCCGTTTCCGACCATCGAGCTCGAGGACGGCACGGTCAAGGTGCTTCCCGAGAGCGCGTTGCCGGTCGTGTTGCCGGAGCTCGACGACTACCGCCCTTCGGCGGACGGGCGCCGTCCACTCGCGCGCGCCGAGGCGTGGTTGCACACGACCGATCCGGAGACGGGCGCGCCAGCGTTGCGCGAGACCAACACCATGCCGCAGTGGGCCGGCTCGTGCTGGTACTACCTCCGCTTCCTCTCACCCGATCGCGACGACGTCGCGTGGGATGCCGAGGAAGAGAAGTACTGGATGAACGTCGACCTCTACGTCGGCGGTAACGAGCACGCGACGTTGCACCTGTTGTACGCGCGCTTCTGGCACAAGGTCCTCTACGACTGCGGGGTCGTGCACACGAAGGAGCCGTTCAAGCGGCTCTTCCACCAGGGCATGATCCACAAGACGTCGTTCCAGGACGAAGACAAGCGGTACTACCTCGACACCGAGGTCGAGCAGCGCGACCTCGCGTGGCTCGTGAAGGCGACCGGCGTGCCGGTGAAGACCGCCTTCGAGAAGATGTCGAAGTCGAAGAAGAACGTCGTCAACCCCGACGACATGTGCGAGGAGTACGGCGCCGACGCCCTCCGCCTCTACGAGCTCTTCATGGGCCCGCTCGAGGACGGCATCGAGTGGATGACCGACGGCGTCAACGGGTGCCGCCGCTTCCTCGATCGCGTCTGGCGCATCGCGCTCGACGAGGAGACCGGCGGGCCGACCGGCAAGCTGGTCGACACCGTGGTCGGCGACCAGCGCGATCTCGAACGCGCGCTGCACCAGGCGATCAAGCGCGTCACCGAGGCGGTCGAGAACCTGCGCATGAACGTGGCGATCGCCGACATGATGTCGTTCGTCAACGAGGCGACCAAGGCCACGACCGTCCCGAGGGAGTGGTACGAGCAGTTCTTGCGCGTGCTGTCGCCGTTCGCGCCGCACGTCGCCGAGGAGCTGTGGGAGCGGCTCGGCGGGCGCGGCTCGATCGGTGCCCAGCCGTGGCCGGCGTTCGACGAGGCCAAGCTCAAGCGCGACGTCATCACCGTCGCCGTGCAGGTGAACGGCAAGCTGCGCGGCACGATCGACGTCGCCGCCGACGCGGCCGAGGCCGACATCCTGGCGGCGGCGCGCGCCGAGCCCAAGGTCGCCGAGCTCATCGCCGGCAAGCCGATCAAGCGCGAGATCTACGTCAAGGGCCGACTGGTCAACCTGGTGATCTGAGCCATGACCAGCAAGCAGCCTCGCGAGTTCATCCCGGTCGGCGTCGGCGTGCTCACGGTGTCCGATACCCGGACGCTCGAGGACGACCGGAGCGGTGCGCTCGCGGTCGAGCTCCTCGAGGGCGCGGGCCACCGCGTCGCGGCGCGCGCGATCGTGAAGGACAACCGCGACACGATCCGCGCCCAGCTCCAGGCGTGGATCGCCGATCCGGCCGTCGAGGTCATCATCGCCACCGGCGGGACCGGCGTGACCCCGCGCGACGTCACTCCCGAGGCGCTCGCGCCGCTCGTCACCAAGCCCATCCCCGGCTTCGGCGAGCTGTTCCGCTGGATCTCGTTCCAGGAGATCGGGACGTCGACGATCCAGAGCCGCGCCGAGGCCGCGCTGTGTGACCGCACGTACGTCTTCCTCCTGCCCGGATCGCCGGGCGGCGTGCGCACGGCGATGGAGAAGATCCTCCTGCCGCAGCTCGATCACCGGCTCGCGCCGTGCAACTTCGTCATGCTGCTCCCGCGCATCCGCGGCGAGCGTGAGGATGCGTAGCCACCGCTCGTGATACCTTCTGGGCAAGGGGTTCCATGTCGCTCGAGCACGCGCTGAACCGGGCGTTGTCGATCCGGCTCAACCTGCAGATCACGCTGTCGCGCCTGCCCATCGTCGAGGAGTGGATGGACATCCACCTCGACCGCTGGCTCGAGCACGTCCCGACGCCGCCCGAGATGCCCATGGGCTACGCCGTCAGCTACCTGGCGATGCTCGGCTCGGATCTCAAGCGCATGTGGTGGGGCGCGTGGGGCGATCCGGCCGGGATGGTCCCGAAGATGGCGGACTACCTGAAGCTCTGCAACATCGCCAAGAGCGACGCCGCCATCCTCGACGCCATGGGCGAGAAGCTCGAGCCCCGCCTGGTCGGCTCGTGGGTCGGCGTGTGGGGCGGCAAGGTCACGACCGGCTGGCACTTCATGGATCCGAAGTCGTGGGAGCAGGTCGAGCCGCTGTTCGGCACCCACGAGGCCAAGTTCAAGATCAAGAAGTGGGTGAACGACCGCAACATCGAGCGGGTCGAGCGCTTCAGCCAGTCGATCGGCGACAACGCCTACAGCGAGATCGAGCTGGCCGAGCCCGGCGACGACGTGGCGGCGCAGGTCGACGCGGTGAACGAGGGCTTCAAGCACTTCGCCGGCGCCGAGCTGCCGCCGGCGGTGCTCGAGACCCTGCGGGGCGCGCCGACCGCCGGCTTCGGGCTGACGGTGCGCGTGCGCTCCGGGCAGATCACGCGCGTGGCGGCGATCGTCCCCGGGATGCCGATGGAGGTCCTCGCCAGCCTCTGCAAGGAGATGAAGGTCGGGTACGACGAGGGGCTCGAGCCGCTGGTCAACATGCTCGCGGTCGAGGGTGTGAGCAAGGCCGAGATCGGGCGCGCCGGCGACCGCGGCGGCGTCGACATCTACATCGAGCCGACGCAGAGCGCGCAGAAGCCGCGCCCGGGCGCGCCGCCCGAGCCGCCGTCGCAGGCGAACTGAGCTACGGTGCGTCGTGGGCCGCGACGCATCCATCCTGGCGAGCGACGACGAGCTGGTGCGCCAGTGCGAGGTCGATCGCTACCGCGCGAGCGGGCCGGGCGGCCAGCACCGCAACAAGACCGAGAGCGCGGTGCGCGTGCGCCATGTCGCGACGGGCGTGTCCGCGCACGCCGACGACAGCCGCTCGCAGCACGAGAACAAGGCCAAGGCGGTGAAGCGGCTGCGCGGCGCGCTCGCGCTGGCGGTGCGCGAGCCGGTCGCGCTCGAGGGCTTCGTCGCCGATGCGACGCTGGCCTGGCTCGTGCGTGGCGGCACCGCGCCGCTCGGCGAGAAGACGCGGCAGACCGCCGGCTACTGGGTCGCGATGGCGAGGCTGCTCGACCTGTTCGTCGCCGCCGGCGCCGAGGTCGCGACGACGGCCGAGCGGCTGGGCGTGACCTCGTCGCAGCTCGCCAAGCTGCTCACCCACGACGAGCAGGTGCACCGCCGGGTCAACGAGCTGCGGACGCAGCGAGGGCTGAAGCCCCTCCGCTGATCGGGCACGGGCACGGGCACGGGCACGGGCACGGGGGCGCTCAGGGCGCCAGGCGGGTGCGGGACCAGCCCGACGGTGTGCGCGTGTAGAGGACGCGATCGTGGAGCCGGCTCGGCTGGCCCTGCCAGAACTCGAGCGCGTCGGGGACGACGCGGTAGCCGCCCCAGGTCGCCGGACGCGGCGGCTCGGCGCCGGCGAGCGACGCGGTGACGGCGGCGACCTTCGCCTCGAGCTCGGCGCGGCTGGAGAGCGGCCGCGACTGGGGCGAGGCGATCGCGCCGATTCGCGACTCCAGCGGGCGGGTAGCGAAGTACGCGTCCGAACGTTCGGCCTCGAGCCGCTCGACGGCGCCCTCGATACGGAGCTGGCGCTCGAGCGGCTGCCAGTAGAAGAGGAGGGCGGCGCGGCCGCTGGCCTCGAGCTCGTGCGCCTTGCGGCTCTCGTAGCTGGTGAAGAAGACGAAGCCGCGCTCGTCGAGCTCCTTGAGGAGCACGATGCGCGCCGCGGGTCGCCCGCCGTCACCGACGGTGGCCAGCGTCATCGCGTTGACGTTGGGGATCGCCGCGGCCTCGGCGGCGGCGAACCATGCCGCGAACAGCTCCAGCGGGTCGTCGGGACAGGTCGTCGGGTCGAGCGCCGCGCCCGCGTACTGTACGCCGTGGTGCCAGAGCTTCTGGCTCATCAGTGGGCTGCCTTGTGGCCGGCGCTGGCCGGCAGGAGCTCGATGAGCCCGTGGAAGGCGCTGTGCACGGCGTGGAAGTCGGCCTCGAAGGTCGCGCGATCGGCGCTGCCGCACGCCGCGCTGAGCTTGGTGATGCTGTCGACCAGCGCGGACGCCCGCTCGCCCCACGCGGCGGCGTCGACGCCGGCCGGCGGCGCGCCCTTCACGCCGGCGGCGAGCGCGTCGAGCTCGCCGGTCGCCGCGCAGGTCGCGTCGACGCGCGCCTGCGCGTCATCGTCGTGCCACAGCGGCGCCAGCTTGTCGTGGAACGCGTCCATCTCGGCGGGGAAGTCGTGCTCGTGGTGCATCCCCGGGTTGCCGGCGGGCTCGGTCGCGGTCGTCGCCGGGGCGGGCGTCGACTTGCCGCCACACGCGGCCGCAGCCGCGACGGTGAGGGCGAGGGTGAGGAGGGCGGTGCGGAACATGCGCGCGGTTTCCCATGCGGATCGAGGAGCGTCAAGTGTACCGTCGAGGGATGGAGCTCGTCGTGATCCGTCACGCCATCGCGGTCGAACGTACCGAGGAGCTGCCCGACGCCGATCGACCGCTCACCGAGCGGGGCCGCCGCCGCTTCAAGCAGGTGGTGCGCGGGCTCCGGACGCTCGATCTGCGGATCGACCGCATCCTGTCGAGCCCGTGGCGGCGCGCGGCCGAGACCGCGGACCTCGCGCTCCCCCTCCTGCGCGCCGGCGGTAGCGCGTCGGTGTGCGCGCACCTCTGCCAGTCGCCACGGGCCGAGCTGCTCTCGGCCATCGCCGAGGCGGCGGTGCCACGCGTCGCCGTGATCGGTCACGAGCCGTGGCTCGGCGAGCTCGTCGCGCTGCTGATGACCGGCGAATCGCGCCACGGCGAGACCATCCCGCTCAAGAAGGGCGGCGTCGCGATCCTCGAGGGCGCGCCGACGCCGGGCGGCATGAGCCTGCGCGCGCTCTTGCCGCCGCGCGTCCTGCGCCGGCTGGCGTGAGCCCGCCGTGGCGGCGATCGGTGACTGGACGCTACGCGTGACGGGGGAGGTCGTGGCGATCGAGCGCGAGGATCTCGACAAGTCGGGCAGGAACCCGAAGTACCTGCTGACGTTCCGGATCAGGCCGTCGGCGATCGAGAAGCCCGACGGGGCGACGGTGCCGGCCGAGATCCCGGTGCGCATCAAGGATGTCGAGCTGGCGAGGAAGCTCGCGACACCGCCCGCGGTGGGCGAGCGCGTGATCGTGACCGCGCGCGCGAGCGGCCCGCGGCCGGCGACGTTCTACGTCGCGTCGATCGTCCGCGCCTGACGCCGCCGTGAATCGCGAGGCACTGCGCGGGCTTGCGTGTGTGCGCTTGACATAGTGTCTTAGTGACACTATCAACTGTGTATGATGAACACTGAGGTGGCCGCGGGCAGCGTCGCGGGGCGGATGCATCGCCGCCTGGCCCGGCCCAACCAGGACGCGGTGTCGTGGATCCGGGCGCGGCGCGGCGTGGTGCTGGTGGTGTGCGACGGCTGCGGCGGCGCGCCGCGCAGCGAGGTCGGGGCGGCGCTGGGCGCTCGGCTTTGGAGTCGTGCGCTCGTCGAGCGCCTCGACGCGGGCGCGGCCGTGGACGCCGCGCTGTTCGAGGTCGCCGGCGCCGACGTGCTCGCGCACCTCTCGGCGCTGGCGGCCGCGATGGCGCCGGACCCGGCCGCGGTCGTGGTCGACCACTTCATGTTCACGTCGCTGGCGGCCGTGATCACGCCCGAGGCGGTCGCGGTGCACGCGATCGGCGACGGCGTGGTCGTGCTCGGCGACGCCGTCAGCGTGATCGGGCCGTTCCCCGACAACCAGCCGCCGTACCTGGCGCAGGCGCTCCTCGGCTCGCGGCCCGTGGGCAAGACGTGGCTCGCGGATCCGCGGGAGATCGATCGCGTCGCGATCGCGACCGACGGCGCCGGGGCCCTGCCGTGTCTCGGCGATCTGGCGGTCGACATCGTGTTCCGCAACCCGGCGGCGCTCACGCGCCGGCTGGCGTTGCTCGCCGAGGATCAGGTCGAGATCGACTGGGAGGCGCGGCGCGTCGTACGCACGCAGGCGCTCCTCGACGACGACACCACGATCGCGCTCGCGCGCTGGAGCGTCGCGTGAAGGTGGTCGTCGACGGAGACTCGATCGATCTCGCCCGTGTGCCGATCCTCGGCCAGGGCGGCGAGGCCGACGTCTACGACCTCGGCGCGCGCGTGCTCAAGCTCTACAAGGGGCCCAAGCACCCCGACGTCGCGGGCGATCCAGCGCGCGTGCGCGCGGCGACCGACCGGCTCGCCGGCGCCGAGGCGCGGCTCTCGAGCTTCCCGCGCGACCTGCCGGCGCGCGTCGCGAAGCCACGCGCGCTCGCCCGCGACGCGCGCAAGAAGACGGTCGTCGGCTACGTCATGGACCGCTGCGACGGCCGACCGCTCTACGAGCTCGCCGAGCCGCGCGTGCGCCGGGCGGGAGGCGTCGACCTCGTGTCGCTTGTCGGCGCGCTGCGCGACCTGCACGCCTCGGTGACCGCGCTGCACGCCGCCGGCGTCGTGATCGGCGACTTCAACGATGGCAACGTGCTGGTCGAGCGCGAGCGTGCCTGGCTGATCGATGCCGACAGCTTCGCGTGGGGCGCGTGGCCGTGCCCCATGTTCACCGAGCGCTTCGTCGATCCGCGGCTGTGCGATCGGGCGCAGCCGGCGCCGGCGCTGGCGCGGCCGCACGACGCGCTGTCCGACTGGTTCGCGTACACCGTGATGCTGTTCCGCACGCTGTGCTGGGTCGGGCCCTACGGCGGCGTGCACCAGCCCGCCGACCCGGCGCGGCGCGTGCCGCCCGCGGCGCGCTCGCTGCGCGGGCCGAGCGTCTTCGCCGCCGACGTCGTGTACCCGCGCGCCGCGGCGCCGCTCGCCGGCCTCACCGACGAGCTCCTCGATCACTTCACCGCCGTGTTCGATCACGGCCGGCGCGTCCCCTTCCCGGCGGCGCTGCTCGATCGCCTGCGTCTGCACCGCTGCACCACGTGCGGCGTCGACCACGCGCGCCCGCGTTGCCCGTCGTGCTCGAGTCAGGTCGCGGTGCCCGCGACGTGGGGGGACCTCGTGGTCACGCCGATCGATCCACGGTCGGTCACCTGGGGCGCGACCGAGGTCCGCGCCGACCCCGGGCCGGGGACGGCCATGTGGATGACGGGCGCCGCGCTCTGGCACCGCGGCCCGCTCGGCGCCGAGCAGGTCGGCCAGATCGTGCCGGGGGCGACGCGGGCGTGGGTCGGCGAGCGCTTCGCCGCCGGGCTGTGGCGCGCGGGCGGCTACGCGGTCGGCATCACGTTCGTCCCGGGCCGGCGCGGCGTCGATGATCGCGCCCGCCTGCCGGCGATCCGCGGCCGCGTGACCGCGCAGGGCTGCGTGCTCGGCGACGACCGCGCCTGGCTCTGGTGGCGCGAGACCGACGGCGCGCGCGAGCTCGTGCGCGTCGCGTGCATCGGCCAGGGGCGCGTGCTCGCCGAGACGACCGCCGACGCCGCCGCGCTCGACGCGGACGGCTGGCTCGCCGGCATCGCGGGCGCGTGCGCGGCCGGCGCCATGCTCCTGGTCCCGACCGACGACGGCATCGTGCGCGTCGAGGCCACCGGCGGCGGCGCGCTCGCCGTCACGCGCCGCTTCCCCGACACGCGACCGTTCGTCGCCGCCGTCGATGATCTGGCCGCCGTCCGCGGCGGCATCGCGGTCCGCAAGAACGGTCCCCCTCTGCTCCTGGGCGGCGCGCCGGTGCGCGCCGCGCGCCTCACCTTCACCACCCGAGGTTCGACATGACCACCACGCGACTTCCACTCCCCGCTCACTACGATCGCGCGCAGGCCGCGTCGTGGGCCTATCGTCCCGACGAGGGCGCGCTCGCGACGGCCGCCGCCGCGTGGCGCAAGACCCACGCGATCAAGCCGGCCGCCGCCGACGAGCGCCGCGTCCACCTGCTGCTCATCGACGTGCAGAGGGACTTCTGCTTCCCCGAGGGCTCGCTCTACGTCGCCGGGCGGAGCGGCACCGGCGCGATCGACGACTCGCGCCGGATCGCCGAGCTCGTCTACCAGAACCTGGGCGTCATCACCGACATCACGACGACGATGGACACCCACTTCGCCTACCAGATCTTCTTCCCGGCGTTCTGGGTCGACCAGGCCGACCAGCCGCTCACCCCGCACCGCGTGATCACGTCCGACCAGATCGCGCGCGGCGAGGTGCGGCCGAACCCGGCGGTCGCGAAGTGGCTGTGCGGGGGCAACTACGCCTGGCTGTGCAAGCAGGTCCGCTTCTACTGCGACGAGCTCGAGAAGGCCGGCAAGTACCAGCTCTACCTCTGGCCGCCGCACTGCCTGCTCGGCTCCGACGGCCACGCGCTCGCCGGCGTCGTCCACGCCGCCCGCCTCTTCCACGCCTTCGCGCGCGGCGCGCAGTCGTGGGTCGAGGTCAAGGGCGGCAACCCGCTCACCGAGAACTACTCGGTCCTGCGCCCCGAGGTGCTCGCGCGCTGGGACGGCGCGTCGCTCGCCCAGCGCAACACGCAGTTCGTGAAGACGCTGCTCGGCGCCGACGCCGTCGTGATCGCCGGGCAGGCAGCGAGCCACTGCGTGAAGAGCACGATCGACGACCTGCTCGACGAGATCGTCGCCTTCGACGCGGCGCTGGCGAAGAAGGTCTACGTGGTCACCGACTGCATGAGCTCGGTGACCGTGCCCGACGGCAAGGGCGGGTTCGCCGCCGACTTCACGCCGGCCGCCGACCAGGCCCTCGCGCGCTTCGCCGCCGCCGGCATGCACCTCGTCCGATCCACCGACCCCATCACGAGCTGGCCCGGGCTCTGACCCGGCCCCCAAGGAGAGACCCATGAGCAAGAACGACGATGACCAGACGCGCCCGAAGGGCGCCGCCCGCAAGCTCCTCGACGACGCCCACAAGACCGGCACGCTCTCGGCCGCGTCGATGCAGGCCCTCGACGTGGTCGACCTGGGCGCGCAGATCCAGGCCGGCCTCGGCGTCGCGGTCGACGACGTCGCCGCGAGCGAGGTCGTGCTGGTGACGATGATGCCCGACGACTCGAACTCGATCGCGTGGGCGAAGAACACGGCCGCCGTCCGCGACGGCCACAACCTCGTGCTCGAGGCGCTGCGCAGGTCGCGCCAGGCGGGCGAGGTGTTCGCCCATTGCCGGTACCTGAACGGCCACGTCCTCTACCCGTACGTCCCCCTCGACGCCGCGATCGCGATGGACGACCACAACTACGACCCCTGCCACGGCACGCCGCTCTACGACCAGACGGTCGTCCTGCTCGGCACCGTCATCGCGAAGTCGGCCGAGCTCGCCCAGGCCGGCGTCCCGGTGCGCACGGTGACGCTGCTCATCACCGACGGCGGCGACTACGGCTCGACCCGCTGCGGCCCGAAGGAGGTGCGCGCGCTGGTCGCCGACATGCTCGCGCAGGAGAACCACGTGATCGCCGCCATGGGCATCCACGACGGCACCACCGACTTCGAGAAGGTCTTCCGCGACATGGGCATCCCCGATCGCTGGATCCTCACGCCCAGGAACTCGCCGACCGAGATCCGGAAGGCCTTCCAGATCTTCTCGCAGTCGGCGGTCGCGGTCTCGTCGGGCGGCGCCTTCGTCGGCGGCTTCGGCAACTGATCAGTCGGCCGCGTCCGCGGGGGTCGGCGACTTCTCCACCTCACACGCGAGCGAGGGGATGACGGTGGTCTCGCCGGAGGTGAGGTCGACGACGCCGATCGTGCCGGCGACGGGCGAGCCGGCGATGACGAGGAGCTTGCCCTCGCCGCCGCGCACCAGCGCGGACTCGCCGGGGTTGCCGCCGCCGCGGGCGGCGCCGTCGGCGTCCGTGCCCCACAGCGAGAGCAGGTCGATCGTCTGATCGACCTTGCCGGACTTCACGTCCTGCAGCGCGATCACGCCCGCGCCCTCCTCGAGGAACGCCCACTGTGTCGGCGTCACCTGCACCGCGGACGCGCCGTAGGTGCCGAACTCCTTGCCGCCGACGTCGGCGAGCTTCTTGCCCTTCATCGAGTAGAGCGCGCCCTTGGCCGCCGGGCCCGCGCACACGCTCGCGCTGACGTAGACGACGTCGCCCAGCACCTGCGCGACCCCGCAGCGGTGGTCACCCTTGGCGTACTTGATCGTCGCCGTCTTCTTGCCCCTGGCGACGTCCCACACCTCGGCCACGCCGCGGCCCTTCTCGGTGTCGCCGATCATCAGCACGGCCCACTTGCCCGCCGCGTCGACCGCGCCGCTGATGGGCTCGGTCGCGCCCTTGGGCACCTTGGGCTTGAGCGTCTTGCAGGTGTCCTCGCCCTCGCCGGTGCAGACCTGCACGTCGGTCGGTGACGCCACCAGGCGCGCCACGGGTGGCTCGAGCGACACGGGCTGCGCCGCCGGCGGCTCGTCGAGCTTCGCGTACTTCTGCTTGGCGAGATCCACGGAGAAGCACGCGCTCTGCTCGGCGCCGTCGCTCACGCAGAACGAGGCCGCGCCGTCATCGGCGGTCGCCATGCCGATCAGCGCCGGCTCGAGCGGCGGCACGCACACGGGTGGCGGCGGTGGTGGCGGCGGCTTCTTCACCACGACCGGCTCCGGCGGCGGCGGCGGCGGCGGCTTGGCCTTGCCACCGCACGCGACGAGCGCGAGCGACAGCGTGAGCGTGAACGTGGTGCAGGCGACGACTGCGGGCGCGAGCGCGCCGGTTCCCCGGGAGGTCATGCGCTCGCATTGTATGCGTTCGGCGCGGTGCGCGCTCAGGACCCGCGGGCGATCCCGCACATCGCCGCCACCCCGTCCCGGTACGCCAGCCACGCGGCGAGCTGGTCCTCCATCGCCGCCACCACGTCGTCGCGCGCGTCCGCCTCGGCGTGATCGAGGATGACGCGCCACGCCGCCGCCCGGTGCCCGCCCTCGACCTTCCGGTGCGCCCGGGTCAGCGCGAGCGCCTCGAGCGGCAGGCCGTAGTGGACGACGAGCGGGTGCTGATCGAGCGGCGGCACGGGACGCTTCGGCTTGGTCGGATCGAGCTCACCTCGCTCGTGCGCCGTTCCTTCGAGGAAGATCGTGGTCACCGCCGCCGCCACCGCCCACCCGCACCCCTGGGTATGCGCGTCGAGCAGGTCGCGCCACGCGCGCGCCTCCGGGGTCAGCGGGACCAGCCCCTCGAAGCGCGTCATGTCCATGCCGAGCCCGCGCGGGTACTCGAGGAACAGCTCGGGGTGCGGCTTGCCGGCCGCCAGCCCGCCGGTCTCTTCCTCGTACAGGTTCTCCGCCAGCTCGCGCCGTGCCGCCGGGTACGGACACTGCACGTAGGCGCGCCCGAGCAGCACGGGGAAGTCGCGGACGTACGTCGCGTACTCCTGCTCGAAGTGCACGTGCAGCTTGTCGCGCGCCACCTGGCCGCTCGTGAACGAGGGCCAGGCCCAGTGCACCTTCCGCTCCATCACCGACAGGAGGGCCTCGCGGAAGTCGTCGCGGTTCACCCCGTGATCGTACCACCCAGCAGGCGCTCGATCTTGTCGACGAGCCGCGCCATCTCCACCGGCGTCGTGTCGTAGTCGTCACAGCCGGCCGCCAGCGCGCGCTCGCGATCCTCGCCCATCGCATGTGCGGTCAACACGAGCACCGGGATGGCGTGGGTGTCGGGGTCGGCCTTGATCCGCCGGGTCGCCTCCCACCCGTCGAGGATCGGCAGGCTCAGATCCATGACCACCAGATCGGGGCGCTCGCGCCTCGTCGTCGCCACGGCGGAATCGCCGTCGGCCACGCACACCACGCGGAACCCCTCTTCTGGAGGCGCGGGTCGGCGCGGAGCGCGTGCAGGACGTCGTCAGGACATCACGGCACCCGCGCTCCCGGCCGGTAGACCGAGAAGGCCCGGAGGTGATCCGGGTCCCGCGCCGGATGGTCCAGCATCCACGGCATGATCTTCATCGGATACGCGCTCTCGAACTGGATCCAGAGGGACTCGTCGGGGAGACGTTCGGGCCGATCGGCCTCGTGGTCCGGCATCGTCACCGTCGCCTCGTAGCTGCGCGCCGAGATCGCGTGCGGTGTCAGGAACGGCGTGAAGGTGAACGCGCCCGGCCGCCAGCGCACTCCGTCCGGGCTGACGACGACGCCGTTGAACTCGACGGCCGAGTTGCGATGGAAGAACGGGGGACGGAACGTGTGCTGCGAGATGTCCCAGCGCCCGCGGAAGACGGCGAGGTCGAACGCGTTGCGCCCGGTGCCGTCGAGCGGGCAGGTGAGCACGGTCAGGATCGACGGGTCGGGGTGATCGAAGCTGACGCTGCCGAGGCTCTGGAAGCGGGCGAGGTCGTACTTGAACGGTGCGTAGGTGCCGTGCCACGCGACCACGTCGAACGGGCTGTGGGCCGCGTCCTGCTGCCAGAGGCGGCCGCCCTGGCGCACGACGATCGTCCACGGGGCGGCCTCATCCTCGAAGGCGGCGACCGGCGCCAGGAAGTGCCGCTCGTCGGCGAGGCCGTTGGCGCCGATCGGGCCGCGCTCGGGGAGCTGCAGGTGGCCGTCGAAGACCTCGCCGACGAAGCCGCGGCCGGCGCCGTCGGGCAAGGCGACGCGGAAGCGCAGGCCGCGCGGGAGGAGCGCGATCTCGCCGGGCGCGACGTCGAGGTGACCGAGCTCGGTCTGGACGTGCAGCCGTCCATGCTCGGGCACGACCAGCAGATCGCCGTCGATGTTGCAGAGGGCCGTGCGCTCCATGTCGGCGGTGGCGGCGTAGAGGTGCACGGCGGCGCCTCGCCCCATCGACGGATCGCCGGCGCCGGCGAACGTCGTGAGGCCGGCGAGGAAGTCGGTGGGAACGTCCGGCAAGGGCAGCGGCCGGTAGCCGAGGACCTCGGGCAGCGGGACGCCGGCGGTGAACTCGCCGACGAAGCGCGCGTGCTCGCGGGCGTGGAACGGACGATCGAGGAGCTGCGGGCGCAGGCGGTACATCCAGGTGCGCCGGTTGTCCGCGCGCCGGACGGTGAAGCCGGTGCCGTTGACCTGCTCGGCGAAGAGCCCGTACGGCACCCGGCGCGGGCTGTTCTGCTCGCGCGGCAGCGCGCCGGGCCGCGCCTCCGACGCGTTGGCGTTGCCGTAGCCGGCCTGGTACACGAGGTCGCCGTTCGCCGCGCGCTCGACGGCGCGGCGCAGCGCTTCGTCGTCGGGCGGGTGGATGCCGTGGGTGTCGCCCGGGACGATCGCGACGTCCACGATCGCGCCCGCCTCGCGGAAGCGCGCGATCTCGGCCTCGAACGCCTCGTGGACGACCCACGGATCGCGGATGGACGCGCCGAGGTGCAGCTCCACGTCGCGCGCGGCGGCGTAGTCGGCCCCGGGCAAGGGCGTCGGTGCGCCGGTGAACGCGAGCACGCGGCGCGGGCGCGACGTCGTCACCGACAGCCACGTCACGGCCAGGCATGCGCCCTGCGAGAAGCCGGCGACGACGACGCGCGCGGCGCCCGCCACCGCGGCGAGCTCGCGCCACAGCGCCTCGATCACCGAGAGCGCGCTGTCCAGGTGCGGCTGGTTCTCGTCGAGCGGCGCCAGGAAGCCTTTCGGGTACCAGCTGTTGTCGCGCGCCTGCGGGGCGACGATCGCGACGTCGGTGCGCGGACCGATGCGCCGCTCGAGGTCGGCGGCGAAGCGGTCGGCGCTCGCGCCGCGGCCGTGCAGCGCGAGGACGACGGCCTTCGCGCGCTCGAGCGGCGCGCCGCGCACGGTCGCGGCCATCGTCGCGTGCGGGCCGGCGGCGCCGGTCACCGCCATGCGGCGCGAGGTCAAGGACGGCCGGCGGTCGTGGAGGGCGTCGTCGAGGAGCGCGCGCAGCGACGCGCGATCGATCGGGCGCGGGTTGGGGTACGTCGCCGCCAGCACCTCGTCGGCGAGCGCGTCGAGCTTGCCGTCGTCGAGCCCGAGCGTGCGCAGCGACGTCGCGAGCCCGAGCGAGCGCTGCAGATCGTAGAGGAACGCCGGCGGATCGTCGGCGCCCCACGCGCGATGGAGCGCGCGCACGAGCGCCGGCGCCGCCGGCGCGTTGAACGCGAGCACGTAGGGCAGGAGCGTCGCGTGGGTGCGCGCGTGCGCCGTGCCGAAGGTTCCGCCGAGCACGTGGGCCAGCTTGTGGTGCAGCCCCATGCTCGCGCCGCCCAGCGCCATCGACGCGAGCGCCGCGCCGCGCAGCGCCAGCTCGCGCCCGGCGAGGTCACCCGGCGCCGCCGCGATCGCCCGGACGCCGGCGATCAGCGGCTCGAAGCTTTCCTCGGCGGCGCGGCGCAGCGCCGGTGTCGCGTCGGCGGCGTAGAAGGCCTCCACGCTGTGGGCGAGCGCGTTGAACAGGCTGTCGAGCGAGAGCGCGCGGTCGAGCGCGAGCGTGAGCGTCGGGTCGTAGACCACGAGCCGCGGACGCACGCGATCGTCGCGGCCGGTGGTCTTCTTGCCGTCGCGGGTCATGCCCCAGATGTTGGTGCGCTCGGAGCCGGCGTACGTCGTCGGCACGGCGCCCACCGAGACCGGCAGGGCGAGCGCGATCGCCTTGGCCACGCCGATCGGCGTGCCGCCGCCGTGGGCGAGCACCCAGTCGGCGCCGGTGTCGCGCGCCCGCGCCACCGCCGCGTCCGCGACCTCGCCGGGCACCTGCGGCCGGTCGGTCGTGAACACGCCGGCGGCGCGGTCGCCGAGCGCGCGCGCGATGCGCTCGGCGCCCTCGGTGTGGCGATCCTGGGCGACGAGGAGCACGCGTCGCGCGCCCAGCTCGACGAGGAGCTCGGCGGTGGCGGCCTCCGCCCCGACCCCGAACACCACGCGGTCCGGCTCGCGCGACAGCGTCTCCACGTGCACGATCCTCAGGCCTTCTTCTGCACCGACGCGACGAAGCCACGCACGTCGGCGGCGGGCTCGCTGTAGGCCTTGCCCAGCGCCTGCTCGACGCGGCCGAGGTAGGCCGTGGCCCACGCCGGCAGCGGTGTGTCACACAGGGCGAGGAACTCGAGCGTCGCCGCGAAGCGGATGTCGGCGATCGTCGGGGACGCGCCGTCGCCGATGAACCCGTCGCGCACGAAGTACGTGCGGAACACCTCGAGCGGCTCGGCCAGCGCGGCCTCGGCGGCGGCCCGGGCGGTCGCCTTCTGCTCGTCGGTCGCGTCCGAGGTGGCGACCTCGCCCGGGTAACACGGGAAGCCGAGGCGCGGGTACGTCGAGCGCGAGACCAGCGGGTACAGCGTGCCCGTCAGGTAGAAGTTGGCGCTGTCGACGAGCGCGCGCTTGCCTGGGTCCTTGGGGTAGAGGGCGTCCAGGTTGTTCTGGTTGGCGAGGTACATCATGATCGCGCAGCTCTCCCACATCGCGCCGCGCGGGTGATCGCTGTGCTCGATCGCCGGCGTGAGGTGCGACGGGATCTTGGCCATGAACTCGGGCGTCCGGGTCTTGCCCCAGGCGTTCTCCTCGCTGTACGGGAGCCCCGCGGCGCGCATGAAGACGCGCACGGCGAGGTTGTTGACGCTGGGGGGAAGCATGTGCAGGTGCGTGCTCATCGGGTCTCCTTGTCCGGTCAGGACGTCGCCTTGTCGCGTTGCCACGCGTCGAGCTTGGCGCGCGCGTGGTTGTGCTGGTTGTCGGTCGCCTCGTCGTGGTTGGGCCGCTTGGCGGTCAGCTCGATGACATATCCATTCGGGTCGCGAAAGTAGATCGAGTCGATGAAGTGGTGGTCGGAGACGCCGCGGACGTCCATGCCGCGCGCCTTGCCCTTCGCCATCATCGCCAGCATGTGGTCGTGGCTGACCTCGAGCGCGATGTGCAGATCGAAGTCGTGCTGCTCCTTGAAATCGAACGGCATGCCGGGCGCCTCGAAGAAGGCGAGGAAGCTGCCGTCGTCCATCCGGTAGAACGTGTGCAGGTGCTCGCACTTCCGGCCGGTCTTGGTCTCACCGATGAGCAGCGTCGCCGCGAGCGGCAGGCCGAGGAAGTCCTCGTAGAACGCGCGGGTCTCCTCGGAGTCGCGGCAGCGGTAGGCGTTGTGGTGGAGTCCCTGGATCCCGGAGGTCACGGCTTCTTCTCCTGGCTCGGCGGTTGGTAGGGCACGGCCGCGTCGGCGGCCTCCCAGAGCGTGCGCATCGCGGGCGCGGCCTGCTCCTCGGCGACGTGCGCGACGAGGCCGGCGCAGCGGCTGATGAGGGCGATGCCGCGGAGGATGCCGGCGGGCAGGCCGGCGTCGACGACCAGCGCCGCGATCGCGCCGGTCGCGTTGACCGGGATGGCGCGACCGGCGGCGGCGTCGACGGCGGCCGACAGGTGCGCCAGCGCCGTGCAGCACGGGCCGTACGCGCCCTGGGCGCGGGCGAGATCGAGGAGCGCGACCGTGCGCGGATCGACCGGCCGGTGGAGCGGATGGCCGAAGCCGGGCAGGCGCGTGCCGGCGGCCCTGCTCTCGGCGACGACGGCGCGCGCCTCGGCGGCGCCGTCGGGCGCGGCGGCGATGCGGGCGAGGAGCTGCGCGCAGGTCTCGCTGGCCCCGACGAAGACGCTGCCGACGCCGAGGAGGCCGGCGGCGACCGCGCCCTGCATCGCCTCGGGCGCGCTGCCGTAGGTGAGGCGGGTCGCGATCGCGCTCGGCGTGAGGCCGTGCTCCATGAGCGTCACCAGACACGCGTCGAGGACCGAGCGCTGCGCCGGCGTCGGGTCGCGGCCGGTGAGCAGGAAGTAGATCATCTCGGTGAACGTCGCCTTGCCGACGACCTCGCGCGGGAGGCTGCGGCCGCGCAGGACGACGTCCTCGGGCGTGGCGTGACAGAGCTCGGTGGTCGTGGTCATCGTGGGGGCTCCGGCAGCAGGCGCTCGAGCTCGTGGCGCTGCACCTTGCCCGACGCGCTGCGCGGGAAGGCGTCGTAGGGCAGGAACACGATCTCGCGCGGCTTCTTGTAGCCGGCGAGCTGCGCCTTGCAGGCGGCGAGGAGCTCGTCGGCGGTGAGCGAGGCGTCGGCGCGGGCGACGAACGCCACCGGGATCTCGCCCCAGCGCGGGTCGGGGCGGCGCACCACGGCGGCCTCGGCGACGCGCGGGTCGGCGAGCAGCACGCGCTCGATCTCGGCGGGGTAGATGTTCTCGCCGCCGCTCTTGATGAGGTACTTGCGGCGATCGACGAAGTCGAGCGTGCCGTCCGGGTTCCGGACGAGCACGTCGCCCATGGGGAAGTAGCCGTCGCGGAAGACGTCGTCCATGCCCCAGTAGCCGCTGAACAGCGTCGGGCCGCGCATCCACACCTCGCCCGGCTGCCCGTCGGGCACGTCCCGGCCGTCCTCGTCGACGAGGCGGACCTCGCACGAGGCGCTCTGCTCCTTCGACAGGCGGTCGGGGACCACGCCGATGGGGATCAGGTTCGACGACGCCGGCGGGTTGCCGGTCTCGGTCGCGCCGAAGGTGTTGACGTAGGGCGCGCCGAGGAGCCGGGTGATGCGCGCGAGATCGGCGCGCGGGACGAGGTCGGCCATCACGCCGCAGATGCGGACGCCCCGGGGTGGGCGGCCGCGCGCCTCGAGCAGGTCGGCGAAGCGACCGACCATGCCGGGCATGAGCACGAGCCAGCCGATGAGCTCGCGCTCGACGAGGTCGGCGATGCGCTCGCCGTCGAAGCCGTCGACCACGTGCACCGTGCCGCCGGCGAGGAGCGTGCCGAGCGAGTACTCGCAGCCGCCCATGTGATAGAGCGGGCTCCACGCGACGTAGGCGTCGCGCGGCGCGATGCCGAGCTCGGCGCGCGTGACCAGGTTGCGCATGATCTCGGCGCGGTGGCTGAGGACGGCGCCCTTGGGCAGGCCGGTCGTGCCGCTGGTGTAGAGGATGAGGAGCGGCGACTCGGGATCGATCGCCGCCGGTGCGGCGGCCGGCGTCGCCGACGCGAGCGCCGCCTCGTAGTCGTCCCCGAAGGCGAGCGTCGGCTCGGCGCGACCCGCGAGGCGCGGCGCCTCCTCCGCCGACGCCACCAGCAAGGACGGAGCGACGAGGTCGAGGCAGTGGGTGAGCTCCGGCGCGGCGAGGCGCCAGTTCTGGCAGGCGGCGATCGCGCCCGTCCACGCGCAGGCGAGGATGACCTCGACGTACTCGGTGCGGTTGTGCGAGAGCACGGCCACGCGATCGCCCGGGCCGACGCCGCGCGCCGCGAGATGTCCCGCGAGGCGGGCGACGCGATCGCCCAGCTCGCCGTAGCTCCTCGTGATCGACCCGTCCGAGCTTGCGCGTTCGTCGCGCAAGACCTGCGCGCGTGACGCGAAGAGACTGCCTACCGTGCTCGGGACGGGTCCCACGAGCCCGAGCGTGCGCTGGCCGCCGAGCCGGATCTAGCAACAGATTCAACAAAAACCCGATACCATCCATCTAGAGATTCGATGGAAGCCTCGCCCTGCACCCTCGACCAGCTCACCACGTTCCTCGCCGTCGTCGACGAGGGCAGCTTCAGCGCCGCCGGCCGGCGCCTCGGGCGCGTGCAGTCGGCGGTCAGCTACGCCGTCGCGCAGCTCGAGCAGGCGCTCGGCTCGCGCCTCTTCGATCGCAGCCGCAAGACGCCGACGCTCACCACCGCCGGCCACCGCCTCGCCGCCGAGGCGCGCCTCGTGATCGCCCAGGCGCGCGAGCTCACCGAGTGCGCGGCCCAGCTGCGCGGCGGCATCGAGCCCGAGCTCCGCGTGGTCGTCGACGTCGCCTATCCCCACGAGCGCTTGATCGCGATCTGCACGGCGTTCCGCGATCGCTTCCCGACGACGATGCTCCGCCTCGAGCGCGGCCTGCTCCGCGACGCGGTCGACGTCGTCCAGCGCGGCGACGCCGACCTCGGCGCCTGCAACCTCGTCGGTGCGTCGCCGGCCGAGCTGACGCTCACGTACCTCGGCTCGGTCCACCTCGTCCCCGTGTGTGCGGCGAGCCACCCGCTGGCGCAGCTGCGCGCGCCGCAGCGCAGCGCCGTCCTCGCCCAGCACACGCAGATCGTCCTCTCCGAGCGCGCCGGCCCGCGCACCGCCGATCAGGGCGTGATCGCCGCGCGCACCTGGCGCGTCACCGACCTCGCCACCAAGGCCGAGCTCCTCTGCCGCGGCGTCGGCTGGGGCAGCCTCCCCGACGCGTTCGCCGCGCCGTACCTCGCGCGCGGCGACCTGGTCCGCCTCCAGCCCGAGCGCTGGCCCTCGGCCGGGCACGAGGTCTGGATCCACGCCGCCGTGCGCAAGGAGCACACGCTCGGCCCCGCGGGCCAGTGGTTCCGCGACGAGCTCCGCCTCGACGCGCCCGAAGATGCCGGCGGGGCGAGCGCCGGCGAATCGGCGCGCGCCCCGTCGGGAACGACAGGCGGATCGCGAAGGCTCACGAGGCGTGGAGCCGGGCGACCGGCGGCACGACCTCGAGGTGGCCGGGCTCGAGCGTGAACCGGCCGCGGCCGCTGGTCAGGCCCGCGAGCGCGCCGGCGTAGCCGAAGCTCTCGGCGAGCGGGACCTCGGCGCGGACGACCCGGAGGCCGCCACGCAGATCGAGGCCGAGCACCTGCGCGCGCCGGCGACCGAGATCGCCGACGACCGCACCGACGTCGGCGTCGCCGCACGTGACCTCGAGCGCCATGATCGGCTCGAGGAGCACGGGCTGGGCGTCCGCCGCGGCGGCGTGGAACGCGAGGCGGCCGGCGATCTGGAACGCCAGCTCGCTCGAGTCCTTCACGTGGGTCGAGCCGTCGACGAGCGTCACCGCCACGTCGACGACCGGGTGCCCCCCGAGGAGGCCATCGGCCATCGCGTCGCGCACGCCGCGCTCGACGCCGCGCGCGAACAGCTTCGGGATGACCCCGCCGCGCGTCGCGTCCTCGAACACCAGGCCGGCGCCTCGCGGGGCGGGCCCGACCTCGACGACGACGTGCGCGTACTGACCGGGGCCGCCGCCTTGCTTCACGTGCCTGTGCTCGCGCCGCACCGTGTGCCCGAGCGTCGACCTGTAGGCGACGCGCGGCCGGCCGGTGCCGACCCGCACGTGGTGCTCGCCGGCGAGCCGCTCCACCGCGATGTCGAGGTGGAGCTGGCCCATGCCGGCGAGCAACGTCTGTCCGGTCTCGGCGTCGGCCTCGACGCGCAGCGACGGATCGGCCGCGACCATGCGCGAGAGCGCGAGCGGGAGACGCTCGCGGTCCTCACGCGTGGCCGGCTCGATCGCGACGCGCACGACCGGCTCCGGCGCGCTGATCGCCTCGAGGGCGACCGGGTGCGCCGGATCGGCGAGCGTCTCGCCGCCGAGGATGGGCGTGGCCAGGACCACGCCGATCTCGCCGGCCTCGAGGCGCTCGACCTCGAGCCGCTTGTCGGCCACGAGCTGGACGAGGCGTCCGAGGCGCATCGTCTTGCCGCTCTTCGAGCCCACGACCGGCGTGCCCTTGGCGAGCGCGCCGGTGTAGACGCGGACGAACGTGCTCTGCCCGTGCTCGTCGAACGTGACCTTGAAGGCCAGCGCGGCGAGCGGCGCGCCGATCGTCTCGGGCGCCGCCGGACGGTCGTCGGGCGACGGCAGGTAGTCGACCACCGCGTCGAGCAGGGGCTCGACGCCGACGTAGCGGTAGGCCGAGCCGCATGCGACCGGCACCGCACGAGCGGCGACGGTGGCGGCGCGCAGGCCGCGGCGCACGGCCGCCGGCTCCGGCACGCGGCCGTCGACGAGCGCCGCCATGACGGCGTCGTCGTGATCGGCCGCGACCTCGAGCAGGCGGTCGCGATGCCTTCGCAGGTTGTCAGAGAGCTCGGCGCCGAGAGGCGGCGCCACCAGATCGACGACGCCGGTGAGCGCGTCGCCCTCGTACACGGGCCAGTTGATCGGCACGGGGCGCGCGCCGAGGCGCGTCTCGAGCTCGGCGAGGCAGCGCGCGACATCGGCGCCGACGCGATCGAGCTTGTTGACGAACACGAGGCGCGGCACGCCGTGGCGGTCGGCCTGGCGCCACACCGTCTCGGTCTGCGGCTCGACGCCGGCGACGCCGTCGAGCACGACCACGGCGCCGTCGAGCACGCGCAGCGAGCGCTCGACCTCGATCGTGAAGTCGACGTGGCCCGGGGTATCGATCAGGTGGAAGCGGTGATCGCGCCAGTCGCAGGTCACCGCGGCCGCCAGGATCGTGATGCCCTTGGCCTGCTCGAGCGGGTGGAAGTCGGTGTGGGCGGTGCCCGTGTGGACCTCGCCGGCCGCGTGGATGCGACCGGTGTAGAGCAGGACCCGCTCGGTGAGCGTGGTCTTGCCGGCGTCGACGTGGGCGATGATGCCGAGGTTGCGGATGCGTTCTCGGGATGTTCTGGGCATGACGGTGGTCTCTGCGGACCACGGACGTGGTCCGCCGGATGGAAGAGAGAAGATCGGGCACGGGCACGGGCACGGGCACGGGCACGGGCCGGACTCGGGCTCGGGGGTGTGAGCGGATCACCCGCGTCGAGGCGCGGCACGAAGATCGGCCACGCCAGGGCGCGGGCTACTCAGCCGCGGGCGTGAAGCACAGCATCGCGTAATCACACGCGCGCAGGGCGCGCGCCGCGAGAAGCGGCCGGAGCTTCCGGGTGTGAACGTGCGGACGCATGGCTTCCTCTACGAACGTTCTATCTATGGATTCGATCCGGAACTGTCAAGCATGTCCTGGATCGCGGGGCCCACGACCGCGAACTTGCTCGACAGCTCGCCCGCGGCGTCGCCGAGCGCGCCCAGCCGATCGGCCAGCGCGCCGCGCAGCCGGCGGTGAGCCTCGAGCCGCGCCACCTCGTTGTCGTGCTCGGCGGCGGCGAGCTCGATGCCGCGCTCGTCGAGCGCCGCCAGCTCGTGGCCGAGGGCGAGCGTCAGCTCGCGGACGCGCCCGTCGAGCTGCGCGATCTGGAAGTCGAGATCCTTCGCCTGCGTCTCGGTCGGCGGTTGGTCCTTGCGCTGCCGCTCGAAGCGGAGCTCGGCGATCGCGAAGCGCAAGGAGCCCTCGCGCTCGCGCACCGACTGCGCCGCGCTGGCGTGGCGCTCCTCGAGCAGCGCGCGATCGCGCCGGAAGCGCGCGCGGTCCGCCTCGAAGCGCTCGAGGTCGACGAGCATCATCGTGAGCGCGCCGTCGCCGGGATAGAGGTCGCTCGTCTCCTCGGCGAGCGACACCAGCGCCCTGAACACCTCGTCGCGGACCTCGTCGGTGGCGGCCGCCGCGGTCTCGGCGTAGGCCATCTGCCTGGGCGCGCCCGCGCGCTCGCGCAGCGTGACCTCGTCGTGCACCTCGACGTGGGGCGCGACGGCCGCCGGACCGACCGGCGGCGCGATCGACAGCCGGCCCGCGCGCCCCGGCGTCGACGAGCGCGGGAAGCCGGGCACCTGCTCGAGCGCGCTCACGAGCTGCTTGCCCGACTGCATGCGCTGCGCCGGGTCCTTGGCGAGCAGCTGCTGCACGATCAGGTCGAGGATCCCCGGGATGCCGGGGAACGCGCGGCCGAGAGACGGCGGCGGCGTCTGCATGTGCGACGCCATCACCAGCGCGCGCGGTCCGGTGAACGGCGGCTTGCCGGTGAGCAGCTCGAACGCGATGCAGCCGAGCGCGTAGAGATCGCTGCGCGGATCGTCGGGGCCGGGCGCCAGCCGCTCGGGCGCCATGTACTCGGCGGTGCCGAAGATCTCGCCGCGCAGGGTCAGCTCGTCGTGCTCGCCGCCGGGGTTGAGCACCTTGGCCAGCCCGAAGTCGAGGATCTTGATGACGTCGTTGCGGTGCTTGTCCTCGATGAGGACGAAGTTGTGCGGCTTGAGGTCGCGGTGCACGACGCCGTGGGAGTGCGCGTGATCGATCGCGCTCGCGAGCTGGTGGAGGACGTACAGGCTGCGCACGACGTCGAGCCGGCCGGTGCGGCGCAGGACGCCGTCGAGCGTCTCGCCGTTGGCGTGCTCCATCGTCAGGTAGAGGCGACCATCCGGCAGGCGCCCGAAGTCGTAGATGCCGATGATGTTGGGGTGGCGCAGGCGGTTGATCGCGCGGGCCTCGCGGCGGAAGCGCGAGGCGAGGCGCGCGTCGGCCGCGATCTCGGGCCGCAGGACCTTGATCGCCTCGTGTCGTCCGATGTGGATGTGCTCGACCAGGTAGACCTCGCCGGTCGAACCCTCGCCGATCAGCCGGACCACACGATAGGTACCGTCGAGGATCGTGCCGATCATCGTGTCGCGTACTGTATCACCGGGCCCGGCGTTCGATCGTTGCCCGGATGTGCCGCGCGAGCTCGGGCGCGCGCGGGATATACGAACCTCATGCGCATCACCCCCGCGATCCTCCTCGCCGCCCTCGTCGGATGTAGCTCCTCCACCGGTTCGCCCGGGCCCCGCGACCCGGCGTCCGTCGAAGGCGCCGGCGCCGCCTCTCCGGCCGGGACGTCCGAGGACGAGCGGGTCGCCGCCGTGCTGGCGTCGTTCGAGAAGATGGTCGACGCGATGGGGCCCGCCGACGGCGACTGCCGCGCCCTGGCCGCGCGCGTGCGCGCGTTCGCGGCGACCGAGGACGCCGACGCGATCCGCCGCATGACCCGGGACCCGGAGCTGGTGGCGCTCCTCGAGGAGCGCCGCGAGTCGATCGAGCGAGACCACGCCGCGATGAAGGAGCGCTTCATGAACACGGTGACGCCGTGTACGGGCGACGGCGACTTCGAGCAGGCGCTCGACGAGAGCGGACTGTTCCTGAAGAAGCGCGACGAGTCCCCGGTCAGCGAGGCGGCGCGGGGCGCGGGCTGAGCGTCCCGTTCATCGAGATCCGCACGAAGCGGTCGGCGCCGCCGGCGCCGGTCGCGACGATGCGGGCGCGTGCGCCGGAGACGTCGAGCGCCGCGGGCGAGCCGGCGGCGTCGAGGCGGCGCGGCGCGAACACACCGGTGAGCGCCGAGGTGAGCGCGCCGGCGAGCCGGGCGTGGGCGCCGGGCGCCGCGTCGCGGATCGCGGCGACCACGTCGCCGTAGCACGGGCGCATGCGGCCGGGCGAAGGCTCGCAGGAGAGCTCGAGCGCGGTGACGCCGACGTCGGCCTCGATGAACGTGTCGGCGTCCGCGCGCAGCGCGAGCGCGAGCGTCGCCCAGGCCTGGCCGGGCGTGACCAGGCGGCCATCGGCGATGTCGACGCGCAGCGCGAGGTCGAGCGCGAGCCCGCCGCCGGGGATCGGGCGCAGCGTGGGCGGCAGCAGGAGGCGCAGGGGCGCGAGCCGGAGCGTCAGGTACGTCGCCACGATCTCGTTCTGGTTGAAGCGCGCGTGCGCCGCGATCTCGTCGAGACGCTGGTCGAGCCAGCCGGTGCGCCACAGCTCGAAGAGGAGCCCGTCGAGGGCGTCGAGATCGAGATCGAGGGTGATCGCCGCGTCGGGTGCGGGCGGCGTGAACGCGACCGGCCCGCGCGCGGGCGGCCGGATCGGCGGACCGCCGGCCGGGTCGGGCACCGCGCCGCCGAGCTTCCAGCGCAGCGGCACCGCGGCCCACGCGCCCTCGGCGACGTCGACGGCGCGGTCGGCGCAGAGCTCGACGATGAGCCGGCGCCCGCCGGGCAGCTCGAGCGGCGGCGGCGCGCCGAGCGCGGCGAGGAGCGCGGTGTCGAGCTGGGCCGAGACCGCGCGCGTGAGCAGCTGATCGCCGCCGACGCGGCTGTTGAGCCAGTCGAGCGTGCGGTTGCCGAAGTCCAGGCGCGCGCGCACGCCGACGGTGAAGCCGAGCGTGCCGGCGCCGCCGGCGGCGCCGACGCCGGTGGTGGCATCGAGACGCGGCACCGCGCCGATCACCACCGGTACCCGCACGCGGTCGAACACGATCACCGCCGTCGCGCGGAAGTAGCCCACCGGCGCCGGCGCGCGGAAGGCCGCCTTCGGGAACAGCGCGACCTCGAGCGGATGATCGACGAACGTCGCCCACGCCGCGCGCACGTCGTCGACGCGCACGAAGGCGCCCGCGCCGACGAACGCCTGGCCGGCGAGCTCGCGCGCCAGCTCGTCGGCGATGATCGCCGCGATCGTGCCGGCCGCCGGCGGCCCGTCGCGGCCGTCGTCGAGCAGGCGTTGCCCGACGACGAGCCGTCCGCCGCACGGCGGCGCCGCCGGATCCTGGAACGGCCCGACGAGCTGCACCGCGCCCACCGACCGCTCGACGCCGCCGCGGTAGCGCACCGTCCAGCGGTTCCACACCAGCCCCGGCGCGCCGCCGTCCTGCGAGGCGACGGCCGGCGTGCTCGGCGTGCCCGCCGCGGCGCGCTCGGCGACGAGCGGTCCCGGCCAGCGCACCTCGAGCCCGGGGCGGCCGGTCGCGTCGACGAGCACCGGCACCAGCGCGGCGTGCGCGGCGGCGAGCGCGATCCCCGCGGCCGTCGCGAGCCCTGCCTTGGCCGCGGCGCGCATCAGCGCCCGAACCGCTGCTTCATCGCGCCCGGCAGCTCGTCGCGCGCGCGATCGCGCAGCGGCGTGCCGTGCCCGGTGAGCAGGTGGCGGAACGGCTGCTCGCACAGCCGCGCGAAGTCGGCGTACACGCCGTCGCCCATGCGCTTCGCCCACGGGCCGCCGATGACCGGGCCGCGGAAGCCCATGAGCCGCGACGCGAGGCCGCCGAGGAACGAGCCCTCGTCGTAGCGCGTCCAGTGCTGGTAGGCGTCGCAGCTGACGAGGATGCCGCCGTCGCGCGCGACGACGAGCGCGGCGTCGGGGTGGCGCCCGTGCGCGAAGAGGAACGGCGTCGCGTCGCCGAGCGGCGACGTGTGCGCCGTGAGCTCGCGGTAGGTGACGCCATCCTTCTTCACGCCGCCGGGCGCCCACATCGTCGCGCCGTAGCGCGCCTGCATGTACGGATCGTCGGCGCCGTGGCCGCCGGCGAGCCGCACCACGTCGGTGACCTTGCCGAGCCGGTCGAGCGCGGCCTCGCCCTCGGCCGAGAGCCGCACCGAGTTGACGAGCACGAGCCGCGCGCCCTCGCGGATGATCGTCATGTTGCGCGGCACGCGGATGCCGGGCCCCATCGGGAACTCGCCGGTCACGTGCCAGACGTCGTCGAAGACCTGCTCGATCGGCCCGTGGCGGTGCACCGGCGAATACGCCATGCCGGAGAATCTACACGCGCTACGATGCGCGTGTGAGCACGGACGTCGCCGAGCTGTTCGAGCAGATCTTCGGCGGGGGCGTCCCCGGTGGCGGCGCCGGCGCGCTCGCCGTCGATCTGCGCATCACCGACGACGACGCGGCGGCCGGCGTGACGAGGCTCGTCGACGTGCGTCGCGCGGAGCGCTGCGACGCGTGCGAGGGTCGCGGCGGTGCCACGCCCGACGCGGTCGCGACGGCGTGCGACGCTTGCGACGGGACGGGCCGGCGCGAGCACACCCAGGGGTTCTTCACGGTGCAGACCGTGTGCGGCGGCTGTCGCGGTCGCAAGCGCGTGTTCGCCGACCCGTGCGCGACGTGTGACGCCCGCGGCGTCGTCGACGCGGTCGCGCAGGTCTCGGTCGCCGTGCCGGCCGGGATCACGCACGGCTCGTCGATCCGCATCGCCGGCGCCGGCGCCTGCGTCGGGCCCGACGCGCCGCGCGGCGATCTGTTCGTCCACGTGCTCGTCGGTGACCAGCCGAGCCCGCACGACGTCGGGTGGGCCGGCGCCGACCCGGCGTCGACGTCGTTGCCGGCGGCGCGCGCGCGGGTGCGGCGCGACGGCGACGGCGACGGCGCCGGCGGCGGACGCACGTTGCTCCTGCTCGCCCTCGCGGCGTTCGCGGCGCTCGTCGCGGTCGCGCTCCTGCGCTGAGCGCAGAGTCTGGGAATCAATCGATTCCCAGACTCAGTTGATCGAGTTTCCTCGCCAGGATGGCTCGGGCACTCTGCACGGAAACGGGATTGTTTCACAATCCCTCAGGCGTCGCGCTCGCGCGTCACGACCGGCGGCCGGTGGGTGCTATCGTCCGCGCGATGAAGACGATCCGGGTCGAGCGGTCGCTGAAGGTGTCGGCGGAGCGGGCGTTCGAGGTGTTCGCGGATCACGCGGGCTACGCCTCGTTCCCCGGGATCGAGTCGTCCGAGCTCACGAGGCCGGGCGTCACGGAGCCCAACGGCGTCGGCGCGATCCGGCGCATCGGCGTGACGGGCGCGTGGTTCGAGGAGGAGATCACGCTGTTCGAGCGGCCCCACAAGCTCGGCTATCGCATCATCAGGAGCCGGCCGCCGATCGAGCACCGGGGCGGGCTCGTCGAGCTGACGCCGACGGCGACCGGCTGCGACGTGGTCCTGACCACGACGTTCCGCATCGCGATCCCGGTGCTGGGCCGGCTGCTCACGCCGCTCGTGGCGCGGCGGATGGCGAAGCTGTTCGGGCGCGCGATCGCGCTCGTCGACGAGCGCGCGGCGGCGACGGCCAGCGCCGGCTGAGCGCCGGCCGCGTCAGCGCAGCACCCAGATCACCGTCACCAGCTCGAGCGCGACGACCCAGAGCGTGCACGAGACGACGCTCGCGGTCATGCCGCGCGTGACCGCGTCGGCGTCGGGCTTGGGCGCCGAGCCCTTGGCCACGACGTCGGACGCGATGCCCCACGCGTACATCCACACCAGGAAGCAGGCGCGCGCCGTGTACGCGGCGCGCTCGGGACGCGGGTCCACGATCTCCGCGGTGAGCAGCGGCCACGGATCACTCATGCCCAGCGAGCGGCACACGAGCATGCCGCCGGCGATCGTCCCGAGCGCGAACACCGCGGCGACGCACAGGTACGCGAGCGCGACCGTGGTCCACGCCGGCGCCCACAGGTACGCGCGCTGGTTCACGCCCAGCGCCTCGAGCGCGACGGTCTGGCGGCCGAGCCCCATCGAGCCGAGCCACGCGTTGGTCGCGCTGCCGGACGCGGCGACGAAGAGGATCGCCGACAGGGCCGGCGCCAGCGCGATGATGTGGGCGCCGCCGATCTGCCGCAGCAGCGCGTCGGGCCGCACGCCGGCGCCGCCGATCTCGCTCACGACGTAGAGCACCGTGTAGCCGATGAGCACGCTGACGATCGCGTAGAAGAGGAGCGGGCGCAGGAGCGTCTGCGCGACGACGCGGCGCGCGACGGTGGCCGCGTCGCGGGGGCGGCGCACCACTTGCCCCGGGAGATGGCGCAGCGACCACGCCGCGACGGCGAACGGGCGCAGGAACGGCTCGGCGACCGCGGCCGCGCGTCGCCACCACGGGCGCGCGCTCGCCGGCCCGCGCGGCGGCGGCGTCTCGCCGTGCTCCTCCAGATGATCGCAGAGCGCGTCCTCCAGCGCGAGCAGCCAGTGGCCGCGCACGCTCTCGGCGACGCCGTCGGCCTCGAGCGGGCCGGGCCACTCGCCGGGGAAGAGCTGCTCGAGGCGCCGGTGCTCGAGCGAGAGCAGGAACAGACGATCGGCGACGCCGGCGGCGAGCGCGATGTCGTGGGTGACGACGATCGCCGAGATGCCGAGCGCCGAGACCTGCTGACGGATGAGCCGCGCCAGCGCGCGCACGCGGTGCGGGTCGAGGCCCACCGACGGCTCGTCGAGGAACAGGAGGCGACGGCGGCTGGCCAGCACGCGCGCGACCGCGACGCGCTGCGCCTGTCCACCCGAGAGCGAGCCGACCGCCGTCCCGCGCCGCGCGACGTTCTCGTCGAGCCCGACCCGCGCGAGCCACGCCGCGGCGTCACCGCCCACCCCTTCGCCGCCGCCTTCGCCGCCGTCTGCCGGCCGCGCGTGTGACAGCGCCAGCTCGAGGTTGCCGGCGACGTCGAGGTGATCGAAGAGCGCGCCCCGCTGGGGCACGAGCCCGAGGTCGTCGCGGTCGAGCGCGAGCTGCTCCGAGCGCACGTCCCAGCCGCCGCGCGCGAGCTCGTCGGGCTCGAACAGGACCCGCGCGAACGTCGACTTGCCAGCGCCGCTGCCGCCGAGCAGCACGACGACCTCGCCGGGCGCGACGGCGAGCGACAGGTCGTCGATGAGCACGCGCCCGTCGGGCAAGGCGACGCGCAGGCCGCGCACCTCGAGGCGCGCACGGGTTTCCACGCGCCGACTGTAACCCGTGCCCGTGCCCGCGCCCGTGCCCGCGCCCGTTCCGGTCTACCATTTCATGCATGTCCGCCCGCTCGCGCGTCGCCGTCGCCCTCGAGGCGCTCGGCGTCGTCGCCGCGATCGTCCTCGGCGGCAAGCTCGGGCTCATCCTGCTCCTCGTGGTCGCGTCGATCGCGCTCGCGCTCCACGGCCGGCGCTGGTTCGCGACCCGCGACGGCGATCGCGGCGCGGCCTGGTCGGCGCTCGGCGGCGCGCTCGCCGGGGGCGTCGCCCTCGGCGCCGCCTTCCTCCTCTCGCCGGCGCTCCTCGCGACGTCCACCCGCTCGGTCGAGTGGACCACCGACCCGGTCGTTCGCGGCTCCTTCCAGCTCGCCGCCACCGTCGCGCTCGTCGCCGTCGCCCTCGCCCTGGCGTCGGAGCTGGTCTTCCGCCGCTGGCTCCTCGACCGGGTGGCCGGGTATCTCCATACCCGGGCTGACCCGCGGGCCCTCGCGCTCCTCGGCGGGATCGCGGTCGCGGCGGTGATCGAGGCAGCGGTGTCACCCACCGCGGCTGGTTTTCGATTGGGGGTCTTCGTGACCAGTCTCGGGCTCGGCGCGATCTACGTGACCAGCGGCGGTCGGATCGCGGGCAGCCTTACGGCCCGGCTCGTGTTCGATGTGGGTGCAATTATCGTCCAGGCGCTGCGCCTGACGGCGTGAGCGCCGGTCCTCGATCGGTCGGCGCCGGCATTCGACGGCAATCGCATGGGACCGGGATACGCGAGCTGTCTCACGCGTGTCTCATGAGCGCACGCGGCGTAACCAGCCCGACCGGCCCGCGTAGCGCCTTCACATCTGGTCCGCGGCTTGCTCTATCCAGGGGGGCAGTCATGACGTTCGCACCTCGCATCACCCAGCCGATGGCGGTCCCGTGGGTTGGCGCTCGTCGCGGCGACCCGCTGCGGATCCTGGTGACGCTCGAGCGCCGAGTCTCGCTCGTGGTCGAGGACGACGAGGCGCTCGTCGTCGACCCCAACGCGCGCGTGTTCCAGATGGAGCTCATCGCGCTGCTCACGATCGAGGACCGAGATGGCGCCGTGCTCGAGCAGCGCCGGGTGCGCGCGCACGCGTCCGACATCGCGCGCTTCGCCGGGACGGTGTTCGAGCAGATCGAGCTGGCGTGTCAGCTGTGTCCAGGAATCACCGTCGCCGTCACCCGCGACGAGGGCGGGATCTGGCACCCGGTGCGCTCGATGCTGTCGGCGCTGCACGTCGACGGCTCGACCGTCCCGGTCGCCGAGGTGGTCGAGCGCCCGCCGCTGACCCGCGAGGACCTCGAGCTGACCCGGCGCTCGCGCAAGAAGCCGGCGCTCGCCGCCGGGACCGCGCCGCCGCCCTACCTCAAGTAGCGCGCGCGGCCGGCGCGCTCACGAGATCGGCGACGTCGGCTCGTCGAGGCAGCCCGAGAACACCATCACGCACGTCCCGTTCTGCGGCTGGAAGAACGACGGGCGCGGATCGGGCGGGTCCTCCTGGTTGCACGTCGGGTGGTGGCGGTACCAGCCGGCGCAGTCGTCGCGCGACGAGCAGTCCTGCGCGTCCATCCCGTCGCACGCGCCCTCGACCGGCCCCGCGCGGTCCACACCGACGCAGCCGATGAAGACCCGGCCGCCGAGGCACGGCTCGTCGAGCAGGTGGCAGTTGTCGTAGGTCGCGCGGCACCCCGGCGTCTCCAGGCACTCGGACTGGACGTCGATGTCCGCGCACGCGCTGCACGCCGCCCAGGTCGGGGGCTCGAGCTCGTCGGGGCACGCCGCCGATGGGACGTGGAACTGCTCGCAGATGAGCGTCGTCGGGTTGCGGAGCGCGATGCGGGGCTCGGGGCAGCGGAACGGCTCGTCGGCGCACGCGGCGACGCCGGCGACGAGGGCGGCGACGACGACAGGCGCGAGCCAGGCACGCACCCGGGCATGGTAGCGCGACCCGGCGGGACGCCTCAGCCGCAATCGGCGTTGGGCGGACACTCGGGGACGAGCTCGGGCGCGCACACGCGGAAGCCGATGTCGGGCGAGTACGCGGCCAGGCAGTCATCGTGGCGCGAGCACTCCCACGCGTCGAGGTTCTCGCACGACGTGCCGTTCACCGGGCCGGTGGTGTCGACGGGATAGCAGCCGAGGAACGGGGTGAGCGCGGGGCACGGGCCGTCGGTGAAGAGGCACGCGTAGTCGTAGGTGGTGCGGCACGCCGGGGTCACGATGCACTCGTACTCGGAGAGCCCGATGCACGCCGACGCGCACGAGCCCCAGCTCGGGAAGGCGATCGCGTCGGCCTCCTCGTTGGTCTCGAGCGCCGTGTTGCTGTCGCGCGGGCAGGGACCGCAGCCGCAGCCGCCGTTGCCGAACGTCTCGCACTGGAGCGTGTACGGGTTCACCAGGCCGGGATCGAGCCCGGGCTCCTGGTCGCCGGCCGGGCAGATGATGTCGTCGTCGCCGCCCCAGTAGATGGTGCAGGCGGGCAGGGCGGCGAGGACCACGGCGGCGAAGGCGAGGCGCATGTGGTTGCCGTTCAGCAAGGCGCGGGCCACGGGCATGTGCTCGAGATTGCTCGGTGTTGGGCCGTCGCGCGCCGTGGATTTCCGAGGATGGCGCGGGGGGCGGGCCCAGAAAAGAGGATCAGGGGGCGGTGATATCGATGGTCGGATGCGGGTGCTGCACACCTCCGACTGGCACCTGGGGCACCTGCTCCTGGACCTGCCGCGCGAGCGCGAGCACCGGGCGTTCCTCCTCTGGCTCCTCGAGGTCCTCGTCGCCGAGGAGATCGACGCGCTGCTCGTCACCGGCGACGTGTTCGACGGCGGCAACCCGCCGGCGAGCGCCCAGGCGGCCTGGTACGAGTTCCTCGCCGAGGCGCACCGGCGGCGGCCGGCGATGACCACGGTCGTGATCGCCGGCAACCACGACTCGCCGGCGCGGCTGGTCGCGCCGGCGCCGCTCATGGCCGGCGTGCGCGCGCACGTGGTCGGGGCGCTGCCGCGGCGGACCGATGGCTCGATCGACGTCGAGCGCGTCGTCGTGCCGCTGCCGCGCGCCGACGGCCGCGTGGCGGCGTGGGCGGTGGCCGTGCCGTTCCTGCGTCCGGGCGATCTGGCGAACGACGACGGTGACGCGGTGAACGCAGTGTACGCGGAGGCCCTCGGGTACGCGCGCGCGGTGCGCGAGCCGGGGCAGGCGATCATCGCGCTGGGCCACCTGCACGTGAGCGGCGGCGAGCCGTCGTGGATGTCGGAGCGGCGGATCACGGTCGGCGGGATCGAGGCGATCGGGGCGGGCGCGCTCGGCGACGATCTCGCGTACGTCGCGCTCGGGCACCTGCACAAGGCGCAGCGCGTGGGCAGCGAGCACGTGCGGTACGCCGGCTCGCCCATCCCGCTCGCCATGGGCGAGGCCGACTACAAGCACCAGGTCGTCGTCTTCGAGCTCGACGGCGAGCGCGCGACGGGGATCCGCGCGCTGCCGGTGCCGCGCCTGGTGCAGCTCGTGCGCGTGCCGCGCGTGGCGGCGCCGCTCGAGGACGTGCTGGCGGCGCTCGCCGAGCTGCCCGAGGCCGGCCCCGGCGCCGAGCGCGAGCTCGCACCTTACGTCGAGGTGCGCGTGCGGCTCGAGAAGCCGGAGCCGCACCTGCGCGCGCAGGTCGAGCGCGCGATGCGCGGCAAGCACGCGCGGCTGGTGAAGATCTCGCCCGAGCTGACCGGCGATCGGCGCGCGCTCGGCGACGGGCCGCCGCCGGAGGCGCTCTCCGAGCTCGATCCCCGCGAGGTGCTGCGGCGCCGGTGGCGGCGCGACCACCAGGGCGACGTGCCGGCGGCGGTGATGGCGGCGTTCGAGCAGCTCCTGCGGGAAGTGGAAGCTGTGTCATGAAGATCCTCGCCATCCGCGGCCAGAACCTCGCCAGCCTGGCGGGGCGCTTCGAGGTGGCGCTCGACTCGGATCCGCTGGCGGGCGCGGGGCTCTTCGCCATCGTCGGCGAGACCGGCGCCGGCAAGACCACGTTGCTCGACGCGATGTGCGCCGCGCTCTTCGACAAGACGCCGCGGCTCGAGGGTCACAGCACGTTCAAGGTCGGCCACGGCGACGACGAGAAGCAGCGGCTCGGGACCAGCGACGTGCGCGCGCTCGTGCGCAACGGCGAGGCGATGGGCTGGGCCGAGGTCGACTTCGAGGGCCGCGACCGGCGCCGGTACCGCGCGCGGTGGGAGGTGCAGCGCGCGCGCAAGAAGCTCGACGGGCGGTGGCAGGACCAGCGCATGAAGCTGGTGCGGCTCGACGACGGCGTCGTGCTCGGCGGCACGCGCACCGAGACGCTGGCGGCGATCCGCGACGCGCTCGGGCTCACGTACGACGAGTTCTGCCGCTCGGCGCTGCTCGCGCAGTTCCAGTTCTCGCGCTTCCTCAAGGCGTCGGCGAGCGAGCGCGCCGAGCTGCTCGAGCGCATGACCGGCACGCGCATCTACGGCGACCTGTCGAAGGCGGCGTTCGCGAAGGCGCGCACGCTCGGCGAGGAGCGGCGGCGGCTCGCCGACGAGGTCGCCCGGATCGTCGTGCTGGACGACGACGCGCGCGCGGCGGCGCTGGCGGCGGAGGCGGCGGCGCGGGCCGAGGTCGAGGCCGGCAAGGCGACGGCCAGCGCGCTGGCGGCGGCGAGCGCCTGGCGCGAGCGCGCGGCGGCGCTGCGCGCGGAGGTGACGCGCGGTGACGCGGCGGCCGAGGACGCGCGCGCGCGGCGGGCGGCGGCCGAGGCGACGGCGCGCGAGATCGCGGCGGTCGAGCGGGTGGCGCCGGTGCGCGAGCCGTGGCGCGCGCGGGGCGAGGCGGCGACGGCGATGGTGCTCGCGGAGCAGGCCGTCGAGAAGGCGGAGGCGGCGCGGGCGCAGGCGGCGACGCAGGACGTCGCGGCGGCGGCACGGGCGGAGACGGCGCGCGCGCAGGTGACGGAGGCGGCGCGGCTCGCGGCGGCGGCGGCGCCGGAGCTGGCGCGGGCGCGCGTGCTCGACGCGCAGGTGGCGGCGGCGGCGCGGCGGGCGACGGCGGCGACGGCCGAGGCGACGGCGGCGCGTGCGCGCGCGACGACGGCGTCGGAGCGGGCGCGGGCGCTCGTCGAGGAGGAGGCTGCGGCCGCGCGGGTGGTCGCCGACGGCGAGCGCTGGCTCGGCGCGCGCGAGGCGCACGTGCGCATGGCCAGGGATCCGGCGCGGTGGCGCGCGGTGTTCGAGCGCGTCGTGGTGGCGAAGGCGGCGCTGGAGGGCGTGCGGCGCACGCTCGATGCGCTCGCGCCCGAGATGCTCGCGGCCGACGAGGCGCAGGCGAAGGCCGAGGAGGTCGCGGCGGCGGCGCATGCCGCGCACGAGCGCGCCCGGGCGGAGGCGGAGACGGCGGAGGCGCAGGCGCGCGAGGCGCCGCTGGTCCCGGCGGAGCGCGCGCTGGAGCGCGCGGATCGTCGCGCGGCGGCGGTGGCGACGCTCGCGGGGATCGCCGAGGGCGCCCGGCGGGCGGCGGGCGAGGAGGCGCGCTTCGCCGCGGCGGCGGCCACGGCGCAGCACGAGCACGAGGCGGCGGTCGTCGAGATCGGCGAGGTCGGCGGGCGGCTGGCGCGCGAGGCGGCAGCGCGCGCCGAGGCCGAGGACACGCTGGCGCGGCTGCGCAAGGCGGCCGGGCACGAGGCGGCGCGGGCCGAGCTGCGGGACGGCGAGGCGTGCCCGGTGTGCGG